>JAISIP010000163.1 GCA_031261965.1 Victivallales bacterium | reverse complement strand
GTACGAGACCTGTCCGAAATTGCACACCTCTTTTTGTAAAATTGGCGTGCGTAATTGCCCGCTCCCCGCGGGCGACTCTTTTTTGCAAAAGAGCGAATTGTAAAAAATTTATCTGAACTCGCCGTGCAATTTTAAACACCAAAACTAAAATAGCGCGTGAATTTAAAAAATCAAGCAATTGTTATTTATGGATACTCGATTTTTAAATTTTTGTGCATTTATTTGTTGCATAACTCTAAATTAGAGTTATATTGTTGAGGTGGCCTAATAAAGAAAGAGGTGCATACATGCCAGTGCTTGCCAGATTTTATGGAATTGTCATAAAGATGTATTTACTTGGCAGAGAACACGGAATAGCTCATATTCATGCAATTTACGGAGAGTATGCTGGTGTAATAGATGTTTCTTCCTGCAATATGCTGGAAGGCGATCTGCCAGATAAGGCATTATCCATGGTACAGGAATGGACTGCAATAAATCGGGAAACCTTGCTGGACATGTGGGAAACTCAAAAATTCAGACAACTGCCTCCGTTAGAATAAGTATGAGGGAGGATTATGCTTCACAAAATCAAACAACTTAAACCGATAAAAAATTTTCTGCTCTTTGTGGTTTTTCAGGACGGGGCGGAAACGCTCTATGATATGTCTAAACTTTTTGACGTGATTCCGGCGTTTAGGGATTTCGAGACAATTCCTGAATTTTTTGAGCAGGCAAAAATTGACGGCGGAGGTTATGGAGTAAGTTGGAACGACCAGCTGGATATTGATGCAGAAGAACTCTATACCAATGGGACACGTCTAAAACCAGCACTGACATTGCAATCGGGGTGTTCGTGCCCGACTTGCGGTCAAATGATTCGCCAAAGGAGCGAAAAACAGAGGGCTGCCAGTCTTGCCAATCTTGCCAAACGCAAGAGTAAAGGCGGTCGCCCGGTAAACCCAAACAGCAAACGGCAAAAACAATTAAGGGTATCTCTAAAAACTGGGTTGCGTTGAAAATTAGCAAATTCATGATTTGGAGGTGCGATTTTGCAAGTAGATGGCTAACATAGGGTTAACCAGCTATGCGCAAAATCGCATATACAATTGTGAGCTACAATTTTTAGCCAAATTTCCAGTTTTTAGAGATCCCCTTAAGAGGTAGCCTTAAACCTGAGTTCGTGAAGGAAAATTTTGGATAAGCGATAATATTGATTGCCACAATTTTATTCACAGAATCAGGCTTTACATTCGATAAAGATTGCGATATATTATATAAGGCTATCCCTAAACTGTTATTTTTAAGGAAAGGTTTTTCCCCGCGATGAACGATTCTACCGATGGTGAATGTCGATTGACCCCGGATCGGTGCATGGTGCTTGAATGTGCCGATAAAAATGAGACGCTAAATAAGCTGATCGATTCTCTGGTGGCTTTCTCCGGCTCGGAAGACAGGAACATTCTTGCCGAAGCTGTTTTTGTCCGCGAAAAACTCCAAAGCACCGGGTTCGGGTTGGGGATCGCGATTCCGCATGTTCGACTGGCGACGGCAACGGCGGATCTGACGGCGGCGGCGGCTCTGATTCGCAACGGAGTTCCCGATTACAGCAGCGTGGACTCCCGCTTGGTTCACTTGGTAGTTATGGTTGTGGCGCGTGCCGATCGGCATGAGTTGTATTTGCGCGTTTTGTCCAAACTTAGCACGTCGTTAAAAGATGAAGCGTTTCGCAATCAGGTATTTAACGCCACCTCCGGCGAAGAGCTTTATCGGTTGCTCAGCGAAAAATTGAACTAATGGCAAAAGGGGATAAATGATTAAGTTAGAAGAATTTCCGCAAATTGATTGGGGGCGGGCAGACCTTTTAATAGAGCTTGCACTCAATGAGGATCTCAGTACCACCGGCGACGTGACCACCAGCTCGGTCGTGCCGGAAGATGCCACTGCCACGGCATTGTTGCGTTGCAAAGAGCCGCATATGGTGCTTGCCGGCATTCAAGTCGCGGAGCGGGTCTTTAAAATCGTCGAGCCGCGTTTGCTGTTTAAGGCGATAAGAGAAGACGGGGACGTGTGCGAATACGGCGAAATTATCGCTGAAATCTCCGGTCCGGCACGGGGAATTCTTGTTGCGGAACGGACGGCGTTGAACTTTCTTCAGCGACTTTGCGGCGTTGCCACTACCGCAAGAAAATATGCCGAAGCACTGGAAGGGACGGTCACGGAGGTGCTTGATACGCGCAAAACCACTCCAGGTTTCCGAAATCTTGAGAAATACGCCGTGGCGATCGGCGGGGCGACCAACCATCGCATCGGGCTTTATGACCGGGTTATGATCAAAGATAACCACCGTGAATTAGCGGCGATGGAAGGCTCCGGCGGTATCGCCCGCTCAGTCAAACGCGCCAGAGAAAAATATCCCGAATTGGAGATCGAAGTCGAGGCGGACAGCCTTGAGGAAGTTCGCGAAGCCGCCGAATCCGGCGCGGAATACATCATGCTGGACAATATGTCCGATGAAACCATGGCAGAGGCGGTGAAAATCGTCGCCGGGCGATCGAAGTTGGAGGCGTCAGGCGGAATCACGCTGGAACGTTTGCCGCGCATTGGCAAGCTTGGGGTCGATTTTGTTTCGAGCGGAGCGTTGACCCACTCGGTCAAGGCGGCCGATATTTCGCTGGATATAGAGGTTGATAAATGATTGCCAGATTGACAGGTGTGGTAGTGGAATCCGGCTTTGCCGGGTGCGTGCTTGATGTTCACGGCGTGGGCTACGAAATCGCAATTCCGCTCTCGACCTTCGAGAAATTGCCGCAAATCGGCGATGAGGCGACACTGTTAATCTACACTCATGTGCGTGAAGACGCGATCGTATTGTTCGGCTTTGCTTCAATCGAGGAAAAAAATCTTTTTAAACAGCTTTTAAATGTCTCCGGCATCGGGGGAAAGTTGGCGTTAAGCGTGTTGTCGGCGTTGCCGGTGGCGAATTTTTGCGGGGCGGTGCAAAGCAGTGATGTAAAGTCACTTTCGCGTATTCCGGGTATCGGCAAGCGTACCGCCGAGCGATTGATTGTGGAACTCAAAGACAAAGTCACCTCCACCGGGGCGGCGAGCGTCTTTGCGTCAGTCGGCGAGCAAGCTTCATCCACGGCAATCGGCGATGCGGCATTGGCACTGGAACAACTTGGCTTTAAGCGCGAGGCGATCGATAAAGTGCTCAAAACCATATCTTCGGAACTTCCGCAGTCGGAGCAAAACAGCGAAAATTTGTTGAGACAAGCGATCATTCGGCTGAAAGGTTAGGAGAAAGCGCGATTATGCACCAAAAAGCCAAGAAGCTTATGTATGCCGGAATCGTGTTTTTGCTGCTTTTCGCGGTGCTTTACACCAAAGACGAGGTGACGCTTTCGGGGAACGAGTCGTCGCGTTTCGGAGTGGTGCAAGCTATCGGCGAGCAAGGCGTGTTTTATATTGAGCGGACGAATTTCGCTTCGACGGTCGATAAGGTGGAGCGAAACGGACATATCTACTCTGACAAGCCTCTGCCGTTGAGCTTTTGCGCCGGAGTGATTTACGGTGCGATTCATCGGATGACGGGACTAAACTTCGCCGATAATCGAATGTTGTCGATTTATCTGGTCAATCTGCTTTTCTCAGGTACTTGCAATATTCTGCTGTTTATCTGGATGTTCAACTATTTGCGCCGGACGTCACGCGGAAAGCTGGAGTTGAAATTTCTGCTGTCGCTTGCCATGTGCCTAAGTACCACTCTTGCCAGTTACTCGGTGATGTTGAATAATCATACCCCGGCGGCGTTGGCGTTGTTCGGCATGGTTGTGGCACTTGCAAAGTATCAGACACGTCCGACTGTACGTTCGATAGTTTGGGCGGCCGCCGCAGCGGGAATCGCAGGTGCTTTAGATATTCCGCTGGGTATTTTCGCCGGAATCGCGGTTTTAGCGGGAGTTTATTTAAGTGCTCCGCGTGAAGGACGAGTTAAATCGCTCGGTGCGGTGGTCATCACCGGCGGGGTGATTTGTCTTGGCGTGTTGCTGTTGAATTTTATTGCTTACGGCACAATTATGCCGCTCTATGTGGCAGGTGGCGGAGGAACGTTCAAAATCGTGATCGTCTATTCGCGTCTTGCCGATTATGTGTTTCAGTCCTTGTTGGGTTTTCGCGGATTATTCAGCTATTGCCCGTTTTTGCTGTTGATCTTCCCGGCGGTCTGGTGTTTGCGCAAAAAATTGCGAATTTCGGAGTATTGCGGACTGGGCGTGGCATTGGCAATAATCCTGTTTTATCTGCTTTTTACCAATGAATACGGCGGTGCTTCGTATGGAATGCGCTACTTTATTCCGGCTATTCCGATCTTTTGGATGGTGATTTCACGCTGGATTTTGTCGTGGCGTTTGACGGTGTGGAAATGGATTCCGGTCGCGTTGCTTTTGTTGTACGGCGCGGTGACCGCTTTGGTCGGGGCTTATTGCCCGTTTTGCCTCGCGAACGAGGGAGCGAGAACGCCGGAACGCCATTTTTCCAACACGATTCGCAGCCCGTTTTGGGGAAATTTGCTGGTGATGAGTTTTGAACGTGACCCGGAGAGTAAAAACACCTGGCGCATGATCGATGCGTTTGGGGCGGAAAATTCGTTTTGGCATATCTATAACTTTGGGTTGCATACGCGAAACCCGGAGCTTATCGCAAAGTTGCTGCAAAGTTCTTTGGCTAAAAAACTTGGAGCAAGCAGGTAACTGTTATTGCGCGTTCATCGACCCGGTGTGGTAAAGCGCGAGTCCGACGCTTTTGAAACCGCACATTTTCAGCCCGGTTTCGATTAACTTAAATTGCTGTTTTGCTTTGGGCAACTCTTCGATTTGAAGTTCCAGCCGGGCGGAGGTCTCTCCTACTTTGCGAACCCGAAATCCTGAGAATCCCAATTCGGCTATCGCTTTTTCACCCGATTCCACCATTGACAGCGATTTGTCGTCGAGTGGAGTCCCGGTGGGAATTCTACTGGCGAGACAGGCCGACGCCGGGAGATTCCAAGTGGCAAGACCCCACTCTTTGGAGAGTTCGCGGATCGCCGATTTGGGCAGTTTCGACAGTGGATGCACCACGCCTAATTCGTTTGCCGCCTTTGCGCCGGGGCGGTAGTCCCCCTGGTCGCTTAAGTTTGCACCGTCGGCAAGCAAATCAAAGCCAAGTTCACGGGTGCGGGCAAACAGCGCGGAGAAGATTCGTTTTTTGCAATAATAACAGCGCAATTGATCGTTTGCCCTGATTTGAGGGTCGGCAAGCGGGGCAAGTTGCAGAATTTCAAGCTCAAGACCGCAATGTTCAGCCAAAGATTTTGCCCGCGCTAATTCCTTCCTGGGCAACAGTATTGAGTCGGCCAAGAGCAGTAATACGTTATCTTTGCCAAGGACGCGTTTCGCCGCTTCGGCTAAAAATGTGCTGTCGCAACCACCCGAAAAAGCGATCGCCAAACGCTTATACGAAGCGAGTTCAGCTTCGAGATTTTTCTGATAACAATTCAAGGGTATCTCTAAAAACAGGGTTGAGGTAAAAAATTTGCAGATTCGCAATTTGGAGGTGCGATTTTGCAAATGGCTGGCTAACATAAAGTTAACCAGCCATGCGCAAGGTCGCGCATACAACAGAGAACTGCAATTTTTAGCCAAATTTCCTGTTTTTATAGGTAGCCTCAAGGTATTCTTTTTCCAAAATGTCCGCCATACGCCTCCAGTCGAAACGCTCAAGCACGAGTTTTTGCCCGTTCTTGCCCATTTCCCGGGCGAGGGTAGGGGCGTTCCAGAGTTTTTGAGTTGCAGCGACGACCTCGTCGATGCTCTCAGGGGCGACGCAAAACCCGGTTTCGCCATCGATGACAACTTCGGGCGTTCCGTCCAAACGATACCCGATTGCCGGAATTCCGGTCGCGAGTGCCTGTACCACCGAGCGGGGCAAGCCTTCGCGCAGGGAAAGATGCCAGAGCAGATCGGCCTGGGCTAAAAACTCATGAACTTGCGCCGGTGGAACCAGCCCGGCAAAGTGAAAATGCCCGGTTAGATTCAGTGCGGCGATTTGCTTATCGAGTTCGTCGCGCATAGGGCCGTCGCCGATAATAAGTACATGGGTATCGGGGTAGTCGGCGATGAGTTTTGCCGCCGCCGGAATCGCGTATTCATATCCTTTCATCGGGAAGAGTCGCGCCAAAGTAGCGATCACACGCGCATTGGGGGGGATTTCAAGCTTTTGGCGCAAATTCAAATCGCGAGTCGCGTGGGCAAACGCCGAGGTGTCCATTCCGCTGTAGACGACCATATACTTCTCGGCAGGGGCGATGGAAGCATCGACGCATTGATCGATCATCGCTTGCGCCACGGCGAAAATTTTGTCGCAATATCGGGCGGCAAAACGTTCTGATTCTTTGTAAATCGTGTTGCGCCAACCTTTTTCGTAAGGGTGAAACGCCTGCCCGTGTACGGTGTGAACTACTACTGGTATTCCGGCTTTGCGGGCGGCGACGCGACCGATGACTCCGGCTTTGGAACTATGAGTGTGAACGACATCGAATTTTCGCTCACGGAGTAATTTTTTTAAGGTAAAATATGCTTTAATATCGTTGAGCGGGTCGAGTTCACGCACGAGAGACGGCAACACAATCGTTTCAAACGGCGGGAAATCGACGTTTTGCAAGAGTTCTCCCTCGCGACCCGGCGATGGACCGGTAATCAGGGTAACTTCGTGACCTTTTTGCAGATGCCCGAGAATGGTGTAAAGCGTGTTTTCCTGAGCTCCGCCGACGATCATGCGGGTGATAATGTGACAGATTTTCATTGTTCTATTTTACCGCTATTTAAACTCATAAACCCAAACCTCCGGGACACTGCTGTTCGATAACATCCGTCTTTCCGACTTGCCGTTTGAGCTTTGCAAAGTGACCAGCCAGCCGTTGTCGAACATTTCAAGTAAAAGCCGTATCTGAAAAGTAGTACGCAAATTGGAATATGCAAGCTCAAAACCGTTTTTTTGAGGAATTATTTTTGCCAAACCGTAGTCGCCGCCACCCTCGCTGGTTTTAAGAGGACATTCCGGGAGGGTTTCGGCAAACTTGTTACGAAATGCCCAAGCATGACGGTCCAACTTTGCAGTGAATGCCTCTTCTATCGGCAATCGGGCTGATAATTGAGCGAGAGATGTGAGATTGCCGGTGCGTGCCGAACTGAAAATAATTCGGTCAATTTGGGTCGCTCCGCGCTTTTGCAAAAATTCTGCACCGGCGATAGAGGAGTCGAATCCGGCGGCGTTGACCATAAGCGTGTAATCGGATTTGGGGTCGTGCAAGGCGATGATCGGGTCATCCGCCATGTTGTTTGTTGCGACAAAAAACGCCAAAGGCGATTTTTCCGCACGATAGAGCCAGCTTAACGGAAAGAGCAGCAATACGGCAAGGGCAAAGGCAGCGTAGCGAATCCGCCGGGTAGTGAGCAACCAGAAAAGCGCGGAATAAAATAGCAAAATTTCTATTAAACTTGGACGAATGGCGGAGAGCCGCTCAAACCCGTTTGCGAAAAGTCGCGTTATTGTATCGGTAAAAGAAAAACACCACTCCAAAAGCTTTGCGCCGAACCAGTCAAATCCGCTGTAGAGAGCGCCCGTCGCAAGTTTAAAGAAAAGCACGGGGAACAGTAACGCGACTATCGGCATGAGAATCAGATTTGCGAGAATCGACCCCGGCAACAGAAGCCCTTGAGTGTAAAGCGAAAGTCCGACTCCCCCGACAAATGCGGCACAACATGCCCCGATGGCAAAAAATAGACTCCACGCCCGGCGCAGACGCTTTTCCCGCATTCGTTTAAACGGCGAGTTTGGCATATAACGGAATTCTTCGCCCAATAACTCCGAGGCCTGCTCAAAACGTTCTCCGGCGAGAATGAGTATAGCTGTAATGATAAAAGAATATTGAAATCCCATGTCTAAAATAATGTAAGGCGAGGCGAGAATCAGTGTTCCTCCGGCAAGAAGCAAGGTTTGCAAGGAGGGAATGTAAAGCAACGCCGCTCGCAATAGACACCATAGTCCAATCATGTAAAATGCCCGCATGGCAGGTGCGTTCGCTCCGGTGGAAAGCGTGTACAGTAAAAGCATTGCAAATAACGTAATATAACGAATGCGCAAAGGCAACGGACGCAAAAACAGCAATAACACTGCGGTGAGCATCGCCACGTGCATACCCGAAACCGAAAAAAGGTGAATAGTCCCGGATTCAATGAGCCGGAGGCGGCTTGAAGTATCAACTCCCCCCGAAGTTCCGAAAAAAAGTGCCGCAATTAGATTGCGAATTTCCACTTTACTGATTTCACTTACGGCGCGTTTGAGCAACCAATCCCGGCAAAGAGTGATTTTTCCGATAACTCCGGGTTTATATCCAATTACGGCGCATTGGTTAATTTTAAATGTTCTGCATGCACCGCGTGCGAGTAGATAGGTGGAAAAGTCACGCATGGGTTCAAGCCGTTCCAACGGAGAATCCGTTTCGTGCCAAAGGAACACGTCGGAGGTGTTCGGCAGGGCGAAGACACCATCGCCGAGAATTATATCGCCGCAACGAAGTTCGGGGGGTATTTTTTTGGGGAGTTTTAGGTAAATTACGCCGGAGGACGGGCGAAATTCGGTTTCGCCGCTTAGCCGGAAATTGAGAACTTGCGCCCTAATCAGCGATGGCGGGGCAATGTCCGACACCTCTGAAATGCGGGGGTCAACGATACGCAATTGAGCTGTAGCACCGCAGTTGCGCATAGGAAGCATGGCGGCGTAATTGTCCTGATAACCGGATTTTAGCTGATGAAATCCAATACCGCCTATCCCTGACAGCAATCCTGCGGCAACGACAACGGCAAATCGCCGTTGCAAGAGCAAAAAAGAGATCGCCCCAACTGTGATTGCGGTGGTGAAAATATAAAAAATGGAATTGCCAAGGAGTACAGCCGGCAACGTTCCGCCGACGATACCGACAAACCAAGCCACTGGTGCTGAGACGTTTAATTTAGCCAAAAGAGGAAAAATCATGTTTTTCTGATAATGTAGGTGATTTTTTTGAGAAATGCAAAAAAAACGCTTGATATTTTGATATTGTAATCTATGTTAACGGTGAAACTGCTTATAAATCAGGAGATAATTGATGATGAAAAGCGTTTTGCCGATTCTATCGGGAGTTTTTTCGTTTGGAATTTTGTTTTTGAACGCGGGCGAAACCGTTTCAAAGAATTCCGAAAAAAACAATTCCAATACGACCGGGACTGTTGTTGCGACTGAAATTCCCGAATCGTCGTCCGAAGCCGTTGAACAGACCATAAATATTACCACGCTTGACGGCAAAGTTTACAAAGATGCCACAATTGAACGAATCACTCCCAGCGGAATCGACATCGGTTATGTGCGTGATGACGGCAGTTATGCGATGATCGGATTGCCGCTTGCCAATTTAAGCAGCGACTTGCAAAAAGCGTTCAATTATGATCCCCAAAAAGCCAAGGCGTTTGATGCAAAGATAGAAAAGCTCAAAAATAAGTCGTTGGAAGATACCGCCGAGAATGAAGCAACCCGCATGGCGCGAATCGCGGAAGAAATAAAAGCCAAGCTTGCAGGAGGGGATGTAAAAATAAAACCGGCGGATCTTCGTTTTGCAATTTATGCGCGTCGCCGCCCGGTGGTGATAATTCCGGTGGAGCAGGTGCAGTCCGGCACGGTCGTGGCACTGGTCGATGACAATAGCAATTTACCGACCTTGCCGACATTGATTTTGATTGATAAACTTAAATTGTCCGAAAAATCAGGAAAATG
>JAISIP010000153.1 GCA_031261965.1 Victivallales bacterium | reverse complement strand
ATGACCATTTGATCGCAACTCATCGCTTGAAGCGGATTGATTATGATTACCAGCAGTAGCAGATAAAAATTGAACCGTTCTTTGACATCGAAGCTGAAGAATTCCGTTCGGGTTGCCTCTTCAAAGAGATGATTATGGGCATGTGCAAAGGAAAACACGGCATTTAAATCGAAGTTGATCGCGTGAAGAACCCCAAACAGGATAGCCACCATTCCCAATACAATTACGGCGGATTGAATTACATCGGCAGTGATAATCGCCCGCGCTCCGCCGATATAGGCGTAAAAGAGCGTAACAAATCCGATGATTAGTACGGTGGCTTCCGGTCGCCAGCCGAGCATCGTTTCAAAAATGACGGCGGCGGAGTAAAAGACGCACCCGGTATAAAAAAGCCGAATCAGAAGAAAGATAGTTGCTCCTAAAAAACGGCATTTTTTGTCGAAACGCTGTTCCAAATACTCGTAGGCGGTAAAAGTCGGTACTCTAAAGAAGAATCGCAAAAAAAGCCAGACCGCCAACGGCACCAATGCGATTTGCAGAACTCCCACCGCATAATAGATTAACCCATAGTTGAAAGCTTCTCCGGGCGAGGAGACAAAGCTGATGGTGCTGAACAGCGTCGCAAACACCGCGATGGCAACCACAAACCAGTTCATGGAGTGGCGTGCCACTAAATATTCGGCGGTATCCTGTTTTTGGCGAAATTTTCCGACAATAGCCGGAATTAACACAATAAGCATGTAGGAGATTATCAAAAGCCAGTCGATAAACGAAAGCGATTTCATTGGAGTTAGTTGCCTTTGTTGATTTTTTTGAAATGCAGGGTATATAGCTCTGTATTTGCTGCTGTTTTCAACACCACGCAAAAGGGCGATCCGGGAAGTTGCTTTGCTCCGTTTTCCCAGATAATGGACTTCGCACTTGAATCGCCGGAGAATTCGGCTCGGAATCCGGGCAATAGCTTTCCATTGGGGGAGGTGAGTTCAATGCTCAATTTTCCTTTGGCGTTGAGGAGCAATTCACAGTTTGGAGCAGAGAGGGGGCGACTAATCAGATGACCTCCGTTTTTGCCGCTTTTGACGGCGATAAAACCGTCTTTGCGAAATTTTGCCAAACCAACGGTATTAAGGGCGCAACGTTGCATCGATTCGGCAAGTTTATCCCAAGTGCCAAAATACTTAAAGTACGGCCACTGCTCGGATAGTCCGCGTGATTCAAACTTGCGTCGGAGTGCTTCGCCGGTGACATTGCCGACATTCGTGTCTATGTAAAAGTGCGGTCGTCGCCAACATGCCCCCAGTGGAAGGTAATAAAAATCATCATGTTCAAAAGGAGTTGGCGAGCTTTCGATGAAGATCATGCCGAAAATCCAGCCGTCCGGCGGAGAATTTCTTACGAATGGATTGCGCTTTTTTAGGCGCATCCAAGTCAGACCGTCCCGACTGTAACAGATTTCCGGGTAGATTTGCTGTTCAAAACAGGGGTAAGCGTGCAGATAGGCGATGTAAAAATTGCGTTCGACCCGTTGTACCGAGTAGCCGTAATGTTGGAAGCCGACCGGATCTTTATCGTCAGGTGGCGCAAAGTATTTGTACTGCCAATTCACGCCGTCATGAGTGTAGTAAATCCGCATTATGCGATATGCTTCGGGAATATTGTCGTATTCGATGGTATAGGGGGCAAAAGTTCGCAACCTCCCCGCCTTGCCGACAAAAAGTGTTTTGCCGTCGTCAGAAAGAAACTGATTGCCGAAGTTATCGTTGCAGTCGATCTCGTTTTCAAGCGCGTCGGCACTGTAATCAAAGCGTTCGATATAGAGCGGTTCTTTGGTTAAAAGCAGCCATTCGCCGTTTTTTTCCCAGACGGGATAAGTGGTCCACGGTTTTAGATTGTGTTTAGACAAATCTCCGAGTGTCGGAGGAAACCATTGGACACGGATTTCTGATAGCGAAAATTTGCCGTCTTTGTCCGGGTCGTAAAAACGCAATTTAGCCTGAGCAAAGGGGGTTTTGATACCCCAGCGCGGGATAGCTGCCGGCGGCAGCGGGGCAAAAGGGGATTTGACCGCAGTCGGCTTTTTGCCTGTAGGCGTTTGCTCGGCGACGGACCAGTTTTTTAAATCGGAACTGGAGGCGTAAAAAGTTTTGCGGTTGTTTTTATTGTCCGCTTCGGTGAATTGCGAAACATAGTTACCTTTATTGTCGATGGAGAGAAAAAAAGCACTGCGACCGTCCTGTCGTCCATTGCCGAAACCCATGCGGTGGCTAATTTCGATCGATTCTGCCTCCGGGACAAAATTTTCCACCCCGGTTCGCTCGGCAAAGTGAAAATCGTCAACAGGAAAGAGCTTCATATCGGACACAACGATCACCCCTTGAGGCGGAGAGACCGGCAAGAGGTGTTCCGTGCGAAGCATTCGTCTGATTTCACCTTTAAAAAGGGAATCGGGTGCTTTTGCTTTTATCGTAAGGATAAAGCGACCATCGGGAAAAGCTTTTAGCGGAATGTCGATAATTTGCGGACCTTTGACCAGTCGGACATCGCGAGTCAGCAAAGGAGTATTTGATTTTTCTTCGGCAATCGAAAGAACCGCCTCAAGCGCGTCAAATTGAATTCCTTTGAGATGAAGCTTGGCTACAGACGCATTGCGGTATAGCCGCAACGAAAAATCTCCTTCAAGTGCATCGCGAAGATGAACGGACAGCTGATTGGAACGCTTCGAGCTATAGACTTCAACCGAGCGGATTAATGAAGTGCGTTTCTCGGGCGGGATAATATCGGGTTGTGATGCACTGCGGCCGGAGTGTCCGGATTTCAACACGGTAATGCGAATCTTCTCCGCCTTGATCGGCGCGAAAGAGTGTTCAAAATAGTACTCTTCAGCGTTTTTGGCTCCGCTTTTGGCAAAACTTGGCATTTCCTTGGCTTCCAACAGCGGATGAAAATACCCGTTGTTGAAGCGTTCGATTTTGTAGGCGGAAATTCCTGCTTCCCCCGAAGGATTCAGCGCATAAATCAACATACCCGGATAAATGCGAATCAGATTGATCTGTTCAGGTTGAGAAAAGCTAATAACCAGGGTTGCGGGAGTCCCAATCAAACTGACGGCGGCGTTGTCCTTATGTGAATTTTGAAGAATGGAGTTGGCGTCCTTGGTCGATCCGTCCGCATTGACCACTTCGGCGGTCGCGCCGAAGAGTGCGGCAGCGACATTCTTGCGATTTGTGATTTTTTCAGCAGGAGCGGCAAAAGCAACAGAAAAAGTGCCGAACAGTGTTATCAGCAGTAGAGCAGCAATCTTACATTTCATCATAAAATAACCTTTATTTTGCAGCTGTTCTAATTGGTCTTAAAGGCGGTGAAATCATCGAGATAAACCGCGCTGCCGGGCGAAGAAGCATTGGGACGTAACTCAAAAAACATCACTTCTCCGAGCGAATCGGCAAATTTGACTTCTCCGATCTTTTCTAATGAGTCATCCAAAAAAACATAATAAGAGCAGACGTTTTCTTTGTGGTTGAGCGTGAATTTCAATTTGACCCATTCATCGGCAGGACATTTGATTCCCGAACGTTGCCATTTCAAATCATTTCCCAAATAGGCGAATTGGTGATTTTTATCAAAAGTGCCACAGGAGAGCAATCGGTTGTTTTTTCCCTCTTTGCGAGTTACCAATCCAACGATGAAATTGAAACCTTCTTGTCGATTGACCCAAAACTCCAATTCCAGATGGCCGTTGATCGGTTCAGGAAAGACTCCGACAGCGAAGTAAGGACTCTTCTCGGCAGCGGTATATTTCAGCGAATATTTGCCGGAGGCGGCTTGCTCTTCAGAAATAGAGACAATTTTGTCATCCTTAAAAAGTCCCCATTGTCCTACTTGCGGATCACGCCGGGTGTAGCCGACTGACGAGACGGCGGCAAAAAAATCGGCATTTTCGAAGTCTTGCCGGATAATCGGAGTTTTGTTGGTTTCCTCCGCACTACAGAGCAACACCGAGATCAAGATGAATGTACCGAGTAGAATTGATTTAAGCATGGTCATCTCCCTGGTTTCTTTTTGCTTTCAATGTAATTTTGGTGAATTTTTTTCGCATTGACCAAATCGGCGGCACCGGCGGAGTCATTCAGCTTGGTGTCTATCCATTTTTTTATCTCCGGATTCGGTAGATAACCGTAATCGGAAGCAATATCCTGTTTGGGATTCCATGCGCATGTAACTAAAAAGAGCTTTTCTTTGGTGATGCGTTCGGGCGGAATATTCACCCGAATATAAGTGAAGCCATTTTCGCTCCAGCACTCATAGCCATCGACCGGGCTTTCTGATACGGGGTGTCCGTTGAGCCGTATTTCCAGAATTTCGTTTTCAGCAGTCGGGAGTGTGCAGAGGATGGCTATTCCCTCCGACAAGTTTGGTTCGGCACTGTCCTTGTCCGGCACTCCCTTTTCAAACATAATTTTTTGGACGGTTGGCGGCGCGTAGGAGATGAAATGTTTAATTTCAGGTATGGTAATTGCGTTGTCGTTTGCAATGGAGTTTAATAAATCGGCAAAAGTGACTTGACCCCAGCGTCCGCTGTCTTTTATGGACCCGGTCAATTTTTTCAGACCTTCCGCGCCGTAAGCGACCACGCCGATCATGTAGTTTGATGATTGCGGATACGAACTGCCAATGGCGAAATATTGTTGTTTTTGCCAGAGCGAGCTGCGGCTTTTTCGGCGTTCGGCGCGGGTCAAACCGTAACTCTCTAAAGAACAGTTGTAATTAGTCTTGATCGTGTTGACCGCAAAATCTTTGATTCGATCGCTCGAAAAGCCTTGGTTAGCTTGGCGCAACAACGCTTTGATCGGCTCGGTGACAGAAAAATTATAGGTTGACTCCAAAATGCACAGCATAGTGTGATGTCTAAAGTAACTGTACATAGCGCAATAATAATACGGTTGACCCATGTCGCAAAAGCTCTCTTGCTTTTTGCCCATCGTCGAACCCCAGATCAGTCGTTGCGAGTCGATTCCCGGCTCCATTATTCCGAACCTTTTTTCTTTACCGATGTTTTTCATGATCAATAGCAGTTTTTGATCCCACAAGGTCAGCGAGGAGTTACTCCCCGCCCGTCCGAGCGTCATCGGCTGAAGCTGACCGTTGAAATGCAACGCAATGCCATGCACATCAAGGTGAAAATCCGGCTTGTAACGATCGGCGACGGTCTGATAAGCGAGGTGTTCCGGTCCGTCTTGCGGATTTTTGAGTTGGAGGGTGTCAAGGTTGATTCGGTTGCCGCGTCCGGCGGCATAGGGATCGAAATTTTTAGAATTCATATTGGATTCTTGCAGAAAAAAACCTTCGGGGTTGCAAAGAGGCATCATTAAAATAACATTTTTTTGCAAACTTTCTTTTGCCTCGGATGAGTCTCCCATCAACCATTCGGTAAAGGCGAGCAATCCGGCAGTGGCGGAGCGTTCCGCTTCGGAGTGAAAGGCGGTCAGCAAAATCACATGCTTTTCTGTGTCCGGGACTTCGCGATCGGTCATAATGGCAAGATAAACCGGCAATCCGAGCGGCGATTCGCCCGGCTTCTCAAGACGAAAACGATCGGGGAAGTTTGCCGCATAATAATACATTGAGCCGATATAACTTTGCAAATTTAGCCGTCGCGGAGGAGTTTTCCAAGGCGTTGCCATTTTTTCCACTCCGCCGAAAGCCGAAAAAGTGAACACGGCACTTAGCAAAAATAAAAATAGTTTTTTCATTAGAATCCCGCCTGATTTTTTTCAAAGACAACACCGGTGGAACCGGCTCCGAAATGCCCGCCGTATTTCCATGAGTGTGCTGCACTTCCGCCACTGGTAAGGTCGCCCTTGCTTAGCGCGGCGACATGACCGTCGATCATACAGGCGTTGGCGAAATTGTTGTGTCTGAGATGAATTGCCTCATAGGCGGCGGCTCCGACACCGCAGACGGTTTGATAACGGGCTTTGGCTGTACCCGGTTCGGATATGGAGTCGATTAACAGTACATTGGTTGAGGGTGGCTTCGGCCAGTATGCTCTGATTTTGTATAAATCTTCCATGAGCCCGACCGGGGAGGTGGTTAATCCGTCGCGGCGAACCGAGCCATAGGCGATGTTGACCCAGTGCCTGCCCTGTGTGTCATACAACTTTGCCGAAGCCGTGCTCGGGCAGTCCAGTATAGGGCTTGGTGAAATGTACGAGGCGTTGTTAAAATCGGGGAGATACCCTGATAGAGCCAGATGTTTGGGGTAGGGAAGAAAACCGGGATTTCGCCCGCCGTTGCTGCCTTGATTGTTGTTAGGAATCAACATGCCGCGATTGTCGTTGCCGTAAAGCATGATGAATTGTCCTACACCTTTCAGGTTGCTGACGCATTGCGAGGCACGCGCTCTTTCGCGAGCCTGTTGAAGAGCCGGGAGCAGCATCGCGGCGAGGATTGCGATAATCGCGATAACCACCAAGAGTTCAATGAGAGTAAAGCGGTGATGAATTCGGGATGCTGACAGGTTTTTCATTTGTCGGTCCTCATGTTTGAGTTGTTTTGATGCTCAAGAGACAAAGAGTCGTCTAACTGCAACTTAAGGGTCACTATTTTTGCGGGATTGATCACGATATTGACACTATTATCATTGATTTTTATAGTTTCTTCATTTTGCTCTTCCGCCAAATTTGTACAAAAAACAGCCGTGACAATAGGAGGCAAACGAAGTGACAAGGTCTCTTTTTTAGGCTTGATATTCCAAAAGCGGGCTATTATGGATTTGCCGTCTTCGCCCATTTTGACGGTGGAGTGTAATAATGCGGATTCGCCGATGTCGAGATACGATGCGTCTTTAGGCAAAACTATTTTTTCATAAGGATCCGGCAACTTGAAGATCTCGGCAACGTCGCTATCTTGAACGCAAGGTCTTCCCCCCGAAAATTTATCGGGTGATGAACTGTCGGAGTAAGTCGCCGGCGGATTGGCAAAGGATTGAGCAGCCCGCGTTTCCTCCACTGGAGATGTGGCAAAGTTACACGGCATTAGAGCGAAACGAGCTTGGAATGGACCGCGCTGTTGATTATCTGGGACAACCCAAGTTTTATCTTTAGGCGTTTCATAATAGCCTAATATGTAACGATTACCGCGCAAGATACCGATGCCGATCTCGCCGGTGCGATCGAGAAAATGCTCCATTGAGTGAAGCAGGCCGGTCAATACTGCAAAACCGCCCGCCGTTTCTGTCTGTATTTTAATTAAATCACGGACAGCGCGTTCGCGGTCGCGCCAATCCCGCCCAAGTTCATTGCGGTCACGGTCAGCGATTTCAAAGATTCCGGTACTCTGGGTGAATTCCGAATCGATCTTGGTTCGGATTACCGCACGCAAAAAATGGTCATCTACGTTGTTGTTACCTTCAATCTTTACCTCTAAATACGGGCAATTTCGATGTAAAATCAGAATTATGCGGATGGGCATTTTTCGTTTTTTTGTTGCCCGCCCGGTGCGTTTGGCGTTGTTCGACACAGGCAAAGGCAACGCGTAATCGATAGTCCAGCAGCTTTGCTGGGCATCGGAAATGTATTTGACCGCCGTCGGTTGATAATCCCGGGAGGAGACCGCCTGCACCGTTGGAGCAGGTTTGTAGGTATAAGCGTCGCCGAGATCGCCTGTATCCTCAAGCACAAGGACATCGTTAAAAACCCGGCCGCTTGCCAGACAGGTCAAATTGATTTGACCTGACGGAGTTACTTCTACTCTGAGAAATTTGTTGGACTTTCCAAGCACTGGCGCAGAATTGGTTTTCTTAACGGGTTGAACCGTATAAACCCGGTAGCCAAAAGCAGGCAATTCCGCCGTAAAGGAAATCTTGCGACGAAAAACATCGATTCGCCCCGGCAGATTGACCGGGCTGCGTAAAGCGCGTTCTTCGGGAATGGCTTTTTCGGCGTGATAAACTATTTCTACATTATCTGAATTGTTGAGTATAAAACTGCCTAATTCTTCGTCTTTGGCAATATCTAATACCGCTTCCACCGGAGTGGTACGCCGATATGGTAACGGATTAAAAACAATGATTTTGTATTGTCCCAAGGCGGGTATCTTGCAATGCGTGACCAATGTGTTGAGCTTTTCGGTCAGCATGGTCGTGGCAAGCTCGTTAAAACGGGACAGCCGATCGTCGATGTGAGCGTGAACCGCGTCGGTGCTGCACCCCCAGACCGAATCATGTGCAAGATTTTCCGATAGCAGTCGCCAAAGGTATTCAAAGAAACCGCGATCGTATTCGTTACGGTTAAATCCCGACATAAGCATCATGACCGCCAACCCCTGCAACCGAATAAATAAAGTGTTTTCCGCCTCATTGATTGCCGCTTTTTGCGCGATGCGACCCGATAGTGTGCCATTTGCGAGTAGCCGTTCCACTGGAGGTTTGGCGAGTTCTCCGTGATGAATGTGAGGAGCGGAAAGAGTGCGTTTTTGGGCGGAGATATACTCGTAAAAAGTACTTTGAAAGATTCGATCACCGGCGGGCAAACGCTCTTGAATTGCCGAAAGCGAAATATTCAGATCTTTTTGGGGGAACAGGTGATCGACTCCGTTGAGCAACAAGAAGTTGTCAGTGGCGTTTCCGTGCTCTTCCTTATTTTTGATTATTTCAAAGTAACGCCAAGCTTTTTGAGGATCGGCGGAGAAGCGTTGCGCGTTGTTGTAAAAGTTAAAGAGATAGACCGTCAGCAGTCGCGACCCGTCGGGGGCTTCAAAGATAAAAGTATTTTTTTTGCCGTTTTCGGGAGAAATTTCCAAACCTCTTCCGAAAAGCAACGAATCAATGCCGAAACCATTTAAAATCTGTGGTAACTGGGAGGTAATCCCGGCGTGGTCAGGCGCATAGCCGACAAATTCTTCCTTCATGCCGAAATCGCACGCGATCTTTATACCGGTGAGCAAGTTGCGAATGGTCGATTCGCCGCAGGTTTGATAAAAATCGTTTTGCACATACCATGGTCCGACCGTCACATTGCCCGCGGCGATCACTTGTCGCAACCGCTCACGATTCTCGGGGCGAATGGTCAAATAATCTTCAAGGACGATGGTTTGGCAATCGAGATTAAAGCGATAGCTTGTCTGGGTTTCGACTACTTCAAGCAGATAATCGATCATCTTAATAAGATTGTAGCGAAAGACTTCAAATGGCTCATACCATTCCCGATCCCAGTGGGTATGCGAGACAACGAAGTAATTTCTGGGCGGCATGTTTTACACTTTCTTTGTAATGTATAATACATTTGCAATAATATTATATTACAAATATAAATCAAAGTCAATAGCTATTTGAAAAAAATGCCGTTTTTTTGTGTGGTCAAACATAAAGGGTATCTCTAAAAGTATAATTGTGCAAAATTTGTAATCCGAGACGGAATCAGGTTGTAATGCGCATAATTTAGCAGTATGTTATTATTTATATGAAAAGGATACATTTACAGCGATTGCTTTTAGGGGGTGTCGCCGCAATTGGCGGACCGGCTCTTTTTTATCTGCAATCTTCTTATCCGACCACATCTAAATATCCGGTGGAGCCTGCATGGAGCAAAGAGGAACTCTTAAGTCGAGAGCTTGCCACGCTCGGCGATGACGTAATTCACGGCTCTATGGGCGGAATCGCCAGATTCGCCACCTACTTGATTAGAATTGGCGACCGGGAAACAGCCGAAAGCTGGATTCGTTACGGCGCGTCTCAGCTCAAGGGACCGGCACTGATGCTCTTTTACGCCGATTTTTTGCGAAATCGCGGCGATATTCCCGGTATGATCCGGGCAAATTACTGGTATGCGCGAGCGGAATTGACCATTCCGGCAAATCCCAATGCAGACCAAATCAAATTCTTGCAGACGGTACGCCAACATCATCAATCTCTACAGTCGGAGTTAAATAAAAATGAACGCTGAGACGAGAGATACTTCCCGACTTTCGGAACTCGGCAATGCGCTTGTCGTTACCTTTTTTTGTGCATTAATATTACTTATTAAAGATTTGTATCAGGCGGGCGGAGTCCTGAATCATGAAACGGCGGCATTTCTCAATAATTATCTGGCTGATCGTTCGCTGTTTGCGATTATTTTTGACCCGGCACGCAACGATTGGGGGTTCTATCAGGCGCGTGAACTCAGTTATTTTTTTGATTATTTAGATGCGCAGTGGATCGCTTTTACAATTAGGCATGGACTGATTCAGTTTTATTCGATAGTCAGCTTTTTTATGATCGTACTGATCGTGTTCTGTCAGCAATACGCGTTGCGCAAACTTTATCCGAAACTCGCAAGTTGGAGCATTACTTTGCTTTCGGCAGCTTACGTTTTTGCGCCGTGTACTACCGGGAATGTTTTCTTTCGCTCGTCGAAGTACGGCTGTTCGCTTGCCATGACCGCCGCGGTTTTTCTGACCTTGTTTCTCTTCAAAAAAAGCGAAGATCCCCACGCAAGCAAGCTAAAGGGTATCTCTGAAAACTGGCTTGAGTTACAAAATTGGCAGAATCGCAATTTGGAGGCGCGATTTTGCAAGCATCTGGCTAACATGGAGTTAACCAGATGTGCGCAAGGTCGTGCATGCGAATGCGAGATGCAGTTTTTAGCCAAATTTCCAGTTTTTAGAGATACCCTAAAACTATACGGACTTTTTGCCGCGCTCTTAGTCGCGTCGCTGTTTGATCGGCAGGGGGCGTTTTTTTGCGCCGCTTTTACCGCCGCATTTGGAGCTTTTTTGCTGGCGAGTTGTTGTAAATTCTTGCGATTCACGCCGAAATACAGCCGAATTGCGGCAAATCTCACTTGCGCCGGGTTAATTGCAACCATAGCCGGGACGCTCTATAACCTCTATATCGGACCGGAACTGATCTGGACATTTAACGGATATATGCCCGATTTTCATTACCAGGATTTAGGCGGAATGCCTTTTGCACAACTGCCGGACGGGTTGATGTTTCTGTTTGGCAATATCGGCAATACGCTCTTCGGGCTTCGGGGGCTGTCTGCCGCGCTGCTTGGCACATTCGCCGGATTGGCGGTTCTTGCAATGCTTTTT
>JAISIP010000016.1 GCA_031261965.1 Victivallales bacterium | reverse complement strand
GCTTGCTTGCTTGCTTGCTTGCTTGCTTGCTTGCTTGCTTGCTTGCTTGCTTGCTTGCTTGCTTGCTTGCTTGCTTGCTTGCTTGCTTGCTTGCTTGCTTGCTTGCTTGCTTGCTTGCTTGCGCTCACTGACGTTCGCGCAAGCTGTTGTTTTATCCGGCAAGTTATCGGTCATTTTCGTTATCCAAATAAAGGCTACTGCTAAAAAATTTCATCCCCAATTTAATTCATGTTTTGAAATATATCATCAAGCGGCTAAAAGTCAAACTTTACAGCTAAGGGTATCTCTAAAAACTGGTTTGAGTTAAAAATCGACAGATTCGCAACTTGGAGGCGCGATTTTGCAAGTAGCTGGATAGCATATAGTTAACCAGCTATGCGCAAAACCGCACATACAATTGTGAGCTGCAATTTTTAGCCGAACTTCCAGTTTTTAGGGGTAGCCCTAACTCTAACGACAGACTTCACGCCGATCAAACCATACTGAGTTCCGGCTTCTTCTTAGAACTACCCTTAGGTCTGCCGCCTTTAGCCCCGTTGACACGGCTGGCGGAGGCTTTGCGAACCGAACGAATTTGACCAAGAGTGGTTGCCGCTTTTCGGTTGCGAATCTTGAGCCAATTTTCCACCGAAATGGCATGAAGGTACGCACCGGGGTTTTCGATAGATTCAATCGATAAATCGATATCCAGCTCGTTCCAATACACTCCCCAACGATCGGCTGACATTCCACGAAGTTCAAAGGCATTACAATATTCAAACCATGGGAAATCGGTATATTTGAGAAAATACGGCTTGCCGTGAATCAGTATATGAATTCCCTCGGTGGTAGCATCGCAAAAAGCGGTTTTATTCTCCAAGGTATTCACGCCATTTATTTTTGCAGAGTTGCTCATTGGCTTTGACCTCCTTGATTATTTCAGATATTAACGACTCGTTGACATTGCCTTTAATTGAGGCAAGTTCTATTTCCGGCTCAAGCCATATTTTGATATTGACCTCATCGCTGATGGCATGAATATGCATACGTTTTTCTTCAAAACGATACCAAAAACGAATTTCAAATCCTTTAAACCGAAAAATAATCGGCATGTGCAACCTCAAACTTCAAATTCTCTGTCTTTAATATAATCCAACGTTAGGTTTTTTCAAATATCTTCAGCTTCAAATAAGTATTTTCGTTGAGTAACATCGCTGGCTTGGGATTTTTCGCATTGCGTCGCGTGTCCCCCGTCCGAAAATCGGCTAACGTATAGAAAGGACAAAAAATACTTATTCGTAGCGCAACGCTTCAATCGGGTCAAGCTTCGAGGCTTTGTAGGCGGGATAAAACCCAAATATCAGCCCGACCGCCGCCGACACCGCGACCGCCGCAACTACCGCTTCCGGGCTTGACGCGATCGGCCAGGCGAGATAACGCTCGATCAGCAAGGCCGCACCATGTCCGAGAAGAATTCCGACCACGCCACCGACCAGGCAAAGCACCATCGATTCGATCAAAAATTGCTGTAAAATATCTCGCGATCTGGCTCCGACCGCCATGCGCAGCCCGATTTCACGAGTTCGCTCGGTCACTGATACAAGCATAATATTCATAATGCCCACCCCGCCGACGATAAGCGAAATCAGTGCCACGCCGAGCAATAAATTGGTCATAATCGTGGTAGTTCCCGTGAGCATTTGCATAAACTCGGCAGAGTTGCGAATATGAAAATCGTCGGGCTTTCCCGGTTTGATGCGGTGACGTTCGCGCAAAAGCGCGGTAACTTCCTCGATCGCCGCGTCAACTTTTGCCGGCGACGTGGCGACCAATTGAATCATGTCAATATAGATAAATTTGGGCATTAGCAGTGTGTCTGTCACTAAATCGCTGTCGGATTCCGGGTAAAACGCCACCCCTTCGCCCGGATAAAGCGCGCTTGGACTCGTCGCCGCCGTGCTTACCGTGTTCGACGCAGTGCCGGTCTTCAACCCGGTCAGACGAAGCCGGGCGGTTGTCCACGGCAAAATAATCACATCGTCTTCATCAGAACCCATCATGTTTGCGCCTTTGCTCTTAAGTACGCCCACGACTTTAAATGCAGTGTTTTTAATTCTTAACTCGCTGTCGATCGGTGACTTACCGCCAAACACCTCACGCACAATGGTCGAACCGACCAGACAAACCGTCGCCCGGGAATTTACCTCCCGCGCCGTAAAACTCCGCCCGTCCGCAATCTCCCAATTGCGGATAGTCAAATACTCAGGAGCAGTACCGACCATCTGCGCCGGGGCGTAATTTACGTTGCCCGATATAATCTGATAACCTCTGGCGTTTACCACCGGCACCGCGCTGCCGACCGCCACACACTCGCGGAGGATCGCCTCGCAATCATCCTGAGTCAACGACATTTGACTGCCGGAACCCTGATTTACTCCGCCGCGCCGCGATGCCCCCGGCAACACCAGAACCGTATTAGCCCCCATTTTTTCAATTGAGTTGCGAATAGATTGCGACGATCCGGTACCGATTTCCATCATGGTAATGACCGCCGCAATACCTATGACAATACCCAGCGCGGTCAGCAACGCCCGGGTCGGGTTGCGCAAAAGAGCTTTTAACGCCACAACGATTGTGCTGGTGATTTTCATTTTGCTCTTGCCCTCTTCGCGGCCGCTCCGGCAACAATTTGCCCGTCCTGCAAGTGGATTGTGCGTTTGGCGTAATTGGCCAATTCCGCCGAATGGGTTACGAGAATCACCGAAATTCCCTGAGCGTTTAAATCT
Organism: Victivallales bacterium; assembly: GCA_031261965.1. Taxonomy (GTDB): domain Bacteria; phylum Verrucomicrobiota; class Lentisphaeria; order Victivallales; family Victivallaceae; genus Victivallis. The sequence goes on along the minus strand of JAISIP010000016.1, from coordinate 25,152 downwards.
CCGAACATCTGCATAACCTCTATGCTGGTTTTGGAGTCAAGATTCCCGGTCGGCTCATCCGCAAACAACAACGGCGGATGGTTGATCAACGCCCGCGCAATCGCCACTCTTTGCTGTTGCCCGCCGGAGAGTTGAGAAGGGTAGTGGTGCATTCGGTCGGACAAGCCGACTTTTTCGAGCATTTCAATGCCGCGCCTGCGGCACTCCCGGCGCGAAAGTCCGCCCGCCGTGTACGACAAAGGCATAATAACGTTGTCCAACGCACTTGTCCGCGGCAACAAATTGAAACTTTGAAAGACAAACCCGATCTTTTTGTTGCGAACCACTGCGCGTCGGTCGCCGGAGACACCGCCGATCTCCTCGCCGTCAAGCCGATATTCGCCCGAGGTGGGGCGGTCGAGACAGCCGAGAATGTTCATCAACGTACTCTTCCCTGAGCCGGAAGCCCCCATAAGTGCGACATATTCGCCTTTTTCGATGTCAAAGGTGATCCCTTTTAGCACCGGCACATCGATTTCGCCGAGAAAATAAGTTTTGGTGATGTTTTTCAGTTCAATGAGTTTCATTATCGACTACTCACTTGCCTATCGGCGTTTCGGCGGCTTCGGCAAAAACGGGCTTCCCGACGGGGTTGCGCCGCTTCCCGAATCGGCGACGGCGATTTGCGTCGCGCCGGTGACAACTTGCATATTAGCTGTTAAATCCCCTGAGACGATTTCGCTTGAAACCCCGTCGTTCAAACCGACTTTTACCTTTACAGGACGAATCTTATCGCCATCGGGGACCCAGACGAAACGCTCAACGCTGCTACGCTTAACCGTCGCGGCAAGAGCTGCCGTTTCACGGTATTCCGGCGCGACTAATGCGGCTTCCGGGATATAACGCAACGCCGCGTTTGGCACGGCAATGACGTTTTTGCGCTCAGCGAGGATAAACTTCACATTGGCGGTCAAATACGGCAAAAGCCGCCCGCTTGAATTATCGGTGGTGACTTCAACCACATAAGTCACCACATTTTGCGACATCGTGGCGTTCAACCGAATTCGATGCACCTTGCCGACGAATGATTCATTCGGAAATGCGTCCACCGTGAAAGCCACCGGCATACCGGGCTTAATCTGTCCGATGTCGGCCTCGTTCACTGAAACCCACACTTGCATTTTAGTCAAATCTTTGGCGATCAAGAAGATACTTGAAGCACTCATACTGGAGACAACCGTTTGCCCGACGCTCACCCGACGATCGATAATCACCCCATCCACCGGGGAGGCTATTGTGCAGTAGTCGAAGTTTTGCTTTGCCTTGTCATACGACGCTCTGGCACTGGCTTTTTCCGCCTCCGCCTGCGACAAATTCGCCTCGCGAACCTCAACCGTGGCAATCGCCGAATCGTATTCCGCCTTGTAGTTGTCGTAGTCGCTTATCGCCATGGCATCTTTGGCACGAAGTTCCTGAGCGCGTTTCCAGTTGCTCCGGGCAAGTTGAAGTTGCGCCTTGGCCAAATCGATATTCGCCTTGGATTGCTTGATATTAGCTTCGCTCTGCAACATGCTCGCTTCGGCGGAACGCATCTCCGCGCCGTAAACCGCATCGTCGATTCGGGCAAGAATCATCCCCTGTTTGACCGCCGAACCGTAATCGACCGGATTGCCTTTTACATCGTTGCCGAACACTGCGATTTTGCCGTTTACCTGCGCGCCGACGTTGACCAACTCTTCGGGTTCTACCGTGCCGGTCGCGCTGATTGTACTTTCCAGGTTGATCCGCTCAACTTCCTCGGTGTGGAAGACCGTCCGGGTTTTTTGCCCAAACCATTGCCGATACGCCCATATTCCACCCCAGAAAAGAATTGCAAGAATCAACAAAGTCAATAAATAACGCAAAAATTTCTTCATACTTCACTTGCCTTTACAATAGATATGTTATACTATATTCAACGTAATTACGGTGCTTTTATTGCATAAGCGCGGTTTTTTTTGCGGATATTTGTAAATCTACCAATTTGGTAGTATATTATCAAAAGAGTTTTGTAATTAGCTCAAAAACAACAAGGAGAATTTTATATGGAAAATATCGCCAATAACGTCGCCGAATTGATCGGTCGTACCCCGCTGATTAAAATTAACAAGCTTAACTCCGGCAATGCCCGCATTATCGTCAAACGCGAAGCCGCCAACCCCGGCGGCAGCGTAAAAGACCGAATCGGCGTGGCAATGATCGAAGATGCCGAAAAGCGCGGAGTTCTCCGCCCCGGAGCCCTTATCGTCGAACCGACCAGCGGCAATACGGGAATCGGGCTGGCACTTGCCGCCGCCGTGAAAGGGTATCGTCTGATTCTCACCATGCCCGAAACCATGAGTATCGAACGGCGCAAGCTGCTCGCCGCTTACGGGGCGGAAGTGGTGCTTACCGAAGGGTCGCTCGGCATGAAAGGCGCGATCATCAAAGCCGAAGAAATCCGCGATACCAACCCCGGTTGCTTTATTCCGCAACAATTCGCCAACCCCGCCAACCCGGCGATCCACAAAACTACCACCGGTCCGGAAATCTGGAACGACATTGACGGCAAAATCGATGCGTTTGTAGCCGGGGTGGGAACCGGCGGAACTATCACCGGGGTAGGATCTTATCTAAAAGAGAAAAAGCCCGCCATTACGATCGTCGCCGTCGAGCCGGACACCTCGGCGGTACTCTCCGGTAAATCGGCCGGCCCGCACAAAATTCAAGGTATCGGCGCGGGTTTTATCCCCCCTGCCCTTGATCTTGATGTGATCGATAAGATCGTTACGGTCGGGGCGGACGATGCCGGTCGAACCGCCCGCGAATGCGCTAAAACCGAAGGGTTGCTTATCGGCATTTCCTCCGGGGCGGCACTCTTTGCCGCACTGGAAATGAGCAAACAGCCCGAATGGAGCGGCAAAACCATTGTGGCGTTGTTGCCGGATTCCGGCGAACGGTATCTCTCCACCTGGCTGTTTGATTAGTCGATTGTACCACATATTCCTGTGAGCTGATTGCATAATCAGCTCTTTTTTTTAAAAAAAATTGCATAACTACTTGTAAATCACTGTAGATAGGTGTATTTTGTTTGAATGTGGCTCATTGACGGCGATTCGCGTCGCTAATGAGGAAGTTCAATTAAAAATAAACCAACAACAAGAACAAAACAACATGGCAGAAGAAAACAAATTCGCGGACAGCTTCCTGGATTTATCCAACATCCCGGGCTCAATGGAAGAGTTGCTCGCCTCCACCGAAAGCACCAGTGCCTTTAACAAAGGCAAAATCGTGGAAGGAACTGTAGTGGCAAAGCGTCCGGACGGCGCACTCGTGGACATCGGCTACAAGGCCGAAGGATTCGTCCCCGCCGGAGAGTTTCTCAAATTCAATGAAGTCGCGGTCGGCGACAAAATCGATGTCTTTCTCGAAGAAATCGAAAACCGCAACAATATGCCGGAACTCAGCCTCGAAAAAGCCAACTCGATCAAAGCGTGGAACCGGATCACGACCGAATACGGCGAAGGCTATGTTGTCAAAGGTTTTATGCGTCACCGCGTCAAGGGCGGAATCATGGTCGATGTGGAGGGTTTCCCCGCCTTTCTGCCCGGTTCGCAGCTCGATGTCGGGCCGGTGCACAATATGGATGAATACGTCGGCAAAGAGTTCGACGTTAAGATTATCAAGATCAATCAGGAGCGTCACAACATCGTGGTTTCCCGCCGCGAGTTGCTCGAAGAGTCGTTGCGCGAATCCCGCGGCAAACTCCTCGACGAGATGAAAGTTGACGATTTGCGCAAGGGCGTGGTCAAAAACATCACCGATTTCGGCGCATTCATCGACTTGGGCGGGGTGGACGGCTTGCTTCATATCACCGATATTTCCTGGGGTCGCATTTCGCACCCCTCCGAAGTTCTCTCGGTCGGTCAGGAGCTTGAAGTTGTTATTATCGGCATCGACAAAGACAAAGAGCGCGTTTCGCTGGGCTTGAAGCAAAAGAGCCGCAATCCGTGGGACGATGTCGTGGCGAAATACCCGAAGGGCAGCAAAGTCACCGGCAAAGTCGTGAACATCATGCCGTACGGCGCGTTTGTCGAAATCGAAACCGGGGTTGAAGGTCTGATTCACGTCTCCGAAATGAGCTGGACGAAACGGGTCAGCAAAGCGAGCGACGTTCTCAATATCGGCGACGAAATCGAAGCGGTTGTGCTTGAAATTGATCGTGACAGCCGCAAAATCTCCCTGGGGCTGCGTCAAAAAGACCGCAATCCGTGGGAAGTCTTGGCGGAGAAATACCCGGTCGGTCGCCGTATCACCGGCAAAGTCCGCAATATGACCAGCTACGGTGCGTTCGTTGAAATCGAAAACGACATTGACGGTATGATCCACGTTTCCGACATGAGCTGGACACGCAAGATCAACAATCCGAACGAAGTCTTAAAGCCGGGCATGGAAGTCGAAGCGGTGATTCTCGACATCAACCCCGATCAGCAGCGTATTTCGCTCGGTCTCAAGCAGGCCGAAACCGATCCCTGGGCGAACATCAACGAACTTTACAAAGTCGGTGATGTGGTCAAGGGCAAGGTCACTAAGATCGCCGCGTTTGGCGCGTTCGTCGAACTCTCGAACAAGATCGACGGGCTTATTCACATTTCGCAGCTCAGCCGCGACCACATTGAGAAGGTCAAAGACGTTCTCAATGTCGGCGATGAAGTCGAAGCGCGGGTGATCAAGGTTGACAACGACGAGCGTCGTATCGGTCTCTCGATCAAGGCGGCAAAAGAGAACTTCTCCGAAGCGGATCTCAAGGCCGCAGAGGAAGAGTACACCGCCGCGCTGAAGCCGGGCGACTCCATGGTTGACATGGGCGAAGTCTTCAGCAGTGAATCCCTCGCGGGACTCAAGCTCGACTAAAGAGTATGTGATACCATAAAAGTAACCGGCGCGACTAAGGTTTCGCCGGTTATTTTTTTAGGGTATCTCTGAAAACTGGCTTGAGTCAAAAAATCGACAGATTCGCAATCTGGAAGAGCGATTTTGCAAGTATCTGGCTAACACGGAGTTAATCAGATACGCGCAAGCAGTGCACAAACGGATGCGAGATACGATTTTTAACCAAGTTTCCAGTTTTTAGAGTTACGCTTCTTTTTTGACTTCAAGCACCACTTTGCCGATATTTTCACAGCGGCGAAGCACGTCGTGTGCCTCTTTTGCCTGCTCAATCGGAAACACGGCGTGGATGTTGGAAATCAATTTGCGAGCCGAGAAATCCGGCCAGAGATCACGTTGCAAAGCACGCAAAATCTCGGTCTTTTCAGCGGAGGTACGGCTCCGCAACGTGCTGCCGATCAGCTTAATCCGTTTGCGCCAGATAACTTCGAGGTCAATTTGCGTCATCCCGCCTGCCAGCGTGGCGATCATGACCCACCTCCCCCCGAAAACCATATGGCGGAGGCAGTCGCCCATGCCTTTTCCTCCGACGCAATCCAGCGCGACGGCAGGGGGGTGGGCTGCGATCACCGGCTCAAGCGGTTCTTTGCGATAATCGATTACGTATTCCGCACCGAGTTTACGGACAAAATCCGCCTTTTCCGGCGCGTCGATTGTCGTGATGACTTCCGCACCCATACGTTTTGCCATCTGAATTGCGGCAAGCCCGACTCCGCTGGCACCCGCCTGCATAAAAAACACATCGCCGGGTTTCATGCCACCGGCTTCGATCTGCAAATTTAGATACGCCGTACTCCAAACCTCCGGCAAGGTGGCAGCTTCGACCAAAGAAAGTTTTTCGGGGGCGGGAATAACCATGCCCGCCGGAGCGGTAACTTTTTGGGCGTATCCGCCGCCGCCTAAAAGGGCGCAAACCCGGTCGCCCGGTTTGACCTCCGCCGTGACGGGTGCTTCGAGTACCACTCCGGCGACTTCCAGCCCGCAAAAATCCGGCCAGCCGGGAGGCGAGGCGTAAACCCCGTCCGCCTGCATTAAATCGGCGCGGTTGACGGCGGCGGCATAGACTTCAATCAAAACTTCATCCGCCTTGCGAACCGGGTCGGAAATCTCCTTCCAGACAAGGTTGCGTTCAGAGTCAAATATCATTGCTTTCATTGCTCGTTCTCCTTTTTTATGCTACCTCTAACTATACATAAAAAATTCGTAAAATCAAAAGAGAAAGCAGAAATATGATGCAAAAGACAATGAAAAACAAATCAATTTGCACGCCGTTTGCATAAGGATGCCGCTAAAAAAGGTTCGTACGACGGACGGACAAATGCGGAACGCGGAATGGTGCTTCGAGCCAGGGAAAATAACCGCGAAATACGCGAAAAGCCGTTATCGGTGCTTTGAGTGATTTTGTCGTTTTGAAACGCTTAAAGCGTAGCAGCGCTACGTACGACGGACGGCGGTATTTACGACTCCTCTCGGAATCGAGGAGAAGGAAATCACCGCAACTTAGTACCTCTAAAAATTATTATAACATTCTAAGAGAGAAAAAAAAATAGCTTCTTGCGGAATTATTTTGTCATGATTTTATCGGTGCTTTGAGTGATTTTGGCGTTTTGAAACGCTTAAAGCGTAGCAGCGCTACGTAAAAAAGCGTTCTCAAGGCGACAAAAGCAACAAAGCAACATAAAAGCGGACAAAATAATTCCGCAAGAAGCTTAAAAAAACACTAAAATACTTCTTTGATGTCGATGATATTCAGCTGCGGCACTTCAACTCCCTGGTGCAGATTGAGTTGAGGCGTGGCAAGAATATCGAGCGTCCGCCCGTAAAACTGCTGGGTGTTACGGTTAAAGGCGATAAAGTCGCTCTGCCCGGTTCGATCGCGGACAATCCCGCGGGTATGCGACCCGCTCACCGGAGAACAACGTACCACCTGAACTTCGTTAAAGCGATAAATCGGCTTGACATTGCTATGCCCGAACGGTGAAAGCATACCCAAATAGCCAAAGAAGTCCGGCGTTATCTCGTTTAGTTGCACTTCGCCGTCGTAACGGATAAAATCCTCCAAATCAGACGAACTGATCTGTTTACGCACCTCGCGATCCATCGCCTCAAAAAAGTCCGCAATCCGATCCACCTTGAGCCCGATTCCCACCGCCATCGGGTGGCCGCCGTAACGGTCAAGCAGATTCGCCGTGTTGCTCAGAACTTCAACTAAATTCAAACACGCCACGCTGCGTCCGGAACCATAGGCGATGTCGCCTTGAATCGTTAAGACTATAGTCGGGCGGTTGTAATCCCGCGCCAAACGCGAAGCCACAATACCGATCACCCCCTGATGCCAATCCCGCCCGGCGACCAGTAGCGCATATTCGCTCTGCCACGCGAGGTTGCGTTCGATTTGTTCACGCGCTTCCTGATAAATTTCCTGCTCTTTTTCCTGCCGCACCCGGTTGAATGACTCCAACTGGGAAGCGCAACGGTAGGCATCGACAATATGCTCGGACTCCAGCAACTGCAACGCCACATTCGCATCCCCTACCCTGCCCGCCGCGTTAATCCGCGGCGCCATGCGAAACGTGATGTCCGACGGAGTCAGATCTGAACGCAACTTTGAACTTTCAATCAAGGCTCTGATTCCCGGACGGATCTGACGGCGCAACGCCTCAATACCGTATTTGACCATGACCCGATTTTCCCCAAGCAACGGGACAATATCCGCCACCGTTCCCAAAGCGACATAGTCCAACACGTCCTCCAAACGGGTCTGAAACCCGCCGAGGTTGTTTTCACGCCCGAACTTGATAAACGCATGGGAAAGCTTAAACGCCGCTCCGGCACCCGCGAGAAGCTGCAAATCTTCCAGCTCGGGATATACCTTGGGGTTGATAATTGCAATGGCGTTCGGCAATTGCGCCCCCGCCTCGTGGTGGTCGGTGACAATCACATCGATGCCGCGCTTGATCGCCTCGTCAATGGCATCGCAGCTGGTAATGCCGCAATCGACCGTGACTAAGACGCTTGCCGGACCGAAAGTGTCGATCGCCTTTTGCAACGATTCCGGGGTGAACCCGTACCCGTCGTCAAACCGATGCGGAATGAACGAGTGAACGGTCGCCCCGTTTTGTCTGAGTACAAAAGCGAGCAACGCGCTGGCGGTGATACCGTCGGTGTCGTAATCGCCGTGAATCAGAATGGTTTCTTTGTTAGCTATAGCATCCCAAAGCCGTTTTGCCGCTTCCTTGATTTTGGGGAAACGGTAAGGATCGGTCAGGTTGCCTAAGTTCGGATTAAGAAAATTCTGGACTTCATCTTCTTTGACGCCGCGAGCGGCAAAAAAGAGTGCTATCGGACGCGGAAGAGCGAATTTTCGTTGAATCGCGTCGGCTTGAATATCCAGATTATTCCCGGCAAGTTTCCAATTTTTTACACCCATTTATCTCTTTCCAAAATTAATTCATTGTGTACAATAGCACCAAAAAGGTAATAAGTCCAAGATAAAAAAATCTTTTTTCGCTTTTTTCGGAGGTTATGGGTTTGCATTCCGCGAAAATTAGTGTACATTACGTTTCGTTGATTCGGAAAAACACTAAACGCATAAAAGCTTCGGGTTAGTTCGGGTCGACAGGGTTGTTTATAAAATTGCCGTCGTGGCGGAATGGCAGACGCGCTAGGTTCAGGTCCTAGTTCCTTCACCGGAGTGAGGGTTCAACTCCCTCCGACGGCACCAGTAAGAAGTTTTTCCACGACTTTGATATTGATATTTGCGGGTATGGCATAACGGCTGTGCACCAGCCTTCCAAGCTGGTTATACGGGTTCGACCCCCGTTACCCGCTCCAATTTTTGGTGGGATTCCCGAGTGGCCAAAGGGGGCAGACTGTAAATCTGCTAGCACGTCTTTCGATGGTTCGAATCCATCTCCCACCACCATTTTTAACTTAAAACGGTAACGAACGATCGTTACCGTTTTTTTATTGCCTCTTTTCTTCCTGATTGTCGTGACAAGGTATTTGAATGAGCAATATGTTCGCTTGAGGATACCTCTAAAAACTGAAAACTTGGTTGACAATTGCAGCTCATATTCGTATGCGCGATCTTGCGCATGTCTGGTTAACTCTGTGTTAGCCAGTCACTTGCAAAATCGCACCTTCCAAATTATGAATCTGCTAATTTTCAACACAACCCAGTTTTTAGAGATACCCTTGATTGTCAGGTGTTTGTAAAAAAAACGCTTTTTTACAAGATTTCCTCGGTTTTTTCTGGAAAATCGTCAAGAACAAGTGTATTGTTACTCAAGGATATCTCTAAAGGGTATCCGTAAATATGTTCTGCTACAGAAAGTGTTTTTTTCTTTTATGATCAATGTCGCTGAAGATTCTCGAAAAAAAGTGGATCGCGCTCTCTTGGTCGGATTCCATTTCCCCGACCAATCCAAGTCCGAGACCACCGAACACTTAGAGGAACTCGCGGAGCTTGTCCGCAATCTCGACATCGTTCCGCTTGCCCCCGTAATAGTCAATTTGCACACCCCCTCTTCGCAGTATTATATCGGCAGCGGCAAAGCCAAAGAAATTGCCCAACTCTCACAGGAAAATGAAGCGCAATGTCTCATTTTCGATACCCCGTTGTCACCATCACAGCAACGTAACTGGGAAAAACTCGCAAACTGTTGCGTCATCGACCGCGAAGAGGTCATTCTCGATATTTTTGCCGAACGTGCCTCCACCCGCGAAGCCGCGCTTCAAATTGAGCTTGCCCGCACCAAGTATTCGTTGCCGCGGTTGACTCGCGCCTGGACTCACCTCTCCCGTCAGCACGGCGGCGGAGCCACCACCCGGGGCGAAGGCGAAGCGCAAATCGAAACCGACCGCCGGTTGTTGCGCAAACGTATTCGCCAACTCGAAGAAGAGCTTCAAATCGTCCGAAAACAGCGCGACACTCAGCGAAAAGAGCGTCAGCGCAACGGAATTCCGCACGGTGCGATCGTCGGCTACACCAATGTCGGAAAATCCTCGCTCTTGCACGCACTCTCCGGCGCAAATATTCTGGTCAAAGATCAGCTTTTTGCCACGCTCGACCCGACCACACGTCGAATACCACTAAAAAATCATCGCGAAATTTTGCTGACCGACACGGTCGGATTTGTCCGCAAACTGCCGCATTCGCTCGTGGAAGCGTTCAAATCCACGCTCGAAGAGGCGGTTTTGGCGGATTTTTTGTTGCTTGTGCTGGATATATCCTCTTCCCAACTCGACGCGCAGTGGGAAACCACGCTTGATGTGCTAAAAGAACTCGGCGCAGATGAGAAAAAAATATTCGTCATTTTCAATAAAATCGATCTTATCGATCGCGATGCCGAAGCTGTGTTGCTCGCCCGACTGCACGGGCTGTTTCCCGAGGCGTTCTATTTATCCACCCGCACCGGCGAAGGGGTGGAGCCTCTGATGCGGCAACTTGAAAATATTGCCGCCGAGGAATTTCAATTACTTCGGGTCAAATTACCTCAAAAGCGGCACGATCTTGCCGCGTTCGCCCATGCCAACGGGCAAGTGTTTGAAGAAAATTATAACAATGCGGGTGATTTGGAGCTGGTTTTTACTGTCAGTCCAACCCTCCGCCATAAATTTCAGGAGTATATCATATGAAGCGAGCCATATTTTTGCTGTTTTTGTTGGTCGCCCTATCGCCGCTGTACGCTGCCCCTAAAAACGCATGGGACGTTTGGCGTGAGGGTTACGAAATCTTTAGGAAAGGCGAAAATTATCGCGACCGGGGCAACCATACTCAGGCTCTCGATGCGTTCAAAAGATCTCGCGAACTCTATGTAGAGATTCAAAGAATGCGGCCGGACTGGGATCAGCGCATTATAAAATCGCGAATCGCCGACTGCGACCGCGAAATTGAAAAAACGAATAAACTGCTCGGAGAATCGGCACCTCCGGCTCCCAAACCTACGACCCCAAAGACTTCCACCCCGACTACACCCGCTCCGACTACGCCAGCTCCGACAGTACAACCCAAAGGGGTGGATTTTGCCGAGCAGGAAAGTCGGCGGCAGGAAATCGAAAACCTTCGCAATCGCATCAACGAATTGACCGCAGCGAATGAAGAGTTCAAAAAAGAGAACTCCCGCCTGAAAACCAATGAAGTAGATGCCCTAAAACTTCTTCGCGAACAACGAGTTCTACAAGAAAAATGCGCCACTTTGGAAAAGCAAAAAGCGGAACTTGAAAAAGCCGCCGCCTTACCCGGCGTGGAAATAAAAAATCTGACCGCTCAACTCCTCGAAGAAAAGTTAGCTTCAGAGCAACTCACCAAACGCCTCCAACTCTCAGAAGTTCGCTCTTCAAAGCTTTACGCCGAGCTAAATGAAGCCAATCGCAAAGTCAGTTTGGCCGAAGCGGCTCAAAAAACGAACGCCAACGACGTGGTGCGTCTCAATCGGGAGTTGGAGGAGTTGCGCCGTTTCCAGAGTGAATCGGCAAAAGCCTCCGCCCTCCGCGATGCCGCCGAAGCACAGTCGGCGTTAAAACTCAAAACCGCCGAACAACAAGTTACCACGTTAAAAACCGAACTCGCCGTGGTCAACCGTCGCCTCACCGATGCAATCAACGGAATGAACTCCAAGGCAAATGCCGAAGTTTTGACGGAAAATACCAAACTTAAAAACGAAGCCCAGGAGGCACGCAAAGTCGCCGAAAGTGCCGGACTTGAGGCACTTGAAGCAAAAAACAAGCACCGTATCGCCCAACTTGAACTCGTACAAGTTCGCGACGCCCTTCAACGCTCCGAAAATCGACGGCTCACAGTGGAAAAAGAGTACAACGCGCTATCAAAATCGCTCGACTTGGAAAAGGCCACCTCCAAACTCTCCGAAGCGGAAATGAAAAATTTACGCGAACGCAACGGCAAACTTGAAACCGATGTAAAAGAGTGGAGCGATCGTTATACCAAACTTGAAGCGCAACTGAAAAATCGCGACACCGCCGTCGCAAAAATCCTCAAAGACAACGACGAAGCCAACGCCGAATTCCTCCGGCAAATCAAATCGTTGCGCGAACAACTTGAGACTCAAGATCAGGAGCTGAAATTGCTTGCCACACAAAAAGCGTCTTTGGACAACGCGCTTTCGACCGCCAGCGGCGAACGCGCCGCCGACAAAGCTCAAATTGCGCAATTGAAAGAAAAACAAAAAGCCCTCGCCGTGCTTGAGGAAAAAATCTCCCGCCTTGAGCCGGAATTGCTCGTACTTCGGCAAAATTTCCAGGCAGTCCAGAAAGAATCTTCCGCACTTCGCGATGCGGCAAAACAGCTCAATAGCGCGCAAGAACGGCTCAACGCCGCGCAAAATCGCTTAAATCAGTTGGAGAAACAATCCGAACAACTTCTCGATGCGCAAAGACAAAATCAGTTGCTCTCCGATGAAAACACATCGCTCAAAAAACAGCTTGCCGATAGCACTAAAGTTTCGCCATCCGATAATCCGCCGATGTTGCAGATAGATAACCCGCCGCCGCTGTCGAAGCTAACGGTAGCCGAACTCATCTCCGCCGGGCAAAAAGCCGAAAACAGCGAAGATTGGGATCTTGCAGCATGGAATTATCGTGCCGCCCTGGCGAAAGAGCCGGATAATTTTACTGCGGGTGCCGCGCTTGGCTTGCTGTATTTGCATCGCGAAGAGTACGAACCTGCCGAAAAACAGCTCACTAAAATCGCGTTGCGCAATCCGACCAATGCCGAAATCGCCGTCGCCCGCGCCGAAGCCCTGCTTGGGCTGAAGAAATACGGCAACGCCCTCGCCGTGCTGGAAAAACCGCTCGCGGCAAAACCCGACGATTTCCGCCTCCGTATGGCAAGTGCACGCGCTTTTGCCGGCAGCGGACAGCGCAAAGCCGCCGAAGCCGGATTCATCGTTGCATCAAGAATAGATCCGACCGCACCGGCTCCTCAAATTGAACTGGCTCGACTTAAGCTTGCCGACGGCGACGAAAAAGCGGCGGCATTGGCATACGAAAAGGCACGTTCGCTCGGGAGCGGACCGGATGCCGAGTTGGAACCCAAATTGGGTAAACAGCTCAATGAACAGCGCGAACTTGTCGCATTTATGTTGAATGCCGCCACCGAAGCCGCCAATAACGGCGACTGGAACAGTGCGCTTTGGTACTATCGGCAATTAGCGGAGATCGACCGTGGCAATCGTCTCGTGCCGTTGCGTATCGCATTTGGACAAATGCAGTTGAAGGAATATTCCTCGGCACTCGAAATTATCGCGTCAAATCCTGCATCGGTTGAAAGTTCTCTGGTAAAAGCTCTGATTTACCTTAAGCAAGACCGTTTTGCCGAGGCAACTCAAGTAGCAGAGAGCGTATTAAACCAAAACGGCGATAAACCGCCTGCGTTCCCCGCCGCGTGGCCGGAGCTGAAACAGGAGTTCATCTCCCAACTAAAGTGCCGGGAACTCAAAGACTCCGTAGCGGGAATCGCCTGTGAAAAAACTTTGACCAAACTGCTCAGTGCCGCTCCAACGCGGTAAGATCCATTAGCTCGTTTGCTTTTGAATTCTAATTGAGTTATATTACCTGCAAAAAATCAGGAAGGATTCATCATGACCAAATCAATAGGAACGGCGTTAACATCATCGGCGTACAAAGTACTCTTTTGCGGCGCGGGCGAACTCGGCAAAGAGGTGGTAATCGCCATGCAAAGACTCGGAATCGAAACCATCGCACTTGACCGTTATGCCAACGCTCCGGGAATGCAAGTTGCTCACCGTTCTTATGTCATTAACATGCTTGACGGTGCAGCTCTCCGTCAAGTAATCGAACTTGAGAAACCCGACTTAGTCATTCCTGAAGTCGAAGCGATCGCCACAGACACCCTTCTTGAGCTGGAAAATGAGGGTTATCACGTCGTGCCGACCGCTCGTGCCGCCAAGCTTACCATGAATCGCGAAGGCATCCGCCGACTGGCGGCGGAGGAGTTAAATTTGCCCACCAGTCCCTATCGCTTTGCCGCCACCCGTGAAGAGTTCGATTCGGCAGTCGCGGAAATCGGCATTCCTTGCGTGGTAAAGCCGATTATGAGTTCATCCGGTCACGGACAAAGCGTCATTCGCACCAAATCCGACATCGATAATTCGTGGAAAATCGCCCAAGAAGGCGGTCGTGCAGGAGCCGGCAAAGTCATCGTCGAAGGATTCGTCGAGTTCGACTATGAAATCACCTTGCTGACGGTTCGGCATATCGGCGGAACTTCATTCCTCGAGCCAATCGGTCATCATCAAGTCAACGGCGACTATCAGGAGTCGTGGCAACCGCAAAAGATGAGCGACAAAGCCCGCACCGAAGCCGAGCGTATCGCAGGAAGTATCACCAACGCGCTCGGCGGACACGGGATTTTCGGAGTTGAACTCTTCGTCTGCAAAGACAAAGTCATTTTCAGCGAAGTCAGCCCGCGACCGCACGATACCGGGATGGTAACGATGATTTCGCAGGATCTTTCGGAATTCGATCTCCACGCCCGAGCTGTACTGGGTTTGCCGATCCCCAATATCGCCTTTCACGCCCCGTCGGCTTCAAAAGCGATCGTGGGCGAAGGAGAATCCAAGGCGGTCCGTTTTGGCAATATCGCCGAAGCTCTCAAAGAACCCGACACCCAGATCAGATTGTTTGGCAAGCCGGAACTCAAAGGGCATCGGCGGCTCGGGGTCTGCCTTGCCCGCGGAAAATCCACCGACGAAGCTCTTGAAAAGGTGTTTCGTATGCGCGAAAAAATCACTGTCGAACTCTGATGATCCGCCACGCGGAACTCGAAGAATTCAGCTGGTCGGTTCGGCGGCAGGAGCTATGGAATCGCTGTCGCCGGAGCTATTTTCTGCACTATTACGCCGCCCGCGGCGGTCATGACCAATTTGCCGATTCGGAGTTGCGGCGCATTCATGAAATGCGTTCGCTTCTTTCGGAGAAGAGTTATCTCAGACGGCTGATTGCCATGGAGTTACGCAACAAATTTTACCTTCCGCACGAAGAGGAAAACCCGGAATTCCCGGAGCATGTCCCGCGTTTGTCTTTTGCCGTAATGTCCCGATTCAACCGCGAATTCCGGCGTATGCTCACCGGTGAATTTCAACGCGATCACGCAACTCCGATGCTCAATACTTTGTACGATAATTTTACCTCCGCCAGTGAAATTAAAGCGCGACTTGACCGTCAACTGTCACAAATGCTTGACGCGCTTGAGTCCGGGGTTTGGGCGATGCTCTTTCGCAGTCGCTTTCTCCATCGCCGCCCGATCGATTCCCCGTTAAAAGTCGCCATTGGGCATTTAGCATGTTTTGTCGCGCCGATTATCGCTTTTCAAGAACGTGGAATTCTCTCGATAGTCGCAAACGGCAAGACGGATTCAACCGCACTGCTATTGAGATATTATGCCATGAATCAATTGCACATTGCCCCTCAAAACGTTCATACACTGGAGTTGATTCCCGAGGAGGGAATACTCAAAGAATCCGGGATTGAACTCAATATCGGGCATACTTTGCGGGAAATTCGCAACGGAGCTGCCGACATGCTCAACGCAATCCGCCCCTCCGGCGATGTTGCAATCGATGATTTTCCGCCCAATTTGAACAGTTGCTCCGATTGCAATTTCCGTTTCTTTTGCAATTGAGCGTACCTCTAAAAACTGGAAATTTGGCTGCAAATTGCAGCTCATATTCGTATGCGCGACCTTGCGCGTGTCCGGTTAACTCTATGTTAGCCGGACACGCGCAACATCGCACCTCCGAATCATGAATCTGCTAATTTTCAACGCAACATAGTTTTTAGAGATACCCTTGAAACCTCCCTTGAATCTGCGTTTTTTACTTGAACACGGCGAAATTTGTGCTATCTTGTCTGTATGAGCTGTTTGCTTGGCTAATTAACGTTATTACGGGGGATTTACTGTGGAAAAGTTCGATGTATGTGTAATCGGTGCCGGTCCCGGCGGATATGTGGCGGCGATTCGCGCCGGACAATGCGGATTCAAAACCGCGCTCGTCGAGAAAGAACTCCTGGGCGGTACGTGTCTGAATGTCGGGTGCATTCCGACCAAGACCTTGATCGCGAGTGCCGAAGTTTACGCTTCCGCCCAACGCGCCGCCGATTTCGGAGTCGAGATTTCCGGTGAAATCAAGCCCAACTGGGATAAAATGCTCACACGCAAAAACGATGTGATCGGCAAACTGCGCAACGGCATTGGCGCATTGCTCAAATCCGCCGGTGTAACGCTCTTCGGCGGACGTGGCGAATTTCTCTCCCGCAAACAGCTGATGATCGCCGCCGGTGAATCCGCAGGAATTGTCATCCAAGCCGATAAATTCATAATTGCGACCGGATCCGAGCCGTTGATTCCCGGTTTTATCCCCCAGGGGAATCGAATTCTGACCTCCACTGAACTGTTAAGTTTGCCGAAATTACCCAAGAGTCTCTTGATTCTCGGCGGCGGCGTGATCGGCTGTGAATTCGCCTGCTTGTTTGCCGAGTTGGGAGTAGAAGTTACAGTTGTGGAAATGTTGCCCCAAATTTTGCCGCAAACCGACGGCGAATGCGCGAAACTGCTGGCAAAACAGATGAGCAGCGCAGGCATAAAAATTATGAACGGCACGCCTTTGAGCGACATCAAATGCACGGCACGCGGTGTCTCCGGCAAAGTCGGTGATGAAACGCTCAAAGCGGACTATTTGCTCGTTTCAATCGGCCGCAAGCCGGTAACGGCGGATTTGAACCTCGCCGCCGCCGGAGTCAAAGTAAACCAACGCGGCTTTGTCGAAATCGACGATAATTTCCGCACCAGCGCGCCGAATATCTACGCGATTGGCGACGCGGTCGGCAAAATAATGCTGGCACACTGGGCGAGTGCCGCCGCCAATAATGTGATCAAAACCTTGAGTGGCAAGGCGGAGGAGTTCGCCGGGGAATTCACCCCCGGATGCATCTTTACTTCGCCTGAAATCGGCACCGTCGGCAAAAGCGAAGAGCAACTCAAAAATGAAAACGTTGAATACAGCGTCGGCAAATTCCCGTTTGCGGCACTTGGCAAAGCCATGGCGATCGACCAAACCGAGGGGTTTGTAAAAATTCTCGCCGACACGAAAACCGATCAGGTGCTGGGAGTTCACATCATCGGTCCGCACGCCACTGATTTGATCGCCGAAGCCGTTCCGGCAATGTTGCTGGAAACTACCGCTAAAGAACTCGGACGCGCCATTCATGCCCACCCAACCTTGGGCGAAGCAATGATGGAAGCGGCACACGCGGTGCATGGCGAATGCGCCCATTTGCCGACCCGTCGCAAACACTAATTGCAAGTAATAATAAGCTATGATTCCCGATCTATCGATTGTAATTGTCGCCGGGGGGTCGGGTCGCCGTTTTGGCGGCGACAAGCTGTTGTTTGAGCTTGACGGATTGCCGGTCTTTTTGCATAGCGTCAAAAGATTCCTGCCGCTTGCAGTGCCGGGAAAATTAACGGTGGTTTACCCCAAAGGAAGAGGCGAAGAGTTTACGAAATGTGCCGAACATTTCTTACCGGGCGAAAAAATCGTCTGGGTCGAAGGCGGCGCGATTCGCACCGACTCGGTACGCAATGGACTTGAAGCGATTGAGCCCAAAACCGGCATTGTCGCGATTCACGATGCGGCGCGTCCTTTAGCGTCGGTGGATTTATTGGAGCGATTGGTCGCAGAAACCCGCCGTTGCGGGGGAGCGATTCCAGGCAAAATAGTGACAGATACGTTGAAGCGATGCAAGGAATCTAACTTAATCGAAGAAACCGTTTCACGTACCGGGCTTTGGCGGGTCGAAACTCCGCAGGTGTTTCACCTCGCGCAATTGTACCGCGCCTATCGGCAAAATCCCGGTGCGGATTTCTCCGACGATGCGGGGATTTACACTTATGCCGGATTCACATGCGCTGTGCTTGACAATCCCGATGACAACACCAAGATCACCTACTTTAATGACATCGCCAAAGTAGAGAAGCAACTCCGAGAGTTGCGAAAATGAAACGTGCCCGGGCGGCTCATATTGCACTGGGCATTCGGGGAGAATCCACGGCAAGGCGATTGTTGCTGGCAAAAGGCTACACGATTCTGGCGTGCAACTGGCGGGTTCGCTCCGGCGAGCTTGATATTGTCGCACGCGACGGAGCAACTCTGGTATTTGTCGAAGTCAAGACCTTGCGGCGAATCGGGCGTTTCCGCCCCGGGGACAATCTCTCGATACGTCAAATGCGGCGAAATTTTCGTGCGGCTCGCTACTATTTTAGGGTGATCGGCAAACCGGCGTTGAATGGTCGCTTTGACCTGATTGAAGTTGTAATTGACCGTTGGGGAGTTAAAAGTATTCGCCACCGTCTCAACTATATGCCAACTGTAAGTGCTGAAAGACATGGTTGATTTTTTCCGATCGCTTGCGGCAAAACTGAATATTTTCCCCTGCCCGATCTGCCGCTGCGGCAACGGTGGCGGGGAAAACTTTTTTTGCCCCGATTGCGAAGAAAAAATGCATCGCATTACCGGTCCGCGTTGTCGCGCCTGCGGCGGTGAACTCAACACCGCATTGGCACTTTGCTCAACTTGCCTGTCGGAAAAGAAGCGTCCTTGGAGCGGGGCGGTGTCGGTGTACGAGTATTGCGATTTAACGCGTCGAATGATTCACCGATTTAAATTCTTCAATCACCCGGAGTTGGCGCGTCCTTTCGGGATTGCGGCATCTGAGCGTATGCGCCAGGAGAAAGAGTTTAAAGCCGATGTGGTTGTCCCGATCCCGCTGCATTTTACCCGGCAATACTCACGCTCCTTCAATCAGGCGGCGTTGATTGCCGAAGTTGTTGCCGGCGAGCTGGGTATTGCATTTTGCAACGGGTTAATTAGAAAAAAACGAACTGTTCACCAGTCACGGCTGAAAAAAGAAGCGAGACGCAAAAATCCGCATGGTGTTTTTGCGGTGCGTTACCCTGATTTGCTGCGTGGGAAATGCGTGCTTTTAATCGACGATGTTTTTACGACCGGGGCGACGCTGTCGGCGGCGACAAAAGAACTTTTGAAATCCGGCTCCGGACCGGTGTTTGTGTTGACCGTCGCCCGCCCGCCGCGGTATTGAGGCTTCCTCTATAGCTTAGAGCTAATTGCAAAAATACCTTTTTGACATGATTTTGACGCTACTATTGAGAAAATTTTGTTATTTGACAAGCTTCAAAGCGTAGCAACGCTACGCAAAAAAGCGAGTCAAAGGAACAAAAGAAATCAATAGGACTCAAAAGCGGGCAAAATATTTTTGCAATTAGCTCTATAAATAATGGTGGGCAATGAGGGACTCGAACCCCCGACATTTTGCGTGTAAAGCAAACGCTCTAACCAACTGAGCTAATTGCCCGGTCTCTAAGAATGCAATATTTCAGCCAATCTTATAAATATAACACTATTGTACCCGATTCGCAAGCGACAGAGCTGAAGAATCGTGCTGAAAAATGGTACCAGGGACGGGAGTCGAACCCGCATGGATAAAACCGCTTGATTTTAAGTCAAGTGCGTATGCCATTCCGCCACCCTGGCTTCTTATTTGAGCTGATTGCAAAATAGTTTTGCAATCAGCTCTTGTATAAAATAGCCGAGTTTGACCATTTTTTCCAGTCAAAATACGAAAAAATCAGACTGTTTTGCGTGACACATCATCCTTTATCGGAATCAGCCCGAGGAATTCATTAAAATCCGCTCTATTTTGGAGAAACGAAATCTTGTCGCGCAATTCACCGCGAAAACCGCGACCTTTAAAATAATCGTGCAAAATCTTGCGCGAAATACACATCGCCGACTCCTCGCCATAAAGCGCAATCATACCTTCGATGTGTTCCTGCATGACTTCCAACCATTCGGCAAAGGTCGGTGGCGAATAAGCCTCACCCTCCGAAATTTCCCTGAAAAGCCACGGATTGCCCATCGCTCCACGCGCTAACATAACAGCTTTGCAACCGGTTTCACGCCGGATTTCATCGTACTTCGCTTGGTTGGTCACTCCCCCGTTGGCGATTATCTGTACATCGACCAACGCCTCGCGAACTTGTCGAATTTGCTCAAATGCCACCGGGCCGGAGTAAAACGCCTCTTTGACCCGTCCGTGAATTGTTATCGCTTCGACACCTAACTCGGCAAGTCCACGCGCCAACTCCAATGTCGGAGCGGAATCAGTTGCGTCAATGATCCTGATTTTTGCCGAAAGCCGATGTCTGGAGCGTTCACGAAACAGCGAAAAGCACTCCAACGCCCGGTCAATATGCCTGCCGAGTTCGGCACCCGCCCCTTTTTTAGCCACCTTGGGAACCGGGCAACCGAGATTGAAGTCGAGAATATCAAAGTCGTATTCGTTAAGTACATCCAACGCAATTTTTAAATGCTCGCAATTCGCACCGACTAATTGAACCCCCAAAAAGCCCTCGTCTTCTCCCCGTAACAGCAACGACTCCGAACGCTTGCGGGCGTATGCCAGCGCTGCGGCATCGACCATCTCGGTGAATGCATAAGAACAAGCGCAACGTCGGGCGGCACGGCGGTAAGGCAAATCTGTATAGCCGGAAAGCGGCGCCAACAAAAGCGCATCCTCCGGGTAAGGAAAGGATTTCATGAACAAATAATCACTTCATCTTGATAATCTGACGCTGAAGCTTGCGCAACGCGTTATTTTGAATCTGCCGGACACGCTCGTTTGTACAACCGATAACCGTACCGACCTCCTCCAAAGTGCGAACCGGCTCGCCGTCCAAACCGAAGCGCAAACGCAGCACCTTTCGTTCTCGCTCCGGAAGCGTCTCAAGCAACGCAAGCAATTGCTCAACATCTTCGACATTGATCAACTCCTGATCCGGGCTCGGCGCGGTCTCATCGTAGACGAACTCCATAAACTCCCCGCCCTCGGACTCCTCGCCCGATACAGGTGCATTTAACGAGTGAACTTCTACCTGGTTGGTACTGCGTAAGCGTTGAATAGTGGCAATCGGAAGTTTAGCCTCGACAGCGACCTCCTCATCGGTCGGTTCGCGCCGGAGTTTTTCGGTTAATTCCTTTGCCACTTTTCGGATTCGCCGCCAGTTGATCTGAGTCCCTATCGGCACTCTGACCGTGCGGGACTGCTCGGCGATCGCCTGTCGGATCGCCTGTTTGATCCACCACGCGCTGTAAGTGCTGAATCTTGCACCGCGGCTGGGATCGAACTTGCGGGCGGCGGTGATCAACCCCCGATTGCCCTCCGACACCAGATCATCCCACGAAAGACCGCGACCGAGAAAGTCGTTTGCGATTTTTTGCACCAATCGCAAATTCTTCTCGATCAGCTCATTGACGCGTTCATCCTCGGTGTGCCGAGTTGTTTCGCTCCTTAATTTCTCCACTTCCTCTTTCTCTCACCTCAAATTTGGTCAAGTGTTCCTTTGTAGGCTTTGAGTAACGCATCCAACGCAATCTTCTTTTCGCCGTTGCGCGAACTGAAAATCAGCTCGGGACGCATCGCCACAGTGCCAACCAAAGCAAATGGCACGCCTTTGAGCTTCTCCTCAAACGCCACCCGATTGGTCGGATGCACCGTCGCCACAAAACGACTGTTCGATTCCGAAAAAAGTTTCTCTATTTCATTGCAGTTTTCCGCCGGAATCGACTCAAGATTGATCTCCAACCCAAGACGACCCGCCATTGCCGTCCGAGCAAAAGCGACTCCCAATCCGCCGAGTGCCGGAGTAGTAAGCGAATGAATCAGCTCGGCTTCCGTCGCGCTTGACATTGCCTGGTAAATCGCTTTCGCCTTTTCGGCATCGACTTTCGGGACATTGTTACCCAACGCGTCAAGCATCGCAAAATATTCGCCGCCGCCGAGTTCCGGGTGCGTCACGCCGATGACGTAAACCAAATCACCCGGCAATTTCGCGTCGGGCGTGACTGCTTTAGTAACATCGTCCATCTTTGAAATCATACTGAACAACAGCGACGGCGGAATCGAAATTTTGCGCCCTCCCCGCGTGCTGTCGTTTTTCATGGAGTCTTTGCCGGAAATGCAAGGCACCAGAAACGCCTCGGTGTAATCCGACAACGCCTGATTCGCCCGAATCAGTTGCGCAAGCTTGTACTCACCGTCGGGCGTTTTTTCGCTCTTCACCGGGTCGGGCCAGCAGAAGTTGTCCAGACAGGCAATCTTGTCCAATTTGCCCCCGACCGCGATCACCCGGCGGATACCCAAATCAATCTCCGATGCCGCCATGTGGTATGTGTCTATATCGCTGTAGCGCGGCAACAATGCCGACGAAAGAATCACCCCTTCACTCGAAAGCGGTGCAATCATCGTGACGGTCGCGTCGCCTTGCACATCGCGACCTTTGCCCACAAAAGGCTTGATCACGCTGAGTCCCTTGACCTCATGGTCGTACTGACGCGCCTTGTATTCGTCGGAACAGACATTGAGTCTGCCCATAAGTGCAACCAGATCTTCGGCGTAATCGCGACTTGAAATCGTTGGCTCTTCAAAATGCGGAGCTTTCCAAACCGCCTTGAGGTGCATTTGCGGCAAACCGTCGTGCATAAAATCCAAATCGAGCAAACAGACGGTTTTGCCGTTGTATTGCATATGAAATTTACCGTCGTCGGTGAATTCTCCAAGCTCGGAAACTTCGACATCACGCTCTATCGCCAATTTTTTAAACTCTTCAAATTTCTCTTTGGGAACGGCGAAACTCATCCGCTCCTGCGCTTCGGAGACCAAAATTTCCCACGGCTGAAGCCCGGCGTATTTTACCGGGGCTTTTGCCAAATCCATCCGGCATCCGTTGCAATGTTCCGCCATCTCTCCGATACTCGAAGACAACCCGCCCGCGCCGTTGTCGGTGATAAAACGATAAAGCCCGCGGTCACGCGCCTCGCGGATAAAGTCACCGAGTTTCTTTTGTGTGATCGGGTCGCCGATTTGCACCGCTTGCACCGGGCTATCCTGGTGCAACTCTTCGCTTGAAAAAGTCGCCCCGTGAATGCCGTCTTTGCCGATTCGCCCTCCGCCCATAACGATCAGATCGCCCGGTTCGATTTTCTTGCTCCAGCCCGGAACTCCGTTCACGGTTTTCGGCAATGTGCCGACCGTGCCGCAGTAAACCAGCGGTTTGCCGATATAGCGGGCATCGAAATATTCAAAACCGTTGCCGTAAGGGATGCCCGACTGGTTGCCCCCGTCGATCACCCCTTTGTGAACTCCGTCGCGCAACCGGCGCGGATGCAACAGCCCTTCGGGTACATCCTTATCTTCGGTAAACGGCGAGCCCAGACAATATCCCCAGACGTTGATCAAAAGATCCGCCCCCTGCCCGGTACCGAGCGGGTCGCGATTCACCCCGACGATGCCGGTCATCGCCCCGCCGTAAGGATCGAGTGCCGACGGGCTGTTGTGGGTTTCAACCTTATAGACCAAATCGACGTTGTCGTTAAAGGTGATAACCCCGGCGTTATCTTTAAAAACCGAAACCAGAAAATCGACCTTTTTGCCGATCTCTTTGGTACTCTTCTGAATAAAAGTCTTATAGCAAGAGACGATTTGCTGTTTTTCGCCGGTTTCGGCGTTGGTGTAATCGATTTTCGCGGCAAAAATTTTGTGTTTGCAGTGTTCGCTCCAAGTTTGCGCCAAAACTTCAAGCTCCACATCGGTCGGATTTCGCCCAAGATCGTACTTCTCCCGATCCTTGGCGGTGCGAAAATAATTTTGAATCGCCTTCATCTCTTCGAGTGACAATGCGAGGATTCCCTTGCGGCTTATCTCCATAAGCTGCTCGTCGGAAACTTCAAGATCGTACTCATTGATCTTCACCGCATCGATTGCAGTGACAAAGGGCAAATTAAGTGGAATGCCATCTACGACTTCCTCGCCGGAAAGCACACAAACACTTTGAATCAACTCATTTGCCAACAACTTCGACGCGATCGATTGGGCTTGCTCCCGGGTTAGATCGCGACCGTAAAAAAGATATTCCGTGGAGCTGAAAACCGTTTCATCTTCATTTAATTTACGCCCGAGAATATCGCCTATAGCCGATTTTGCCGAACGCCCGACGTTGTCGGTCACTCCCGGACGAAAACCCACGGCAACCAAAAAATCACACTCCGGCAACGGCTGAAAATTTTCAGATTTCGCTGCGGCAACCCGCCACCCCTGCAACACCGGGTTGTAGAGCAGCGAGGCAATTTTTTGCGCGTCCTTTTCGGTAATATCACCGGAAACGGTGTAAATGTCCCGACTCCAAACCTTTTCCACCGGAAATGCGAAAAATTTCTCAATCTGATTTTTTACCCCTTCTCCCCGGGCGTCGCGCCATTGCGTCAGCGGCGAAATTTCGATCCTGTAATTCATCTGACTGTAAGCCTTTCTATTATGTCGTGGCATAATCTACACCCTAACTTGCGCTGTTACAAATTTTATCGCGTTTTTTATCAGGGCTAATTGCAACAACCGTCAGTCAATAGTATATTACAGAGAGCTAATTGCAAAACTGCCGTTTTGACATGATTTTGACGGTAATATTGAGAAATTTTTGTCATTTGACAAGCTTCAAAGCGTAGCAGCACTACGCAAAAAAGCGCGTCAAATGCGCAAAAAAATCAACAGGACTCGATAGCGGGCAAAATAGTTTTGCAATTAGCTTTTGAGATTTAAGTTTCGCAATCAGGGTATCTCTAAAAACTCACCTTGAGTTACAAAATTGCATCTCGCAATTTTAGCCAAGTTTCCAGTTTTTAGAGATACCCATCAGTTCAAAGGAAACAGATATGCCAATTACATTCAACGCGAAAAATCGTGTTTTCAAGCTTGATGCCGGGAATTCCACCTACGCTTTTATGATTGAACATAGCGGATATGTCGCCCATCTTTATTTCGGCGGTCACATCGACTCCGATGCGCTGGAATATCTCTACTGCCCGATGGCGCGGGCTTTTTCGCCCAACCCGGAAGGAACATCGATGGAGGAATCGCGTGATGTGATTCCACAGGAGTTCGGCTCCAATGGGATCGGGGATTTTCACGCCCCGTCCGCCATAGTCAGGCAAGAGAACGGTCACAGCGTGACCGATTTCAAATATCGTTCGCACCGCATCAGCAAAGGCAAACCCGCGCTTGCCGGGTTGCCGGCTACTTTTGGTTCCGACAACG
>JAISIP010000101.1 GCA_031261965.1 Victivallales bacterium | reverse complement strand
CTGACCCGGATAGTCAGTCTTCCTGTCTTTTTACTCTTAGACGGGACAAATTCGGCGTACAACGCGACATGTCCCGCCATGGTGAACTTACACGCATTACCCATTAAATTAAGCAGAACTTGTCGCAACCGAAGCGCATCGACCAGCAAAATATGGCGTAAATTTGAGACATCAACTCTAAGCTCCACACCCTTTTCCATAGCCTTGACCTTGAACACATCGGCGACTTCTTTGATCATCGCGCTTACGTTCGACTCGGCCGGAACAATGTTCATCTGCTCCGCTTCCAATTTGGACAAATCCAAAACATCGTTGATCAAATTCAACAGCGACGACCCGGCAAAACTGATCGAACGAAGGTATTCCTCTTGGGTTTTCTCTTCGATATGACCGTGTTGCATAAGCTCACTAAAGCCGATAATCGCATTTAACGGAGTGCGTAATTCATGGCTCACCGTGGCTAAGAAGTAACTCTTGGCGCGTTCGGCCGACTGCGCCTGCTCAAGTGCCACTTCCAGCTCACGGCGTTGGCGCACCATATCAGTGACATCGATATAAACCGTCAGCACATAAATCAACTTGCCGTCTTTGTCATAAATAGGTTGCGCGTGAGAAATCTGCCGCCGATTGTTAAAATCGTGTTCATGTTGGCAAGACTTACCGCTCTTCCACGTCTCTTGCGCCGGGCAAAACTCCGGCGGGGCATCGGCGCGACAGATGGTTTCATAGCATTTTTTGCCAATCAGCTCATCCATCGAAAATCCCGATTTTGCCGCCATGCTCGGATTGGCGGCAAGAATCCGATAATCCTTGTCGATAATAGTCAACGGCAACATAATATTGTTGAAAATCTGGCGTTGCATAGAGACACTCGACTCCAGCAAAACACGTTGTTTCTCACGGTCATAAGCCATCTGGAACAAATTGCTGACCCCGAGAATCGTGTGGGTATCGCACTCGGTGAATTCCCGCTTTTGCCGATTAAAATCAACCCCGATAAATCCGTAAGGCTTACCGTTGATCCAGATTCCGTTGGTAATAGTGGATTTTACTCCGGCATTCCGCAAAGTGGTGAACTCGTCGTAAAGATCTTCTTGTAAAGTGGAAACGTCGTCCAACGCCAAAACTTCGTGTTCCAAAATTCGGCGGCTGAATTCCGCATATGCTGTCATATCAATATTGTGCAACTCATCGGTCAACGAAGTGCCTTGCTCGCTGACCCATTCGTGTGTGATGGTGCATCGGGTGCAATCATCATTGAGATAACGGAAAACATAACTCCGGTCGGAATCGAAATTTTCCCCGACCAGTCGCAACATCGTGTTAATCGCCTCGTCGAAATTATCCGCCAAACTGATCGCGGACAGCATCTGATAAAGCACCCGCTCGCTGCCGATATAATCGTTCAGCTTTTTGATGGTCTCTTTTTGATCTCGCTCCAGCAAATATTCCCGGGTCAAATCGACCCCCATACCGACCAGCAACCGTTTGCCGTCCGATCTGTTGACTAATTTTTTGACCATTCGCATGGCGAAAAAGCGTCCGTCGGGATTGGTAAAAGATTCGTAAATATCCAGTGGTCCGCCGTCGGCGACTAATTTGTTATCGTCTTCCTCAATTTTGCACAACCCGTTCTCGTCAACGAAGAAATCGCGGTCACGATGACCGATAAGCGCCTCGCTGGGATAACCCATGAGTTCTTCAAACTTGCTATTGCACAACAAAAAACGAAATTCATCTTCGATGTCTTTGACAAACAAAAATCCGGGCAAATGTTTGACCACAGTCTGGAATAAATTCAAGTTATCCCGATAGAGCATCTCATTGCGACGCGCTTCGGTAATGTCCTGAATCACCCCGCAAATCTCCATTTCGCCGGTAATGTCGTTAAACGACTTCTCAAATCGTGCCTCGAAATACTTTTTCTCCTCCTTGTAACTGGTGGAGTAAATCGAATAAAAATGATCGCTTTTACCCTCCAACAACGCTTGATACTGCTCAAGGAAAGGCTTCACAAATTCCGGATCGATCCACTCCTGGGGCGGTCGCAAAGCCCCGTTTTCGTCGCACGGCCAAACCTCCTCTTCGGTTGAAGAAGAGATCAATTTCCCTTGCGGACTCAGTCGTAATGAGTTAAATTTAGCCATTTTCATGGCGGTGTAAAAAGCACTGGTCTGCACCCGCAACCGGGTGCGTTTTTCGTACTCTTCGGTCACATCGCGAAACACCAACACTCCGCCGGCAATCACCCCGTCTTCTTTGATCGGGGCGGCACTCTCGGCAATATGCCTTCGCGTGCCGTCCTTGGCGATCAAATCAGTGTGATTAACCAACGGCTCTATTTCACCATCGGTGATCGCTTTGATCAGCGGTGAATCATTCGGTGTACCGTCAAGCGTACTGACGAGATGAAACACCTCGGAAAGCGGTTTGCCGATCGCCTCACGTATAGTGTAGCCGGTCAACTCCGCCGCCACCGGGTTGAGTGAAGTTATTCTACCTTTTTGATCAATAGCGATAACCCCGTCTCCAATCGAATCAAGGGTCAACTGCAAACGGTTGGAAAGCCGCGCCGCTTTTAGATTGGCGTTGTGAAGCGCGGTCATATCCGTCGAAGTAACCATCACCACATCTTGACCAAAGGGATTATCCGGCGACAGCCGATGAAATACCGCCTGCCGATACTGACCTCTAAACCAGTAGGTCAACTCCTTTTCCTGCTCATCCACAACAAACATTTGCTCAAGCGTCTCGCTGTAAAGCTTAAAGACGTCATCAGGCAATTCTTTGAGGGATTTTGCCGCCTCGTATTCATGCATCGGCATATGAGAATAAAGCAAATTTCCGTTTCGGTTAAATACCAGCACCCGAGATGCCAAATGATCGAACAAGACCGAATTCTTCCATTGAACTTGTCGTCTGATATGGGTAACAGCGATATAAAATAGCAACACCCCGATCAGAATTATTCCGGCTACGCCGAATACGACGGCGTATTTTGTCCAAAAAGATTCCGGGACATTGACCATTATCGTCTGCTGGGGTATCCGTAAACGCGGAATATCCAATTCCCGCAACGCGCTTTCGTCCAAAATTTTCACCGGTCTGGAGTTTACCACCGGAATTTTGCCGATCGGAATGCCGGTCAGTAACCGATGCGCCTGTTCCCCAACCAAACGTCCGATCTGGTGACCTTGTTCAATCGCTCCGCCCATCGCGCCAAAAGCCAGGTACGAATCGTATTTGCCGAAAATGAGACCGGAGAAATTCTCTCTAATCCGAGGTAGCACAGTGTAGGAATGTTCAGCATGGCTGTCTTTGGCGGACATCCACGACTGAAACAGCAACAAAGAATCCGACGGCAACGCCGAAACAAGATCAAGCATTTCTTCGGTGGAATATTGATCTCCGCTGATCAAATTGATGTGGACTTTCAACTCGTTTTGGATTTTGGAGTCAAGCACCGATATGCGTTTCCCGCCATAAACCGACTCTATAACCAATGTTACCTTTTTTAAGTTCGGCAACAACCGTCTCGCCAAACGTATCGATTCCTCAAGATTTTTACCAAGCTGAACTCCGGTAATCGGGCTGGCAGGCAAAATCCGATCTTCAAGCGGCTTAATTCCGGCATAAGCGGCAAGTACCACAGGAGTATTCTCAGGCAGATTCAAGCGGCCATCTAAAAACAGTTCAGCCGCGCCGGTATCGGTAGTTACAATCACATCATATCGATGGACTTTAAGCAAGTTTTGCAATGCGTTCAATTGCTTGGCGGAGACCTCGCCATTTAACTGATAGCGAATGCCCAAATCGAAGACTTCTTCTTTTATCTTGAGCTTCGCGTGTCGCATCACCTCGTGAAAGCCGATGGTCAACGAACTGCACCACGGGTCATCGGAAGAATATGTATTGATCCAAAGAACACGCTTGGGTGCCGCACTCGAAGACGAATCAACCGCACGGCAAGGCAACATGCCGGCGATGCAAAGTAAAAGCACTATTCGCAGCCCAAGTTTCATATTAACTCGTTGTAGAAAAGTCCTCTAAAAAAACATCTTGCGGCTACCTCTAAAAACTGGAAATTTGGCTAAAAACAGCAGCTCGCAATTGTATGTGCGACCTTGCGCGTAACTGGTTAACTTTTTGTTAGCCAATTACTTGCAAAATCACACCTCAAAATTACTAATCTGTCGATTTTTACCTCGACCCAGTTTTTAGAGATCCCCTTACGCTAATATACATCCCCGTAAACTAAAATACAACTCAAAAACCGCGCCCCCGGTTTCCTCCTCCGCCGGACGGGCGATTTCCACCCCCGGCAGGACGGCTCGGCGCGGGAGTTCCTCCCCACGATGCCGGATGCGCTCCACCGGCAGGACGAATACCATTATCGGAACGAGTCGGATTGGTGCTCGGAGCGGGAGTTCCGCCCCATGAAGCCGGATGCGCTCCACCAGCAGGACGAATACCATTATCGGAACGAGTCGGATTGGGTTTCGGCGACTGAGACTGATTCGCCGGAGTCGGCGATTTTGGCACTACCCGGCGGAAACCGCCATTATGCTCAACCTGATACGTTCGCGGTTGCGGTCCGGGTTTAGGCGGCTGCGGTCTGGGTTTAGGCGGCTGCGGTCCGGGTTTGGGCGGCTGCGGTCCGGGTTTAGGCGGCTGCGGTCCGGGTTTAGGCGGAGGCGGCGGATATGGCGGACGCGGTCCCCAGTCGTTCCAGTAACGTCGAGAGTACCAAATTACCGGGCGATAATCTTGACCGATATAATACGGATAATTGTCATAATAGTAGTTGTTTACAACCCCGGTGTCGTTTGTCGTCGTGCTGTCGGATTTCGTTGTTTCATCCGTTCCCGTCTCCGCCTGATCCGGCGGAGTCGTCGGTGTTTGGGGTGGTGTCGCTGTATTATTTGCCTTTTGCTCGGCGGCAAACTCGCTGTAAATATCCAAATAACGCTCCAACAACACTTGCGCCTCGTCAAGCGAATCCGAAAAAACCGGAATTTTGTCTATATCCCGATAACGCGCCTTCATCCCGGTCGGATACAAAAAGCCA
>JAISIP010000044.1 GCA_031261965.1 Victivallales bacterium | reverse complement strand
TGCTGGTGGTGATTGCGATCATCGCCATTTTGGCGTCTATGCTGCTCCCGGCACTCAATCAGGCGAGGGAACGCGCTTATTCCACATCGTGTTTGAACAGTCAAAAAACCATCAGCACTTATTTCTCACTCTACCGCGACACCAGCCGCGGCATCTGGCCGGCGACTTTTACCGACTCATCCGCCTCTGCTGCCGGAACCGTAAGCAAGTCGTGGATACAAATGCTGGTCAACGCCGACGTGGTCAAAAAAGTTAACGAAGTCGGAATGCTCGGCGATTGGGATGCCGCAAGCGGCGGATACACCAACCGGGCGAACTGCGCAAACTTCTGTCCTTCAGGACAACGTCACAACAACTGGAAATGGTCTTACGCGATGCCGCTAACCGGTCAATGGGCGGGGGTCGGCGGTGATATTTGGGCTCCCGGCGGAGTTTATTATGTTTCGGAAGCGAATATCAGCAGATCACTCTCCAACCGCAAAAGCCTCAGTTCGGTCGTGGCTTTAGTTGAGGCGGGCGGAACTTCCGGCGCAGTTTTCTATGCCCAAAGCACCACCGGACCGACCTATTTTACCTACAACAATCACGCCAACAGCTCAAACTACATGTTCGCCGACGGTCATGTCGCATCGAAGCCTTCAAACTACATGGGAGTTTTCGGCAGTTCATGGACTCTTTTTAGCGACCGCACATATATCATCCGCATACGTTAACAACACGATAGGAGAAGATTAACATGAAAAAGCACACGTTTACCTTGGTGGAATTAATTTTGATCGTCGGAATTCTTACGCTTATGATTTCTATGCTCGGAACTGTTTCCGCCCGGACACTCGCCGCAGCACAAAAAGAGGCATGTATGAATTCTCTTAAGGCCATGGGCAAGTTTATGTTCACTTATATTGATAATTCGGACGGTTTCTGGCCGGCAACCTACACCGATGAATCCGCGACAGCCAAAGTGGACGAACAAAGAGCTTGGATGAGTCTTTTGGTAAAAGCCAATATCGTCGATGCTCCAAGCAAACTCGGGCAGTTGGGTTTTTGGCAAGACGGCGGTTACAACGACCGGTTCAATTGCGAAAATTTCTGCCCGGCGGGGGCAACGCACACAAATTGGAAATGGTCGTATGCCATGCCGTTAACCAGCGAATGGGCAGGTGTCGGCGGCAGAGCGTGGGATACCCCCACCCAATACACCAACAAAACCAACATTAAAAATCCTGCCGAAACTGTCGCGCTAATGGAATCGGGCGGAACGAATAACGCTCCGTTTGCCATAGCCGCGGAGACCGGACCCGGATACGTCACGTTTAACAACCACGGCGACGGAAGCAACTACCTGTACGCCGACGGATCGGTTCGCAGTCAAGCTGCGGATTATATGGGGACTTTTGATCATCGCTGGTCGAATTTCTCCAAAAACATCTATTGCGGTTATCGCGTATTGCGCCGTGCAAAATAACGCCTAAAAAAACAGGATATTACTATGAAATACAGTCTACTTGCGTTCTTTTTTTGCCTAAATCTGGCAGTTTCGGCAGTTGAGACGGTCACGTTGCCAATACCGCTCTTCGGTTCCGGCACTACCGGCTATCGTCAGGGGAGTACCGAAATCGGCGGCGACAAGAGTGAAAAATTGCATTTTACTCTCGACCCCGAGTTACTGCGCCGGGCGGTAATCAAGCCGGAGGATCTCACCTTGGCAAAGTTGACCGTGGCGTTTATAGGAGTAAAAGGCGACGTTGGCAAAAGCGAACTTGTGCTTAGCTCCGAAGACCACGTTTTGGGGCGAATTCCGCTAAGCGGACTTAAACCCGGCACGATTTCATTTGACAATTTAGGCGACTTCGCCCGAACTTTACTCAAAAAACAGCAAGAGCCGTTGCAAATGACTTTGTCGGTCGCGGGCGGCGAGCCGACCGTCAAGATCCAGCGTCCCGACCTTGACGCGGCCATGCAAATGCACCCGTTCAGCCTCGGTCCGACCTTGCAAATCACTATAGTCGCCCACCCCAAAACCGAACTCTTTAAGTTTGATGTCGTCCCCCGCCCCGGAGTCTATGCCGTGGTAAAAGACGGTCATATCACTTACGGAGGTGAACGGCTTCGACTCTGGGGTGCGTGCCGTCATCCTTCGCAAAATCTCGATACGGCGCGTCGCCTCCGTCAAATGGGGTTCAACGGGATTCGACTCTGGGGTCCGGTAAACTTCTACAATCCTGCTTCCGGCAAAGACGGATCGTTCAAAACCGATTACCGCCCCGACGGTTCCGGGGTGGAAAATTTCGACCGTTTCTTTGCTGAAATCAAAAAACAAGGTTGCTTTATCATCTGCCCAACCCTTCACTATGAAGAGCTTATCACCAAGCCTGACGGTCGCAAATGGATCAGCACAGATGATTCCTTTGTTTCCGGCGGTGATGACTGGGAGGCCTGGAAAGAGGGAATCTCCCAAATTAAAGATCGCGACTATCGCTTCTTTGTCTATTTTGACGAGCGGTTGCAAAAAGTCCGCTATAAACAC
>JAISIP010000204.1 GCA_031261965.1 Victivallales bacterium | reverse complement strand
TCACCGATGCCGCCAAACGCGCCGATATTATCCATATTTTGCTACCGGACGAAATGCACGGTCCGGTGTACGACAGTGAGATTGCCCCGGTTTTGACCGGCGGAAAAACGCTGTCGTTTTCGCACGGTTTTTCTATTATCTTCGGCGAAATCAAACCGCCAAAAGATGTCGATGTTATTATGATCGCCCCCAAAAGCCCCGGAACCGAAGAACGCAAACGTTTCGTCGAAGGATTCGGAGTGCCGGGTCTTGTCGCCGTACGGCAAAATCCGAGCGGCAAAGCCAAGGAAGTCGCCCTTGCCATCGCCAAGTCCGAGGGACTCACCCGCGCCGGCGTGCTGGAATGCTCGTTTGAACAAGAGACCTATGAAGATCTCTTCGGCGAACAAAACGTCCTCTGCGGCGGTATGGTCGATTTGATGAAATACGGTTTTGAGACCCTGATTGAGGCGGGTTATCCGCCAGAAATGGCTTATTTTGAGTGCATTCACGAAGCGAAGCTCATCGTCGATCTGATTTACGAAGGTGGCATTCAAAAGATGAATGCGGTTATCTCCAACACCGCCGAATGGGGCGAGTACGACAACGGTCCGTGGATCATCGACCCGTCGGTCAAAGTCCGCATGAAAGAGTCGTTGCGCCGCATTGAGTCCGGCGAATTCGCCAAAAAGTGGATCGCCGAAGCCCGCAACGGCGCGCCGGTTCTCAAGGCGAAACGCGCTGCCCTTGGCGAACACCCGGCGGAAATCGTCGGCAAGCGGATTCGCAGTCTCTTCCAAAAGAAGAACTAACGGCAATATGTTGTTTAAAGGAACAATCGTCTCATCCGATTCGGTTGTTCCTTTTTTTGTCTATGAGCTAAGGATACCTCTAAAAACTGGAAATTTGGCTGCAAATTGCAGCTCGTATTCGTATGCGCGACCTTGCGCGTATCTGGTTAACTATATGTTAGCCAGATACTTACAAAATCGCACCTCCAGATTGCGAATCTGCTAATTTTCAGCGCAACCAAGTTTTTAGAGATACCCTAATTTCAAACTAAATTGCGAGGAAGCGATGAATCAAGTTTCACGTTTAGTATGGCGACCGACAGATGTCCCCGAAGAGTTACACGCGCTTTTGTCTACACTTGAAGAGGAGTTCCCGGTCTACAGTTCCGGGCGCGGTTTGAAACTCAAGGCGAAACGGGTAAATGGCGACGGGACGATTTCACGAGTCAAACGCTCCCCCGGCGAAGTCAGCGTTGAGTACAACTCCATCGCCGGAGCGGCACGCGGAATCGGCTCCGCACTCGGTAATATCGAATGTGACGAAAATACCCCTTTTAAGACGCTCGGAATCATGCTCGATGTCTCGCGCAACATGGTTATGAAAGTGGACTATCTAAAGTCTTATTTCCGCCGTCTCGCTCTTACCGGATACAATATGGTAATGCTCTATACCGAAGATATTTACGAGCTGCCCGACGAACCGTTTTTCGGCTATATGCGCGGCGCGTATTCGGCAGATGAAATCAAAGAGCTTGACCTCTACGCCTCGCGTCTCGGAATTGAATTGGTCGGTTGCATCCAGACACTCGGTCATCTCTCCCAAATTCTCAAATGGGGTACGGCATACCATAAAGTCAAAGACACCGGCAACGTGCTTTTGGTTGATGAAACCGAAACCTACACTCTGATCGAAAAGATGATCCGTTTTTGGAGCGAAAATTTGACCAGTCGTCGCATTCATGTCGGCATGGACGAAACCCACGACCTGGGTCGCGGCAGGTTTTTGGATATACACGGCTATGAAAACGGTTTTGAACTCTTTAACCGTCAGATCGCCAAGGTAAACGAAATTTGCAAAAAATCAGGTCTTTCGCCGCTTATTTGGTCAGATATGTATTTCCGGCTTGCCAATCCGGCGCAAGAATATTACGATCTAAAAAGCCCGATTCCGGAATCGGTGCAAAAAAAGATTCCCCAAAACGTGCAACTGGTCTACTGGGACTACTATCATAAAGATGCCGAAACCTACGAGGGAATGCTCCAGCGACATCGTGACATCGGTTTTGAGCCGGTTATGGCTTCGGGCATCTGGACTTGGACGCGTCTCTGGTACGATCACGATCTGACCAAAAAAACGGTTATTCCGTGCATTCAGGCGTGTCATCGCAAAAAAATCTCCGAACTGTTTTTCACCATGTGGGGTGACAATGGCGGATATTGTAATTACGGCTCGGCATTGGCGGGGATTGTCTTTTGCGCCGATCTCGCCTTCGGAGTGCCGGAAAACAACCCAGATGACGTTACAG
The DNA here is from genome assembly GCA_031261965.1 of Victivallales bacterium. GTDB lineage: Bacteria > Verrucomicrobiota > Lentisphaeria > Victivallales > Victivallaceae > Victivallis. The sequence continues at coordinate 13,197 of JAISIP010000204.1, read as the reverse complement.
ATCGCCGATTTGCCGCGATCTGTCAAAGCAGTTACAAGGCGCATTTGATCGCTTCGGATATCGAGGGATTCGACGAACGTGCGACCATCGCCGCCGCGCTTATTTGGGACGATCCCTTGCTGGGGATTCTCTACAGCGACCGCAAGCGGCGCGACCCGGAGTTCGACCTTAAATTAAGCGATCATTACGATGAGATGTTGCGCCAACTGCTCCCGTTGCAAGACGACTGTTTTGCGGGGGATTTTGAACACATTATCAATGCGTTGCAATTTTTGACGCTCAAACTTGAGTTGCGCAACACGCTCGAAGAGGCTTATGACTTCGATGATCGGATCGCCCTGCGGCAAATCGCCGTCGCGCTTATTCCATCGGCTATCGCGGCGATGCGGGAATTCGATGCGTCGTTCCGTCGGCAGTGGCTGAAATGCGCCAAACCGTTCGGACTTGAAGTAATTCAGGCCCGCAACGCAACTCAAATCGCCCGGCTTGAGGAAACCGCGCAAAGAATTCGCGAATATCTTGAGGGCGTAGTCGGCTCTATCGAGGAGCTTGATGCCCGGCTTCCGGTGGGTGAAAAAACAGTTCACATGCTCACCCAATACCATCAAGTCGCAACCGGCTCAGTTGGCATTTAGAGATAGAGATGATTGCAAAAATACAGGAGAATAAAAAAATGGTTCATGTTGTTGCACGTTGTGTTATCAAAGAGGGAAATCTGGAAAAATTCCTCCAGATTTTAAAGGATAATATTCCGAATGTTTTGGCGGAAGACGGATGCATTCGTTACGAAGCCTGCGTTGATGCCGATGTTAACATCGGAGCGGCAGCCGACCCCAATGCAGTGACGATTTTAGAGACATGGAAATCGTCGGCACACCTCAAAACCCATTTGGAATCCAAGCATATGGCACTCTATCGCGAAGCGATTAAGCCGTTGCGCCAATCATCTACCGTCACGGTCGTTAAGCCGGTATAATAGAAGAGTGACAAAGGAGCGAGAATATGATCAAATATTCAATAGTTATCCCGACGTTGAACGAAAAAGAGAATATTCTGCTCTTAATTGACCGCATCGAAAAATGCGGTCTATCCAATTACGAAATCATCGTCGCCGACGAGAACTCCCCCGACGGCACCGCCGAGGCGGTCAACGCCTATGCCGCCGCCGGGCATGATTATGTACGTGCCGTCTTAAATGACGGAATTCCGGGATTAAGTCCGAGCATTGTCAAGGGATTCAAAGCAGCGCAAGGCGAATTTCTCTGTTGCATGGACGGAGACCTTCAACATGACACCGCCGATCTGATCGGCTTGCTCAACGAGCTTGAATCATGCGATTTCGCGATCGGCTCGCGCTATGTTCAAGGCGGGGGATTCCGGGAAAAGTGGAATCCGTTTCGCGTCTTAATCAGCCGCTCCGCCGCCGCTATGGCTCATCTCGTGTTGGGAATAAAGGTTAAGGACCCGATGTCGGGATTTTTCGCCTTACGCCGGGAGGCGTTTGAGCGGATTTCCCCCCGCCTAAGCCCCAAAGGGTTTAAAATTATGCTTGAGCTGCTCTATTTGCTCAGTACCGACGGCAAACCTTGCCGGGTGGTCGAACACGGCATAACTTTTGGTCGGCGAGAACACGGCAAAAGCAAACTCTCCGCCAAAGTTATGCTCGATTATTTGCGAATGCTCTTTGCTCTGCGCTTCAGCAAACACGCATAAGCACCGTCATGCTCAATACCCGGCAGTAACTGCTTTTGCGCGACAATCTCAAACTCCGAATGACGGGCGATAAACCGCTCGATCTGCCCGGCGTTTTCCTCGGGTTCAACGCTGCATGTACTGTAAATCAGTTGCCCGTTTGGAGCAACCAGTTCAGCCGCCGATTCGAGAATTTCGTACTGCAATGCGGTAATTCGCTTTTGTTCGCTTTCATTAAATCGCCACACCGCATCGGGACGATGGCGAAACACCCCGGTATTTGAACACGGCACGTCCGCAAACACCAGATCAAAGCTCCCGGTCAACTCCCGCGCCTCGGCAACCACCACCTGAAACGCAAGTCCGCGGCATCTAAAGTTTTCCCGGGTGTACTTTTGGCGACGCGCCGAACGATCGGCGGCGACCAAAACCGCGTCCGCACGCATACGCTCCGAGAGCAACAACGCTTTGCCTCCCGGCGCGGCGCAGACATCAAGCACACTTTTTACATTGGTCATATCCGGCAACGAAGGAGCTAACGCGGTTGCCGGGTCTTGGATATAAATTTTCCCGTGCTTTAACGCTTCCGATTCCAACACCACGCCCGGTGCGGAACTCTCAAAAAAGCGATAATCGCCACAGTTCGGTATCTGGCGAAGTTGCCACTCCTCCGGCGGTTCAAAACCATGCTCCGCTCGAAAAGTAAATCCGGCAGGAACGAGAAAAGCCCGGCACATTTGCGCAATTTCTTCCGCTGAAAAAGTTTTTCGCCACTTTTTCAACAGCGCATTAGGTAATACCTCATCGGGGGCATCAGCAAGCTCCGGCATATCCGTAACAGCACGGCGCAAAACCGCGTTGACGAACTTCGATTCATTAAGTTTGCCCTCCGCTTTGACCAAATCTACCGCCACATTTACCGCCGACTCCGGCGCGATTTTGCTTTGACAGCGAATCTGAGTCAAAACGATAGATAACAATCGACGCAACCGGGGTCGGGGCGGACGCGCTGCAAGACTGGTTATCCATCGGTCAATCAGTTTCTTACGTCTAAAGTAAAAGAAGAGTAAACTACTTACGGTTCGACGCAATTCGGGGTAAGTGAGGGATGAATCAAGTGCGTCGTCCAAACTCTGCTCGCCATTTTCAATTAACGCCAGCACTTTGGACGCGTCGGACAATACATGTGTTGCGGTATCGGAGGCTACTTTTCGCATTCGTCGCCCAAATAACGGTCAATGATAAGATAGTTGCGAATGTAATCGATCACCGAATCGCGCAAGCTGGTCGCTTCGCGGTTGTAACCGAGCTTTTTGAGTTTGCCCATTTCTGCTTTGGTGTAATATTGATAGCAGTTGCGCAAATTCTCCGGCATATCGATATATTCGATATTTTGCGGCTGTTTGAGTGCCTCAAAAGCCGCCTTCCCCAGCGCATTCCAGGTCTCCGCCCTCCCGCTGCCGATATTGTAAAGCCCCGCTCCCTGCGGATGATTAAAGAGAAACAAAACCATATCGACCGCGTCTTTGACATATAGAAAGTCGCGCATTTGCTCGCCGTCGCGATATTCCTCGCGGTACGAACGAAAGAGTTTCAGCTTGCCGGTCGCGGTAATTTGCTCAAACGCCCGCAAAACCACGCTGCGCATATCGCCCTTGTGACGCTCGTTCGCCCCGTAGACGTTGGAAAATTTGCAGCCGGTTATTTTTGCCAACGCCCCGCGTCGCTTCGCCCAAAGGTCAAACAACTGTTTAGAATAACCGTACATGTTCAACGGTCGGAGTTCTTCTATTTGCGATTCATCATCATTATAACCGCAACTGCCGTCACCGTAAGTCGCGCAACTTGAGGCGTACAAAAAACGAATATCCTTTGCCAGGCAAAATTGCGCCAACTCTTTGGTCGCTTTGAAATTATTGTCGATGAGATAAGACGCGTCGCGTTCCTGGGTAGAAGAACACGCCCCCATATGAATCACCCCGTCGATCTTATCTTTATTGAAATCTCCGGCGGCGAGTCTGGTGCGAAATTCATCTTTCTCAAGATAATCGGCAAACTTCAACGCACGCAAGTTTTTCCATTTCTCCGAGCAACCCAAATGGTCAACGACCAAAATATCCGCGATATTGCGCCGATTCAACTCCCAAATTACCGCGCTGCCGATCAACCCGACTCCACCTGTGACGATATACATAATCAGTCATTGCCCCAAAGTTTGCTGCCACGCGACGAACCCGGCATTCGCATTTCGGAGTCGGCCTGCGACAGAATCTGATTTTGACTTCCCCCGAATAACGGCGATTGCAAGCCGGTAAGGTAAACCGAGAAGAGAAAACTCTGTTTATAGTTGTTGTCGTCGTCGTCACGCTCCCACTGCATTCCCGCCGCAATTTCCCAACAATGGAAGTTGCGAATAATTTGCACGGTGTGAACATCGATATAGCCCTCTTGAATATCGTATGACATCGCGTAAGCGGCAAAAGTTCGGCGATCCGGCGTAATCGGCAATCTGACGCTGAAGCGCAACTCTTCGGTATGTTCGTCAAAATATTTGTTAAAGAACGAACCGGCATCAAGCTGGGTCAACGTCGAACCCATAGAGTAGGCACTGCGCGAACTGTACGGGCGGTGATAGATGTATGCGAACATAAAGTCCCAATCCGGCGCGGGGGTGTATCTCAGCACAATATTCCAGCGGTTCAGCCAACGCAAATTCAAGCCCGGATGTCCCGCTTCGCGACCGCTTCGGATGGTCTCGGGCACTTCGCCGTTGTTGCCGCCGGCATCGATAGAAAACAAGGTGGAAATAGAGAAACCTTTAAACGGAGTTGCGGTAAGAATCGTGCAAAAATCGCCGATCTGACTAAAATCGTCCTCTTTTTGCATGTGCAAATCCCAGTAATTCTCCATCGAAAAATAGTCCCGCACCGAATTACCGTCCCGGGTCTGCAAGCGGTTTTCCAACCCGAAACGGATAAAGTGCTGCTTGTCAATTCGGTCGATGTCGTCAAAATAGTAAAGGTGATCCCGACTCACGTTCGGTCGCGGAATCAACGTGTAGTTGATGTAGGGGCGGATCACATGTCTAAGTCCGTCAAGAGCCAAAAACGAGCTGCGGACATTTTGCCATGAATTGTAAATCTTAGTGGAAGCTTCCACCCCGATTTCCCCCAGAAACCGCAATTTCGCACCCCCTTTGTTGTCATAATTCGTCAGAGGAAAGCCGGTTCGATTTTGCGGGTCGGCAGCCATGAACTGCTCCATAAGCGCCTCGGTACCAACCTTCTTCTTGGAGGTGTTCGAGTAAGCGGTCAGCTTCAACCCGGCTCGCGGAATCAAGGTCAACCAGTCAAATCTAATCGGAAAATAGAGAAAGTGGGTCGTATCCATTCGGAAGCTCGAATAATTTTGCAACCGTTCATTGGGATAAAGCTTATTCTTTTCGTCGAATTTGATCCAATCCATCTTGAGATAATCCAGCGACAAGTCACCCTGATAGTAGAAGTTCGTGTCGAAGATCTGTTGACGCGGCACATCCAGCCGGAATCCCGGCAGACGTTGCACGGTGGTGTAAAAACTGTTTATCTTGGGGCGGATGTAAAGCGATGCGCTGAAATGGTCAAATTGTTGCTCCAACGACATATACGTCGCCGGTTGCGGATCGCGGTCATAACGCTCCGAGAAAAAGTCGCGGGTAAAATACGGGTCGCTGATAAACTCCAACGCCCCGCGGAAATCAAGTCGCGGCGTAATATGCGTCACATTGGAAATTCGGAAATCATATCGCGTTTTGGGTATATCAATCCGATAACGGTTATAATGGTCGGTCTTGTACTGATCCATATCCCAAATGCCGTAGGCGAAAAACTCGGTACGCGAATTGTCCGTGTTGAACTCCCCTTTTGCCCCGTAACCGAAACCGCGCTGCGAATAGTAGTCTCCCATCACCTTGACCGACGCATACGGGTATTCACTAAAGGTGAACCGCTTTGAAAGCATCACATAGTAACCCCAATCGGAGGCGTGTCCCCATTGCGCGCTAAACAGCCCCGGCGACTCGTCTTTGGGTTTGTAAAAAGCCGGCAACCAGAGAATCGGAACGCCGTAAACTTTCCAAAATCCATTGGTCAAAAAAACCGAATAGTCGCCGACATCGGTATCGATCGTCTCCAAACCGTAAAATTCGGTCGTATGCGGGGTTAGTTGAGCACTTGAGCAACCGATCGAATAATGTGCGTTGTCGTCTTCGAGATAATTGCAAGAACTGATTTCGGCATCCGTCACATTGATAATGCCGTCCGGCTGGCGTTCGGCACTCTTTGCCTTGCAGACAAAAGTCTGAAACTGCAATTGCACATCATCAAAACGGAAATAACCGCTGTCGAGGTTGCCGGACATCTTTTTGGCTTTGATATTGTCCGTGAGCATCGAAACCGACACCTTGGCCATCTGTTCGCCCCAGATGTCCCCGGTGATGCCCAAAACTGTCAAGTTGAGATTCGGCGCATCTTGCAGACGCGCCAATTTCGCCATATCGACCGTCCCGCCGGTACTTTGCCAGCGGTGAACTCTAACATTTCCAGAGGCTTCAAAATCGCGACTTTCAATATTTATCACCGCCTGATCGGCGTAAATCTCCAAATCTCCGGCGGGAATATAGACCTTTTTAGCGATGATATTTTGCCCGACAAACTGCCAGCTGTCCGCATTGAACTCCTTGAACGAGGCGAAGTTCAATTTTGTACCACGCAAATCCGCTGCCCGCAGTTGAATCACCAACCCGGCGGCGAAAACCAGTACGCTAAGCAAAAATTTTCCCTTGCTTGAAAGCAAATGCGTCACCTTTATTTTAGAAATTGTCTTCGTAAATGCTTTTCAGTTCCAACTCGGTCGCCATAGTGTAAGTTTCACCGCAAGCGAGAGTATCGCCGATTTCCGCACCAAGTTTGGCAATCTCGCTGATCGGGGTAAGCGGCATATCCGGCGCATTCGGAAAAATCACCGTCTTACCCGGGAATTTCGCCGCGATGACCGCTTCGAGCCCTTGTTTCAGCGATTTCATTCCGCCGATCGCCGCAAGTGCCGTAACCGGGTTGAGTTTACCGGTCTCAGACAGCACCAAGGTGTGGCGCAAATGCTCTGTCCGACTCCCGCTTGAGCCGATATAACGTTGATTGCGATTCACAATTCCGTCGATTGAAAGCACCCCTTCGACTCCGGCGGGAATCCCGGCAAAGATATTCATAAGACCATCCTTGCCAAGATGTTGCGCCGCCTGAACCAATACCGGCACCACCGGGACAAGCATAACAATGTCGTCAAATCCGTCGGGGGCAAAATCATTTAACAAAGCTTCAAACTCATCTTTTGATAGCGTCGAAGGATTCACCGCTTTGAACTCGATACCGCGCCGGGCGATGGTTTCGCAGAGCAAAGACTCCACATTCGCTATCCGGGCGGAGTCCATATCGGTCACTAAAATCCGCGACGGACCGTCCGGGTTCTCCACCGCAAGTTGAGTGTGCATTTGCCCCATCGCCCCTGCTCCGCCGGGCAACCAGCATGTGCCGCCTTTTTTGAGCTGATTTCGGGAATTTAGCCCGTAAGCTTTGGATAAATCAGTACCCGACGCTCCCTGATAAAAGAACCCCTCGTAATGAATCCGCCCGACATCGAACATTCCGTTGCGCGACTGATATTGACCGATAAAACTCGTCACCGCACCACGACTGCCTAATTTTGCCGCCGGCTCGGCAAATTCCGTCGGTAAATTGCACAAAAATATATCATCGAACTCCACACCGGAGGGGATTTCATCGACCAACGCGATTTTTAATCCGAGTTCTTGGTTCAACGCTTCAAGTGCTTCGGCGGAAAGTCCCCAAGCGGTCACGCTCGACGGAGCGGCTTTTTTCAACGCTTCGCCTGCGGTGTAAATTTGCTTGTCCCCGGCGGCGATAAAAACTCTTCCTTTGGCAAGCGGCGCGGTACGGTTTTCGATCATATAACTGGCCTGCACACAAGTCCACGGCTCAAGCAACGCGGCGACCGCCGATGGCATCTCCTCGGAGATCGGCAAGAGGTAACACCCTTCGTCGCCGTTGAGTATGCGCTGATCGATTACGCTGTATTGCTCCATACCGCCGTTAATCGCGTAGCCGTAGGCAAATCCTTTGCCGTTTACGTAAATATCGGCTTGAATGATAAAACGCTCACCGACGTTGAACTTGCCGGAGAGCGAATCGCCGACTTTTACCACCGTCATAACCGCCTCATGACCGGGGATCACCGGGTCTTTTTTCAGATCTTTGGAGATCACCCGCGGATGAGCCTCGCCCGCCCGAATCAATTTAACATCAGAGAAGCACAACCCAATCGCGTCAATCCGCACTAAGAGTTCATCGGCTTTGATCTCCGGCACCGGGATAGTGCAGGGCTGATCGTTCACGCCAAAATTCTCCATGCCCGCGCCAAATAACGGCCAGGCTAACATTTGTTCCGGGATTGTCACGTTGCTCATCGCTATTTTTCTTCCTTTTTTTCGGATTCAAGTTCCCGCCATTGCGAAAGTCTTGATTGGATAAAATCGATAATCTCCTGCTGAAGCTCCTGCCCGTTGCCCTCAACTGTTTTCGCCGGAGCAAATTCAAAATAAACCTCGCGTTTCGGACGAACCGGTCCGAGGTCGCGGACATATTCTCCGTTGCCTAAAAAATCGGTCTTGAGCGCAAACGGTAAAACCCGCACATTCGCCGATTTAGCCAACTTTATTCCGATCGAATTGAACTTTTCCGCATCGAACGATTCACTGCGGGTCGATTGCGGAAAAATAATAATTGAACGCCCCGATTCCAACAGTTTTCTGCCACCGTTTAGCACGGCACGCAAATCGTCGCGGGGGTTCTGCCGACCGACCGGAATCGCACCTAATGCAAACATAATCTCCTTAAAAAACGGAACTTTCAACAATGACTGCTTGATCACAAAGGTAAAATCGAGATACTCCCGGGCAACCGCGTGAAAAAGCGCGGTTTCAAGCAAACTCATATGGTTGCCGATCAACACCACCGGCTCGCCCTGCAAGGTGCGCAAATTGTCAAGTCCGCGCAAATGAATCTTGCCGCCGCACTTCTCGACCAGCCGAAAGTTCTGGCGGGAGTAATAAATTTGCCGCTCTTTGTCCAATTTACCCTGGCGACCGCAACGGCCGGTTCGGGCAAAAATCCCGAAATTGTTCAAATAAAAGTACCAGCGACTCCCCAAAAAAAGACGGTACAAAAAAGATTTTTTCACATCGGCTGGGGTGTCGTAAGTGTCACCGCCGAAAAGATATTGATCGTTTTCCATTACCCTGCAACCGATTGTCCTAAAAACAGAAATATTTACAGGTGCTTAATATATCACGTTTCCGAGCCAATTGCAAAACAGCTTTTGTCATGATTTTGTCGGTGCTTTAAGTGATTTTGTCGTTTTGAAATGCTTAAAGCGTAGCAGTGCTACGTAAAAAAGCATTCTCAAGGCGACAAAAGCGACAAAACAACAAAAAAGCGGGCAAAAGATTTTTGTAATTGGCTCAAATCAAACCGGGGTCAAATATCGAAGTCGTCGTCCAACACCGACATCTCGTCTTCGACGAAATTCAACGCCAACTTGAAAGCGACCGCTCGATGGCTAATTTTATTTTTCAACTCCTGCGGCATTTCCCCAAAAGTCTGCTCATACCCGTCCGGCTGAAAAATCGGGTCGTACCCGAAACCGTCTTCGCCGCGCGGAGATTCGACGATCCGCCCTTTTACCTCGCCCTCAAAGGTTTCTATAACCTCGCCATTGACGGCGATCGCAATCGCGCAGACAAAGCGGGCGCGGCGATTTTCACACCCCTTGAGTTCTTCGAGCAACTTGGCGATACGCGCTTTGTCGGTCGGGGCGTAACGCGCCGAAAAAATACCGGGGCGACCGTCGAGCGACTCGACTTCAAGCCCGGAATCGTCGGCAAACGCCGGGACATCGCAATATTTGCAGGCCGAAAGAGCTTTTTTCGCCGCGTTTTCGCGAAAACTCTTCCCGTCTTCTTCCACCCCTGGGTAGTTGGGATAATCCAACAGTGATTTAAGTTCCACTTTTTGCCCTTCAAGCAAATCGGAATACTCTTTTACCTTGTGGGCGTTATTCGTAGCGACAACAATGTATGCCATATTTTTTTAATCTCCTTGCGTTCAAGCTTTACAACATATATAGTATAACCGGAACGGACGCTTTACAAATGAATCTTGAAAATTGCGCTAAACTTTTTAACTCTTATGCCAATGGAACGCTCTATGTCGGCTTCTCCGGCGGAGCTGACAGCACGGCTGCACTGCTGTTGACGTTGCATTTCCAACCGCGCTTCGCCTTTCGCGTGATCGCGATTCACTTTGACCACAATTTACGTGGTGAAGAGTCGCAACGCGAAGCCGAAAATGCCGAAAAATTTGCCCGTGAACACAATATCGAGTTTCATTGTATTAAGCTCAATCTCGCACCGGGGGCGAATCTTGAAGAGCGTTCGCGAAATGCCCGGCTCTCGGCATGGAAAGAACTTGTTGCGGCACACCCCGATACCGCGGTTGTACTTGGTCATCACGCCGGGGATCGGGCGGAAAATCTCTTTTTGCGACTTGCCCGCGGGGCGAATGTCAGCGCGTTAACTTCTATGCGAAGTTGTTCGACGGTCGAAAACGTGACATTTCTTCGCCCTTTGCTCGCGTTTACCCGAAGTGAAATCGAAGATTTTTTGCACACTAACGGAGTTCACTCCTGGGCAAAAGATTCCAGCAACTCCGATAATCGCTTTGCCCGCAACATGTTGCGCAACAAACTTTTGCCGGAGTTTTTCGCACTTTCACCCGGCGGAGAAACCGGGCTGGCGCGATCATTATCTGCACTTGAAAGTGATGCCGAGTTTATCGAAAGCGAAGTGGATAACCGATTTCGCGAAATCGCCGGACAAAGCGCGACTCCGCTTGAATTCTGGCAAAAACAACCGCCCGCGCTGTTGATTCGACTCCTGCGCCGATTTGTCGCCCGGGAATCCGGCTACGATTATATTCCAAACCGCGAAATTTTGATGCGACTCGCCGATTATTGGAGCGTTTCAAGCCCAAATGCGCGAAAAATTCCGCTCGATGCGAATCGCTCGCTGTTGTTACAGGGGAATTTGCTCGCCCTTGATCGCGTCGAATTGAATTTTGCACAAGTAGTATGGAATTGGCGCGACGAGCCGGAAATCGCTTGGGGGAATTCTCGATTTTCTGCCCAAATCATCCCTTCACCTGTTACGGTGTCACTCAATGAGGCACTGTTTGACGCAAATTTACTTGATTCGCCTTTGACTATCGACCGACGGCACGATGGTGATCGGATTATTCCGTTTGGCGAAAAAACCGAAAAATCTCTGAAAAAATTGCGGATTGACCGGGGAGTTGCGGCCAATGCCGTGTTGCCGGTGTTGCGCGGTAGGAGCGGCATTGTCTGGGCGCCGGGAATCCGCCACGGAGCGGCGTTTGCGATAACGCCCAAAACCAATAGTATTGTAAAACTTAAATATATTTTAGACAGGAAATAAACATGGGGAAATTATATTTTATCACCGGCAACGACGAGTTTGCCGTAAAAGAGCGATCCCGGGAACTTGCACTTGAATTAACCCAGGGCGAATTAGAGGATAATCCGGCGGCGGAAATCGTTCCCGGCGACAGCGATACGCTATCACTTGAGGAAATTACCCGAAATTTTATCGAAGCGGTGCGCACCCCCCCGTTTCTTTGCGACTCAAAATTCATCTGGTTGCGCCACTTTGCGAATTTTGATATTTTTAACTCCATGGAGCCCGGTCAAGTGTTTGTCGAAGCGCAATTGATTTTGACTTCGCCGTTGCCGGACGATGTCACTGTCCTCGCCGACGGATTTAATCTCGATATGCGTAAATCGTTCGGCAAGGCACTTAAAACGGCAAAAATCTCCGTTGAAACGCTGAACACTTCCAAAATTGGGGACAAAAATCACGCCGACGACCGCCGAATTGACATTCGCACCATTTGCCAAGAGTTGGGCAAAGAAATCGACGGCAACGCAACTGCGTATCTCACCGAAACCCTGTCCGGCGACTCCGGCGTGTTGCGCAACGAATTGGAGAAACTCGCCTGCTTTGTCGGTGCAACTGCCCGTATCACGCTCGCCGACTGTCAGGCGATTTGCAGTCGAACCCCCGAAACCGTCACTTGGGAATTCACCGGAGCAATCAGCTCGCGCAACGCCCCGGCGGCAATCCGATTGCTCGATGTATTGCTTGCGCAAGGGGAAGCGGAAATGCGTCTTATCGCTGCGCTGTCGGGAGAATTTCAAAAACAAATTCAAACCAAACTGGCGATGCGCCAACTCTCGCTCAATGGGGTCAACGCCCGCACATTTGATCTGTTGCCCCAAGAGTTGCGCGATAAATACCCGGATAATCCGCTGTTGAAACTCCACCCGTACCGCGCCTTTAAGATTTGCGAAAGTGCAGCGAATTTCACCGACGAAGAGTTGGTACGCAACCTCGAACTCGTCCGCAACGCAAACCGCGATCTGGTTTCCGGCGGAGGCGATCGGAGAATCGTGCTTGAGCAGTTGATTCTAAAGGCTACCTCTAAAAACTGGAAATTTGGCTGAAAATTGCAGCTCACAGTTGTATGTGCGGCCTTGCGCGTAACTGGTTAACTCTATGTTAGCCAGTTGCTTGCAAAACCACACCTCCAATTTGTGAATCTGCTGATTTTCGACTCAACCCTGTTTTTAGAAATACCCTAAAGGCTACCTCCCGGAGTCGGTGACGATTTCAAGAATCGCCTCGGCGACGGCGCGTTTGGTATCCGGTCCGATGCCGTAACGCCTGGAGTCTTGTCCTAACAAAGTAACCGCGTTCTCGTCGCTGCCGAAGCCGATGTCGGAACGGCTTACATCGTTGGCGCAAATCCAGTCAAGATTTTTAGCTTTCAATTTTTGAGCGGCGTTAGTTAGCAAATCGTCCGTCTCGGCGGCAAATCCCACTAAAATTTGCCCGGCAACTTTTGACGCGCCAAGCGTTGAGAGAATATCCTCGGTACGCTCAAGCTCAAGCAAAAAGTTTCCGGGTTGCTTTTTCAGCTTGCCTAAATGAATCTGTTTCGGGCGGTAATCGGCGACCGCAGCACACATAATAATCAGCTCCATTTGAGCGGCGCGTTCTTTGACCGCCTCTGCCATCTCAGCTGCCGATTCGACAAAAATCAGCTCAATTCCGGCGGGAAACGGCAGCGTTACCGGGCCGGAAACCAAAGTCACCGTATGCCCGGCGTCACGGGCTGCCTCGGCCAAAGCGTAGCCCATCTTGCCGGTGGAGCGATTGGTCAAAAAGCGAACCGCGTCGAGTTTTTCACGGGTCGGTCCGGCGGTAATCAGTACTTTCATTATGCCAAGTTTCCTTTTCCTTGCGCATAAAATAGCATA
>JAISIP010000168.1 GCA_031261965.1 Victivallales bacterium | reverse complement strand
TGACTCCCACTCGGGGTCCCACGTAATCCCCCGCCGTACGAGGGTCAGAAATGGCTCTACAGCCGAAAAAATTAAAGAAAGATTTATGGATATGAAAACTCAACTAACCTTGTTTATCGCCGGAATTTTAATCACCGTATCCCCGGGATGTTCTTTTTTGGGGAACAAAACTCAAGAGCTTTCGATTAATGTTGAACCCGCCGATTCCCGCGTGTTGATCAATAATAAATGGTATACATCCCCGGTTCGCTTAACAATACCTACCGGCAAATCCGTTTCGGTCACCGCTACACACCCCGGTTATGTCTCCGAAACACAAAAACTAAGAGTCGGAATCAGCAAATTAGGAATTCTGGACCTGGTCGGGGCCGCGTTCTTTTTGCTCCCCGCGATCGGATTTCTCTCCGACGGAGCTTATCAAGTGCAGGATACCGATTTATATTTTCAACTGGATAAACAAGGCGAAGTAGAAAAAATTCATCAAAAGATCTTGTACGCAAATCCGTAAAGGCTATCTTTTAAAAAAACGGAATCCCGCTTTCTATAGGGTATCTCTAAAAACTGGAAAATTGGCAAAAAAAAATCGCAGCACATATTCGTATGCGCTGCGATTTTTAGTCAAGTTGGTTTTTAGAAATTATTTTGCGGACGAATCATCCGATTTGCCGCCCCCGAGACTCCGCAACAAAAGTTGCGTCAGCTCCTTGGCGAACGCCGCCGGGTCGGGCAACGGGCTGCCCTCGGTCAAAAGCGACTGGTCAAACAAAACTTTGGCATAGCTCTTGAGTTCCGGCGCATTCTCGTCGGCGGTATACGCCTTGAACAACGCCTCAACCAACGGATGTTTCGGGTTCAACTCCAAAATCCGCTTGCTCTGGGGAATCTCCTGGTGCATCGCTTTAAACAACCGCTCCAAGTGCGGCGAAAGCGCGTTCCCCTCGACAATCAAACAGCACGGACTGTCGGTCAACCGCGCCGAAAAACGCACCTCGCTCACGCTGTCGCCCAACGTCGTTTTGAGGAACTCCAAAAGCTTGGCGAACTTTTCTTTCGCCTCTTTGAGCAACTCCTCCGCGCCGTCAACCTCAAAATCACCTTTGACCACCGATTTAAAGTTCTTTTGCCGATACTGGAACATCTGTTGCATAATCCAGTCATCGATCGGGTCGGTCATAAACAACACATCGTATCCCTGCGATTTGAAGTACTCCAACGCGGGCGATGCGGCAACCGATTCGCGTTTTTCACCGGTGATAAAGTAAATATCCTTTTGGCTCTCCGGCATCGCTGTAACATATTCAGCCAAAGTAATCATCTTGCCCGACTCGGTGTTCATCGACTCGTACATCACCAAATCTTTGAGCTTCTCGGCGTTGGCATAATCGGTGTGAATCCCCTCCTTGAGGGTGCGACCGAATTCGCGGAAAAATCCCGCATAAGCGTCGCGTTCGTTTTCCTGCATCTTTTTGAGCTCGGACAACACCCGACTAACCACCGCCTTTTCGATCCGACGCAACTGGACGTTTTCCTGCAAAATCTCGCGGGAAACGTTCAACGGCAGATCGCTCGAATCGACCACACCCGAAACAAAGCGCAAATAATCGGGAATCAACTCCTTGCACTCGTCGGTAATAAAGACGCGACGGACATAAAGTTGCAACCCTTTTTTCTGAATTTCAGGCATTAAGAGATTGAACGGTGCTTCCTTGGGCAAAAACAGCAAGGCCTGAAATTCACTCGTTCCCTCGGCGGTGATGTGAATCGTCTTCAGGTAATCGCCGCCCAAATGCGAAAGGTGACTGTAAAAACTCTTGTACTCCTCATCGGTAATTTCAGAGGGTTTGCGCAACCAAATCGCCTTTTGAGAGTTTAACACTTTGTCTTCAACAGTTTCGGTCTTGTCTTCGTTGACCTTCTTCTCGGGCAGAATAATCGGATATGCGATAAAGTCCGAATAACGTCGCACGATTTCGCCGATTTTCCAGCTGTCGAGATATTGCGCGGCATCGTCTTTCAAATGAAGCGTAATAGTCGTACCCTGATCGTCGCGTTCGCCAACTTCAAGCTTGTAATTCCCCTCTCCATTGCTGCTCCACTTCACCGCCGGAAGTTCCGTCCCGGCTTTTTTGGTGACGATTTCAACGCTGGAAGCGACCATAAAAGCAGAGTAAAATCCGACCCCGAACTGACCGATCAATTCCGGGAGTGGCTCTTTGTTGTCTTTATTTTCTTCAAGCATTTTTAAGAATGCTTTTGTCCCGCTTTTGGCGATTGTCCCGATATTATCGATAACCTCTTCCTCGGTCATACCAATGCCGTTGTCGCTGACAACCAAGGTTTTAGCCTCTTTGTCAACGGCAAGGCGAATCTGCCACTCCCGCGCCAGAGCCGGGGTGGTCAAGCTCTCAAAACGCGCCTTGTCGATCGCATCCGCCGCGTTTGCCACTAATTCCCGTAAAAATATATCGCGATTGGAATACAGCGAATGAATCATCAGCTTTAACAACTGCTGTACTTCGGCTTTGAATTCTTTGGTTTTTGCCATAATCTTTTAAATCCTCTCAAAAAAATCTTTTAACGACTGAGCTAATTGTCTCATTAAAATACATTTTTTTGCGAAAATTTCAAGCCGAAACCCGATTCATAATTGGAAAAATCAGGAAACGTGGATTATACTTCTATAAACTGAATATTATAATTAGAAATATAGGTTTATGAACGAACACTTTGAAAATTCCAATAATAGTTCAATTGCCTCCGGCGGCATGACCGAACCGTTGCGGTCGCACCTTCATTCGCGTGAAGAGTTGTGTCGCCAATTAGAATCACTGCCTCAAAATGCCGACGCCGATTATGCCGAGCAGTTAGCCGCATTGCAGACCAAGTGGAACACCCTGCCCGAAGTCCCGCCGGAATACGCCGAGATTCTCGATAAACATTTCGCTCTTGCGCTAAAAGCAGCTCAGACCGCCGCCGTCGAAATTGAGGCGCGTTGTCAACAGCATCAAGCAAAAATCGCCGAGGCGAAAGCGTTACATAAAAAGCTCGATAAACTACTCGCCGCAGGCGAACTGATTCTCCATTCCGAAGTTGAAACTCTCAATCGCCAATGGGTGGAGTGTACCGAAACTCTCAGCAGTCTGGAGTCCGACGCCGAGACGTTTATGGCGAAATTTCGCCCGTTGTCAGAGCGTATGCAAGCCGAGCAAGCCGCCGAAAATGCCCGTGCGGCGGCGGCAGATAAACTTACCGAAGAACTCGCTGACCTGACCGCCAAAGACGATATTGACCTGCTCAAAGAACGCAAAGTCGCGATTGAATCGGAATACACCGCAATCGGAAACGTCCCCAAAGCTTCTGCCGACCGTTACAAAGACGCCCATCGTCAGGCGGTGTCAAAGCTATCGCAGCACTATGAGACCCTCGACCTCGCCCGCTGGGAGAGTTTCACCCTGAAACAGGACATCTGTAACGAGCTTGACCGTCTGTTGGATTTACCCGAAAACGAACTTCCCAAGGCGGCGAAAGAATTGCAGGCACTTCGCGATAAATGGAAACTTCTCGGCACGGTTCCGAAATCTAAAGCCGATGAAATCAACCCGCGTTATATCGAAGCGACACGCAAACTCCAGCACCGTATCGATGAATATTATGCCGATCTGAGGCAGAAGCACAAGCAAGCCGCTCTCGCGAAGCAACAGCTGTGCGACAAGGCCGCCGCTCTTGCCGAGTCGACCGACTGGAATGACGGGGCTGCCGCATTTAAAGAGCTTCAAGCCGAATGGAAGGCGATTCCCGGTGCCGGAGTGCACGAAAAAGAGCTGTTCACCGCGTTCAGAACTTCCGCCGATAAATTTTTTAACGCCAGAACCGCCTATTTTAACGAACGCAACGCGAAATTTGAGGCTGTTGCCGAAATCAAACAAAAACTAATCAGCCAGGCCGAACAACTGCTTGAACCGACTCAAAAAACTTCCGATTCCGCGCAACGCGCCAAGCAGCTTCGCAGCGAATATACTCTTGCCGGGCGTGCCGGGCGAGCAGAATCGGAACTCAACGCCAAATTCGATGCCGCCCTCGACAAATTTTTCGCCGGTCGGCGTGAAGAGTTTGCCAATCGCGAGGAGCAGGCGAAAAAGCTTATAAATGAAATCGAAACGCTCTCGGTTGACATCACCGACCCAAGCTCGGCACTTTCGCGTTACCGTGCCATCAAAAACGAATTAAAGGAACTTGGGTGTCGCAACACTTTTCAGTCCGAAATCAAGGCGGGCGAAAAATTCGACACCGCACTTAGCCAAGCCAAAGCACGACTCTTTGCGGACAAATTAGGCATGTCCAAACTTGTGACACGCCAACTCTCCGCCGTTTGGGAGAGCGTCAAATCCGGCACGGAACTTGAGGAAAATTGTCTTGCAATCGAAAATCTCGACAAGTTTCCCAAGCTTGCCGCTGTCGCAACGCTGATTGCTCAGGTCGCCTCCGGCGATGCAAAAGCGGAAGAAAAATTGCTGAAATCTCTTGCCTCAGCCACATCGGAGCGTAAACGAATCGTTGCCGAATTGGAAAAAACTGTCGGGATCGAAAATAAATCGGAAAATGAATCATCCATGAGCGATGCGATGTCGCTCGCCGCCGAACTCACCGCCGCGATCGTCGGAAATTTCGCCTCGGCTAACGCCAAAGCCGAAACACCCCGCTCCACCGCCGACCCCAAACAACTTTTATCGGAATTCGTCAACGCCGGGTTGCCGGAGGCGGATTCACTCGAAGAGTTATTCACGCGATTCGATAACGCCTACGCAAAATTAGGCTAACTAATTAAGGAGGAATACGTTATGAACAAAAATCAATGGTATGACAGAATCAATGAATCAGAAGTCGCAGGTCAAGATGCGGTAGCAAAACAAGGCGAGTTTGTAAACCGGGTTTTCGGCTGGATGACCGTCGGACTCGCGTTAACCGGGGCGGTGGCATGGGCGGTTTACAATATTCCGCAACTGTTTCAGTTTGTGGTAAACAGCCCGGGAATTTACACGGTTCTTATCATTTTGGAGTTGGTCGTGGTCATTGCGATGTCGGCGGCGATCAACAAGCTCTCCGCCGCCGGAGCGGCTGCCTGTTTTGTTCTGTTTTCCATACTGAACGGTCTGACATTGAGCTGGATCTTTGCCGCGTATCAGATGAGTTCGCTTGCGGCGACTTTTTTCGTCACCAGCGGAACTTTCGGCGGAGCCGGACTTTACGGCTATCTTACCAAACGCGATCTCTCCGGCGTTGGCGGACTGGCGATTTTAGGACTCTGGGGACTGATTCTCGCCTCAATCGTCAATATCTTTTGGTACAATAATTTAGTGGATAGAATCATCTGTTATTTAGGTGTACTGATCTTTATCGGTCTGACGGCGTGGGATATTCAAAAAATCAAACGCTTGTCGTCTGCCGTAGCCAATGGGGAAATTGAAGATAAAGTCGGACGCAAATACGCCGTTTACGGCGCACTTGAGCTGTATCTTGACTTTGTTAACCTCTTCTTGTTTTTCCTGAGACTTTTCGGCGGTCGGAGGTAATCACCAAAGGCGACCTCTAAATCCCCAAGGGGTTGGATTCTTCCGGTAAAAACTCTTTGAAGTTGGCGTAAAGCTCGTCTAATTTATTCAAGTAATAGGCGATGTTCTCATCGCGTTCTTCAGTTGGCGCGTCGGATAGCAGTTTGGCGTTGTCCACCACCGAAACTTTCTTCTTGACCCCGGTCAAATAGTAGGTAACTTGATCGCCGGACTGATAGGCGCGATTAGAGCGGATCGCCAACTCATACGCCGCACTCCGGCGACCGGTTCCGGCGGCTAATTTGCGCTTATAACTCTCCAGCGAATCGTTCAGATTTTCGCTCTTGGCAAGTTCGGACAACGGCAATTTTCTCTGTTCAATACTATCGCGCATCTGATAATACAAGTCGGGTATCTTCGCAAAATCACGCTTCAAAAGCAGCTCGATTAGTTGAGAAATAAAGCTTCGCTGAAACGGCTCAAGTCCGCGTGATTTCAGTGCCGCCCCGGTGATTCCGACTGTATTGTCATATCCGAGCAAGGCATAATTTTTGCTCTTGTACGAAAACATCGCGGCGTAAGTGGCATCAAGCTCAACCTCAATCCCCGGCGGCAACGCCGCTTGAATGCGCTGCTGAAACCCGGCTTGATCCGCTACAGTCGGTGGCGGTTGAAAATAAATTCCATCAGTATCCATTTCAAGCACATTCGCGCCGGAATCGGTCAAAAAATCGAGCATCAGCGTTAAAATTTCCCGACCGCGGGCGGTGACTTGCTCCGCCAAAGCGTAGTCGTTAAACGCTCCTTGCGAAAAGCCGAGATAACCGTAAAAGGAATTTATGAGGATTTTAAACGTCCCTTGCAACGCCGCAAGTTCCTTTTGTTCTGCCAGGTCGTAAGTTGCACGCATCGCATCTTTCGCTTCAAGACGAAAGGTTCGCAACGCGTCGAGCAGCCGCGGAAACACTTTTAACACGTCGCGTGACGGCGCCCAGTTGGACGCAAGCAAAATCGAGGGATACAAGGAGCGTACATCGCAATGCCAGACGTTTTCAAAAATACCGATCTTATCTGCCCTGGACAACGCTCCGGCAAAAGGACGCGGCAACTCCGGCATCGGGAGAGAGTGCCCGGCTTTGAGGTATTCGGCGATAAACAGCGCGTCAAGACTGGTGCCACTGCCGCGAATAATCACGTCTTGATAGCTCATCGGCAAAATCGAGGTCTGAAAAAAGTAACTCGGACTGAGCAATGCGCCGAGACTTCGCGTTTCACGCACATCGTCAAGCGCATAGGCGAGTAATTTTTCCCGGTCATGCTCCCATGCTTCACTGATTTTTTCGCCATCGATATAAGTTCGTTCTTCCGAGGCGAAATTAAAATGTTTTGCCAAATATTTAAGATTGTACGACTCAAGGTTGCGATTTGAAACATCGTACATCATCGCGAGGTGGAGCGTATCGACCACATGCCTCCCGAAAATATCGTAACGAGTGTAGTTGATAATTCGCTCCGCAAGATTGAAACGGCTTGAACGCGATTTTACAGTCGCACCGCCACGACCGAGAGCGAGTTTGACTTTGTGGCGTTTGGCGCGAGTTTCAAGATACGGCAAATCGAAACGGCAAAGATTGTGACCTTCGATAACATCAGGGTCCCGCTCGGCGACGGTTTGGACAAAGGCTTCAATCAACTCTTTTTCGCTCATGGTCTTTTGCGAAAGCACCTGCTCGTAGCCGGTCGAGTCGCATATTGAAATTATCACAATCTCGTCCGCTTCACGGTCGGGGTTCGGAAATTCAAAACCCGGCGTGGTTCGCACTTCAAGATCAAACTGCATTCTTCGCAATTCGCGAAATTCCATGCCCGAAAAAAGCCGAGTCTCTTCCTGTTGTAAAATCTGGCGCGACAGGTCGCGAAACAGATAAAAAGGGCGGGAATTTTGGCGTAAAAACTTCAACGCGGACTCATACTCTTTTTGATTCGGAAATTTCGCCATAAAACGGAACACCATATTCCCGGTCAGAGGAGTCACCGTCGCCGTGCCGGAAAATTCGGATAACTGCTCCGGGGAACTCAAGAGCAGCATCGGGGTAAACGGCACTTCTTCTTCGCGGTACTTCGCGTTGTCGTGATAAAAAAAGACCGCACAATCGTTGCGGGTTTCCACCGCCACGACCTTGTCGCGCTGTGACTCCACTAATTTACCCAAGAACATATATTCACCCCGCTGTCGTAATGCTATCGAGCTAATTGCAAAACTACCTTTTTGACATGATTTTGGCGGTACTATTGGATTCCCGCAGAAGAATGTATCACCTCACCGCTTAAAATGCAATCAGCTCTTTTAAGAAAAATTTTCGGCGGCTGCATTTGACAAATCCCTGTGACCACGGTATATTGATTGCAGTCGGTTACTTCAACATAACAGCAGTAAGGTATATGAAAGAGAAACAGAAAAAGAGTAAGATCAGCGAGGATCCTGGACCCCGATGGCGTGAAGCCACTTCGGGCGCTCTTTGTTCTGCGGCATCCTGCTGATCACCTGCTAAAAAGAACGCCCCTTCGACTCATACTATTGAGAATCGGATATGTGGCTTCACGCCTGAAGGGTATCTCTAAAAACTGGGTTGCGTTGAAAATTAGCAGATTCATGATTTGGAGGCGCAATTTTGCAAATGTCTGGCTAACATAGAGTTAACCAGACACGCGCAAAGTTGAGCATACGAATATGAGCTGCAATTTTCAGCCAAATTTCCAGTTTTTAGAGGTATCCTGAATAGGTTCGACGGAACCAAGGTTGAAATTTTATTTCAACATCACTTTTAAAACAGGATGAATTTGCCCATGTTCAGATGTTATGATCTACAGGACGGTCGTGTGCAAAGCTGCCCCGAAGGGCAACTTGGGATTATTCAAGTCTTCAGCTCGCCGTCCGAAGAAGAAAAACGCTATCTGGTCGATCAATGCGGAATCGATGAACACACCTTGCTCTCCGCACTCGATGAAGATGAAATTTCGCGTGTCGAATACGAACACAATCACATCGCGGTGATTCTCAAGCGACCGCGCAACTTTCAAGTTGACCGCACGATGGCGTTTAAGATTTCTTCGATCGGTGCGTTCCTCTTTAAGGATCGCATTATCGTACTTCAGTCCGAGCCTATGCCTCTCTTTGAGCATGGTCGTATGCCGTTGCGCGGCAACACCATTCAAGGGGTGCTTCTGCGCTTGTTGCACCATTCTACCCACCATTTTTTGCAACATTTGCGGATTATTCGCAACATTTCGGACGAGATCGAAAATAAAATCGAATTCGCGGTCACAAATAAATCGCTGGTCAATATGTTTTCGTTGCTCAAAAGTCTGACCTATTACGAGAGTGCCACCAGTGCCAATCAACTCTTGCTGATCAAATTGCGCAACGACGCGACCAAAATCGGTTTCAACGAGGAAGAGCTGGATTTTCTCGACGACATCACCGTTGAAAATAAGCAGTGCGACAACCTCGCCGGAATCTACGCCGGAATTCTTACCGGCATGTCCGATGCCCGGGTTTCGGTCGTCAGCAACAATTTGGCCGGAATTATGAAATATCTCGCGATCATCAACGTGGTGTTTATGCCGCTTACGGTAATCACCGGGCTTGGCGGTATGTCGGAATTCACCATGATGACCGAGGGAGTCTGGTGGCCGCACGCCTATAGCGCGTTGGTTTTAGTAATGATCATTATCGGCTATGTCACATATCTGCTGGTAAAACAAGTCGGTATGCGTGACAACGGAAGGAGACGGTAAAATGAGTTCCTCTGTTAAAAAAACCAAATATCGGGAAACCGTCTCTCGTCGCGGACGGGAGCGGTTACAAAGAGCCAAGCGCCGCTTCGATATATGCTCCGGGTCGCTCGCGATTCTCTTTATTATTGCCATGATGCTTTGTTTTTATCAAAAATGCGAACTCGGCTCAAATCAACCGACCGGATTTGCCATGTGGTTTCTGCTCTTTTTCGCCTATCTTCCGTTGGAGTTATTGGGGTTGCTGAATTGGATTTTTCAAGCTCACAACTCGACGTTGACGCAATTTATCGTCGAGCAGAATCCGGCACTCGGACTCGGACTTTTAGACCTCGGAATGCTCGCGATAATCTGGGTGGTGATCCGCTTCCATTGCAGTCGCCGTTACGGGGTAAACTGGATGCGCAGCGCAAGCACGTTTATGACCATTCTCGCGCTTTGGGGGGTGTTTCAGCTCGGTTGCGTGGCATTGGTTTTGCTCTGGCGTGGTGGCGGATTTTCAACATTGCACCGCTATTTGCAGCATGAGCCGGTGCCGGAAAGAGTGATTATCGTCGGCGACGCGACGGAAAACAGCACCGATATGCGCAAATGGCTTGAAAAAAAAACTTCCTGCACTATGTTATGCAGAAATGCAAAATCTAAAGGGCATTCTCTATGGTATCTCTAATTAAGGAAGTACAATGCAAGAAAAGGTTTACCTCAACTACGTAAAGCGGGCGTGTAATTTTTTTGAACGAATCAAAGAGGATTTTTTCGCTGAAGTCAAAACCCTCGATTGTGAACTGCGTCACTCAAAGTTACCCGTCCCCTATGCCGACCGTCTGAACGGCTCATACCGCAAAGTCGTACCCGGCGACAAATGGGGCGAACTTTGGGAGTCCGCATGGATAAAGCTTTCGGGCGAAATCCCCGCCTCATGGGCCGGCAAAGAGATCGCTTTTAAGCTTAGTGTCGGCGGCGAGGCGTTGCTCTTTGACAAGCAAGGTGTGCCGGAATACAGTTTTACCAACACCAGTGTCTATGTGTCGCAATACCGCAAGGAGATATATCCATTTATCGCCAAGGCGCAGGGCGGAGAAAAAATCGACCGTTACCTTGAAGTCGGTGCCAACGGTCTCTTTGGCGATGAAATCAACCCGGACAGTCCGAGTGCCGGCTGCGAAGTCGGCGTTATCCGAACTGTCCAATACGGGGTTTTCAGGCGCGATGTTTGGTTGTTGCATTTGGATATAGAGACTCTGTTGGGGGTTCTGTGTGTTCGCAATCCTGCCGATCCCAACCTTGAGGCGGCTTATCCCCGGCGCGGTCGTCGCGCCGTCCAGGTACTCAACGCCATCAACGAGTCGATCAACGCCTATGCCGACAATCCGGACAACGCCGTTGCCGCCCGCGCCTGTTTAGCCGAAGAACTCTCGTCGCCGGCGACAAGCCGTGCAAGTGAAGTGACCGCCGTCGGTCATGCTCATATCGACACCGGCTGGTTGTGGCCGGTGAGGGAAACCATTCGCAAATGCGACCGAACCTTCGCCAGTCAGATCAAGCTTTTGGAGAAGTATCCCGACTATGTTTTCGGGGCTTCCCATGCCCAGCATTACGCCTACACCAAGGAACACTATCCGGAACTTTACGCCAAAATCAAGGCTTATGTCGCCGAAGGTCGTTGGGAGATTCAAGGCGGCATGTGGAGCGAATCCGACTGTAACCTCATCTCCGGCGAGTCGATGGTTCGCCAGTTCGTCCACGGCAAAAACTTTTTTATGGACGAATTCGGCTTTGAGGTCAAGAATTTGTGGTTGCCCGACGTATTCGGTTATTCCGGCGCGATGCCGCAAATCATCAAAAAATCCGATTGCGATTACTTTTTAACGCAAAAAATCTCGTGGAGTCAATTCAATAAATTCCCGTTCCACTCCTTTATGTGGCGCGGGATTGACAACACCGAAATTTTGACCCATTTCCCGCCGGAAGACACCTACAACACCTTACTGACCCCGGATCAGCTCAATTACGGTGACAGTAACTACACTGAAGGACCTCTGCTACCTGGATTTTTGAGCCTTTTCGGTGTCGGCGACGGTGGAGGCGGACCAAAAGAGGAATTCATCGAACGTGGTTTACGCTGCGCCAACCTTGAGGGTTCTCCCAAAGTCAAGTTCGGCCGCGCCGACGCTTTTTTTGAAATGCTCAATCGCCATAAGGACAAACTACCGACTTGGGTCGG
The DNA here is from genome assembly GCA_031261965.1 of Victivallales bacterium. Classification (GTDB taxonomy): domain Bacteria; phylum Verrucomicrobiota; class Lentisphaeria; order Victivallales; family Victivallaceae; genus Victivallis. Next base: position 2,231 of record JAISIP010000168.1, on the reverse strand, counting down.
TGAGTTGTATTTAGAATTGCACCGCGGTACGCTGACCAGTCAGAGCAAGACCAAGCAAGGCAACCGCAGGTGTGAAGAGATCTTGGCTGCGACCGAATTTATCTGGAGTTGCCTGCCCCCCTCTGAATATCCGGCAACGGAATTGGACAAAGCGTGGAAAACCCTGCTGGTCAACCAATTCCATGACATTATCCCGGGTTCTTCCATTCGTGAAGTCTACGTGGTTACAGAGGCTGAACATGCCGAGATATTAAAAACGTGCAACGCTTTAATCGAACGCGGTATGAGCAAATTAGGTTCTGCCAATGCCGATCAAATCACCGTGGTCAACACGCTATCGACCGCCTACGCCAATCCGTTACGTTTGCCTGATGACTGGCAAGGTTGCCAAGTATTGACCTCTGAAGGAGTCGAAATCGCCGTCCAGCAGGAAAATGACGGACTTTGGGCGTTGGGAAATTTCCCGGGTTTTAGCTTCACGGTTTTGAAAAAAGGCGCGAACACCGCTCCTGAAGCCAAACCTATCGACAACGGTCTGATACTCGAAAATGAGTTGGTTCGTTACGAGTTTGATCAAACGGCGCATCTGATCAAGGCATACGACAAGGAAGCCAAACGCGATATTCTCGCACCCGACGCGCAAGGCAACTCTTTTACTATGTATGTCGATATACCCAACGCCTATGATGCCTGGGACGTTGATTTCTTTTACGAACAGGAAAAACAGGAATCCCCCCAAGCGGTTAAAGCCGAAAGAGGTGCTTCCGGTGCTGTCCGACAGGTGCTGAAGTTTGAGTTGACTATCGGCAATTCGATCATCCGGCAGGAAGTGGTGCTGTCGGCAAATTCCAAACGGCTTGACTTTAACACCGAAGTTGACTGGCAGGAGTCAAAACGCATGTTGCGCGTCTCGTTCCCGACCTCGGTGATCGCCTCCGAAGCCAGCTTCGACATTCAATACGGCATGGTCAAGAGACCGACCCACCGCAACACCAGCTGGGATTTCGCCCGTTTTGAAGTCGCGGGACATAAATACATGGATCTCTCCGACCACGACTATGGCGTAGCCCTCTTAAATGACTGCAAGTATGGTCACAAAGTGTTGGACAACACGCTTGATCTTAACTTGTTGCGTTCCACCAACTATCCTGATTACGCCGCCGACCGCGGATTGCAATGTTTCAGCTATGCGCTGTTGCCGCATGTCGGGAGTTTGATTGAGTCATCGGTGATGACCGAGGCGGCCGCCTTTAACCGTCCTGCCTTGGTGTTGCCGAAACTCGCGGCTAAGATTACCGCTCCTTGTCGCTTGATAGAGTCAAACGGCGTGATTGTTTCGGTAGTCAAAAAAGCGGAAAAATCTGACGACACGGTGATTCGTTTGGTCGAGACCAACGGTCGCGCCGGCACTGCCCGCCTGGCGTTGACAAAGCCCGATGCCCGCCTGGTCGAAACCAATTTGATTGAGTGGAGCCAGGGCGATACTGTTGCCGGAAGTGACGGAAAATTTGAAGTAACACTCAAGCCCTTTGAAATCAAAACCTATTTTGTCCGTTAAAGAAAAAATCGTACGGTGTTGTTATATCTCGCCTTTGGGTGCGATAACCATGACAAGCGACAGTGAGGCGCTGACCGGTTTATGGTTGGCGAATCACCGTTTTTTTGCCGTCCCCCCCGCCCCGGAATGCGAAGTAAAATCTCACCTGATTTTTCAGGAAACGACCCGCTTTTTGGATATTTATTTTGGCGAAAAAAATCCTGATTTTATGCCGCCAATCCGTTTGTGCGGAACTCCGTTTCGGCTTGCAGTCTGGGAAATTTTAAAAAAAATCCCTTATGGCAAAACCACCTCTTACAAAGCCATCGCCGAGCAGATCGCCTGTAATCACCCAAACCGCCGTATGGCATGCCAAGCGGTCGGCGGAGCAGTAGGACATAACCCGGTAAGCATTCTTATCCCCTGCCACCGTGTTATCGGCTCTGACGGCGCGTTAGTCGGTTATGGCGGCGGACTTGACCTAAAAAAACGGCTGCTCGCGCTGGAAAATGGCAAGCATCAGGTTACAGGCTACCTCTAAAAACTGGAAACTTGGCTAAAAATCGCATCTCGCATTTGTATGCGCGACCTTGTTCGTATCTGGTTAACTCGCTTGTTAGCCAGATACTTACAAAGTCACATCTTCAAATTGCGAATATGTCGATTTTTTACCCCAAGCCAGTTTTTAGAGATA
>JAISIP010000155.1 GCA_031261965.1 Victivallales bacterium | reverse complement strand
GACTTCCGGCAAATGCCTCTTGAATTTCGGCTGAAATGAATTGCGCAGTGCGAACGTATTTCATAGCGGAAAAACTGTGTGCGAAAAAAATTCCAATCAGCATTACCGCTTTTAGATTGTCTATACTCGAATCGTACTGTTTGGGGGATTCCGTTCTCATGTTGCGGTTCTCCCCAAGATGTGAACCTCTCTTTGCTTGCGCGGCAAACCATTCGAGTTTTCATAAAAATAACGGACACAGGTCATAATGAGCATCAGTTCCCATAGATAAATGACGTTGGTTCCCGCTCCGCCGCCAATTCCCATAAACATAAAGAGCGTGGCAAGCGAAAAGAAACGATACGCACAGGTGAAATTCAGCAACAAGACCAGAAGATAAAAAATAAAACCATAATCGTCAAAAAAAGTGGCTTGCTGTTTTACCATTAAATTGTTGTTTTTACCGTAATCGATACCGTATCCGAACCAAGTTTCACTTTTGGTGAAATCCGCTTTCAGGGAAGTAAGTAACGGACTGATGCGGAATGCTGCAGAATGATCCGTCGCCATAACATGTTTCTGATCGAAAGTCGAAACTGCTCTGATTACGGAAGTGGCCCGATTCAATGGTTCAAACTCGATATAATTGAGAGCGATGTACATCAAAATCAGGGCGGGAATCATAAACAGCGCATTGTTTTTGCGAATGAAGTAGCAGGAGAATGCAATCAGGCAGACAAACGCCGTACCGCTGCCCATGGTGAGCATCATCCACAAAAACCGCAATGTGACACCGCGATGTTCTTTGCCGAACAACTCTTTGATATTGAACGGACCTTTGCCGCGTTTGAATTCGTTGCACTTAACGTAAGCGTAATAAAAAACCAACATAAATCGAGCGAAATGGCTCGGTTCAAGCGACAACGAATTGCATCCTATCCCGCGATTGAAAACCGTGCAGAGGTTGATCGGCGGAAAAAATCGGATTCCGACGAGAATAAACATCTGCTGGATGACGCAGACGATAAAAAACGCCATCATCATACCGCGGACTATTTTCAAAAAGTAATCGATGGAAAAAATCCGCTCTTCGTAAATCAGATTATACATGCAAATATAGGAAAAGACCAATCCCCCGGAGAACAAAAACGTGGAATAACGCATACTCTCGGGGTGAAACGCCGCCACGATGCATTGCCAAAGAAAATATATCGTGCCAAAAAGAAATGCCTTGGAGAGACGGAAATGAAGCGCCAGTGCCACGACTGCGGATAAAATCAGCACAATCTTAAATGTACTGAAACCCGAAAAGGTGTCAATCGGAATATAATTGATTCCCAAAAGAACGATAAATGCGGTAGCGTATTTTCGCCACAGGAAACGAAATTTTCCTTGTCGCTCGGGATTCTCCGCGATGGATGGGGAACAATTGTGAGTTTTAGCGGCAACGAGCATGTTTTTTGTGGTTTCTCAGGCGGTGGACGATATTCAGCGCGAAAAAATATGAGCAAAGCGACAGCGTGGCGAAATATTTCCCCATACGCGAATAGCCGCTATAATCACGGATAAAAAGAAGTTGCGAATCTTTCCAGTGTTTGGCTGCAACGTTTTTATTACTTCCGGGATTTTCTCGGTGATTGTGAACAGCATGGGTTTTATCGGTGTAGAACAGTTTCATCTTTGCCGATTTGACTTGGCTTGCCAAAATACCCTCTTCGCCATAAAGAAAAATTCGCTCATCGAAATATCCAATTCGACGGACGAACGACATGCGAAGCATCAGACAACAACCATTCAATCCTTGGCAGAAGTGCGAGATTGTAGGGTTATCCACCCAGTTCGGCACAACCCCCAAATTTTTGCGACGCAACATATATGGTATCCAGCCGAAATTATGCAAGTTGCCTCTGCCGGAATAATTGCGCGGATTTTGATGTATCCCCTGGGGGGTCAAAACCGTACCGCCGCAAGCCGCAATGGTCTTATCCTGCAACATCGGAGAAAGCAATTCCTTAAGATAATCGCTTTGCGAAAGTTGCATATCTGGGTTGCAAATCAATGCGAATTCGTAACCCGCTGAATTGGCGTAACGCAATCCAATATTGTTCCCGGCGTTGTAGCCCCGATTGTCGGAGCTGGCGATAAAAGTACAATTCTTTTCACGACAGAGTTGTTCGACTTCGCGCCGATCCTCGGGGGTTGAACCGTTGTCCACCACCACGATTTCGGTTTCGATTTCGGTTTGGCGCAAAAGATCGTCAATGCAAAAGCGACAATCGTCGCTTGAGTTGTAGTTGAGCAAAATAGCGGCGATTTTCATCTGAGTTTACGGTATATCGGGTAAATGTGTTTAACGGCAAAGCAATGAAGGAGTGTGAGAAATTTTCGTCCGCTGTCGCCCACGGTAATCTGCACGCTTGCCGGGTCAAAAGCCGTGACGTTTTTGCCACAGGCATATTTGAGCAACTCAGTAAAAGTAAGACGGCGAACAAAACTCTGCGCATCGAATTTATCGCATTGCGCGAGCGGGTGTAAATCGGGATTTCCCTCCAGACCGGTAATTGCATCTATCGAAAGTTTACTCCAAAGATACAGTGTTTCCTGCGAAAAAGCATAGTTGTCAAGCATTTGTGCCACTGCTGCGATCATGCGGACGTGCAGTTCGATCAAAGGGGTGAATCTTATTTCCGAACCCTCTTCCCACTCCGGGATGATTTTGCCGTTGTCCGATTTATAGCCGAGTGTTGTGGGGAACGGGCTTGTCGAAAAGTAGTGTTCGACCAATACGGTGCTTGTCGTGCTTAGACAACCCTCGCGATAGTATGATTCATACTTGCCGAAACGGCACGGAAACACATCGCGACGCACTCCGAAATAGAGAAACTCCGCCTCTTTGTGTCCGGCGTGCCTTAAAATCGAGTTGAGCATCAGACGGGTACTGCCGAGCCAGCCGATATCGATCAAAAGCGGAGTTTCGCCGTTCGTCAGTCCGGATTGGTGAAAATACTCAAGTGCCAACGAACGTGCCGCAATGGCGCGTTGCTTCAGGATTTCTGCGAATGGGCCGTCAAAAAGCTTGGTTAAAAAATCTTGTTCCTCGCAAGAAGTGGAAATAGTTTCGTAATTGAACTCAACGGCGTGTTTGATTTTCAGCTCTTCACGATTCAAGCACAGACGTTGCAAAAGTAAACTGACTTGCTTACGTAGCAAGGTGTGTTTATCCATAATCTTTAAGTACGCCTCGGCGGAGAAATCGTCCGCCAAATACGGCAATGTCAACGAGCGGCGTGAAACGAATAGATCGCGCATTTCAAGCTCGGGCTGCAACGCCTCCGCCGCTTTGCGCAGGATAAACCCGTCCCGTGATAGGAAGTAGAGACGTTTCGCATTTTTCGCTTTCGCCCGATCGAGCGCAAATTGCACATAAGGTAAATAGCTTGGAATTACAAAATCGGCGGAGAATACGGCTTCAGGGCTGTTCCCTTCCGCAATTCGGGCGACGCGTGAGAATCCGGCAAGCAACGACAGCGGGGAAGGGGAGTGTTGCAAATCGGCAAAAGACAAAATTTTCTGTTCGATAAAAGTGTAATCGGTTTTAACGCGTTTGGGCTTAATATGCTTTTTACGCGCCATTTTTATATCGCTATGAGGGTGATCTCCATAGTGTATCCACTTTCCGGGGTGCAACTCATTGCGGACAAGTTTGTACAATTCGCCCGTGTCTTTGCGTGCCCGATACTCGCAAGAGACGAAAACTTTTTCGCCCGACTTGAGGCAATTTTCCCGGTTCAGAATGTCGGAGAGGAAAACTCCCGGCAAATACATGTCGCTGATAAAGGCGATGACGTACCCGGCATTGCGGCATTTCTCAATCTCTTGCCGGACTGCCGGGTTCGCGACGAGATTTTCGGATTCTATGGCTTTTTCCGCTTCAATTAGCTCGGTTGCGCTGTAGCCGGGGAAATCGGCGTATGCGTAAATATCCGCTATCTTCTCTCCGGTACCAACGGCATTGCGCCGCCAAAGCATGAATTCTTCCTGTAAAGCGCGATCGTGCGGATAAAGCCGTGTGGCAAGCAGATAGAAGATATTTTCCGGCTTACCGCACTTGCGGATTAAAACGGTATCAAAAATGTCAAAAGAGGCGAGCTTCATGCTTCAGGCGGGACTTGTTGAGTGATAATAAACCGTTCCGGCACATTGGCTAAGCCGAACGCGTAACGGAAATGGCGGTAGATGCGTTTGAGGTAATAGCGCAAATCACCTTTGGGAGTGGCTTCGGTTTTCCAGAGCGAAAGCACTTGGTACTTGGTAAAATAAAGCGTGTAGGGGTGGTTGGAGTGATAGGTTTTCCACGGTTTGACCGACCCGGTGTAATGAATGATCGCAGGCGTGGCGATCGCCTCCCATATTCTTTGCCGAAACTCCCCGGAATACCGCCCAAAGAAGTAATTTTTGTAGAGATACCCGGTCTGAAGATTGTAGCGGGGCGGCAAAGGTAATATCTTGCCGCGCAAAACGTAATTTACCGTATCCTGGTCGTGCAGACTTAATTTTTCGGAGTTGGAGGTGATATAGTCGAAACACGCCTCCGAAATTGAGTGTTTACGCCAATAATCCAGGTTCATTATCAACATTCCTGCATTGATGTAACCGAATGACATCGGGTAATTCAACCGATTGTACTTCTCGGTGGCGGCGAAATCCTCATCCATACAACCGGCGAGGGGGTGATTTTCTATTTCCAAATCCCATAACGGAGCAAGGTCGGCGATCACGAGCATATCGCAATCAAGGTAAAGAACCTTTCCTACGTCTTGGGGTAGCAGATACGGTGCAAGCAGTCTATAGTAGGTCACCAGCGAAACATGATCGCCGATACGCACCGGGCAACTTTTGAATTTATTCTGATCGATATGTATAAATTCCAATGTTTGACCGTATGTTTTGGCAAGTTCGCACAACATCGCTTCATTCTTCGCAAGCAGCGAATCAACCAAGATAAAAATCCGCAATTTGTTTTTCGCATTGTTGAGGAAAAGCGAAGTAAGCATAATCCCGCAGATCGGCACATACGCGTCGTCAGTGGCACAAAGAATTGAAATTGTTTTCGTGTTCATTTTAATGTATCCAAAGTCTGAGTCTAATTCGTTTGTTTACCGATGATTTTAAATACTTACGAAACATAATTCGACCATACGGCGTTTTAACCGCGTGATAAATAGGGCTTAACAATCGATAAGACACAGGCGGCTTTACCATCTTTGCCGGTGAATTGAGTTGTCTTTCAAATTCAGACCACCAATCCTCACAGCCGTTGTTATCGGCCATTTTCTTCATGGCAATGCGAGCCTGTTTAATAAAGTCTTCACGCTTGAATTTATCGCCGGGACAGGTTATCGAGCCGGGGGCGAATCGATAGGTGGCCATGTATTTCTTGAGTAATTTCACTTTCCCTGCCAATGCCAGATGAAACGCAATTTGCGTATCTGCCATTGGCGCATCTTTGGTGTCACGCCAAATATCCGACTCTTTTGTCCGATAGTCAGCTGTCTTGAAGAACATGGTTTGAGTTAAATGCAACTGTTTGCCCATCATTAGTTGTCTGGCAAATTCTTTTTCTTCGGAGGGAAAATTGTTTCTGATTTTTTGGCAGACGTACTGTTTTGCAATATAATTCAAAACATATCGCCCGTGCATGCACAATGAGTATTCGGGGTGGCTCTCCATGAAGTCAAACTGAATTTGGAGTTTTTTGGGGTCGGTCCAAAAGTCATCCCCCTCGCACAGTGCGATATATTTGCCTTGCACCCGCTCGAAATTAAAGCGGTTGATACCGCGAACGCCTTGGGAATAAAGATTCTCCTTGCGCAAAATCGGCTTGATTATTTCGGGATATTTCGCCTGATACTCTTGGATGATTTCAGCGGTTCCGTCGGTGGATGCATCATCGTGAATGAGTACTTCAAATGGGAAAGAGGTTTTTTGCATAAGAAACCCCTCTATGCATTCCCGGATGTAATTCACGTGATTGTAGGTTATGCAACTAACCGATACCAATGGAATCTTATCGCTCATCAAGCAAACTTCCTTTGTTTTAATATATCAAGTATCTCATGGGGAATCAAGCGAAAAACGGCGGAAAGCAAAAGATATACCCCGGCAAAAACGCCTCCTCCGACCAGCAATTTCGCCCAGTCGCCGGATAAATGGCAGATCGCCAAATAAGCGCATGACCCGCTGAACACACTGCAAACGAGCGGCTTAATCAAATCGACAGTCTGCTGCCACGTGCCGTAATTGACCAGTTTTTTGCTCATAAACGAGTTGGCGACAAAACTCAACGCATTGCCGACCGCCAGCCCGGAAACCATGACCAGCGGACCGAAATGAAACGTAATTAGAGCAATCAGTACAATTTGCGTTTTTTTGTAGATTTCCAAAATCAGAAACACATCGCTGCGCCCGCAGGCGGTCAGCAGTTGCAAGTTGGTTGTATGCAACGGCCAAAGCAGAAAAATAAAACAGCAAATCCGCAGATACGGCGCACTCGGCAACCACGGTTCGCCGAACAGCACCACGACCAACGGCTCGGCTGTCACAAATAAAATCGCCATGGTCGGAATCACTAAAAACATAATGTTCTTCAACGCCCGTTTCATCAAAAAACCCATTTTTGTTGGGTCGTGTTGAATGCTGGAAAATGCCGGAAACAAAACGCTGCCAGCAGTGGAGTTTAGAATGCTCATGCCCAGACTGGGAATGTGACTGCCCCGATTGTAATAAGACAAAGTCGCAAAATTAAAGAGTTTACCCAGCAAAAGCGGGTAGAGATTGTTGTAGAGCGTATCTAAAAATCCCGAGCAAAAAAGCTTCCAGCCAAATCTAAAGAGCGTCCGAATCCTGGTAAAATCCCAGATCATCGCCGGCCGCCACTTACCGTAAAACCACAACAACACTCCGCTGACAATCGAGCGGCAAAGTTGTTGAAAAATCAATGCCCAGACCCCGAAGCCGCGAAAAGCCAAGTATATCCCAAGGCCGCCGGAGATCATCAGCGAAATCAGCACAATACGCAAATTCAAATGAAAGTGCATATTGCGGTTGATCATCGTTCCCTGTACCAAGGAAATCGAGATGAAAATGATGCACAACGAGAGGATTCGTATGCACAAAGTCAACTCCGAACGCGCATAAAATTCCGCGATATATGGCGCGGCTATAAATAGCAGCGAATAGGCGATTAGTGCCATAGCAATGTTCAAAAAGAACACGCTGGAGGAGTCCGCTTTTGTCAACTCCTTTTTTTGAATCAACGCCGCCGAGAAGCCGGAATCGACGAATACCCCGAAGAGTGCGACGAACACCCCGACAATGGCGACCACACCGAACTCTTCGGGCGTGAGCAGTCGGGCTAAGATTATGGATATGGCAAAATTTAGAGCGTAACTTCCGGCATTGCACATTCCCTGATAGAATACCCCTGAGAGTATCTTGTGTTTAAGCGAGCCGGACATGGTTTATAATGCGAGGGTTAAAGTGATTTTCGATGCTCCTTTCTGAGTGATCGAAAATCCCATTTTTTTATAAAGCGCAATTGCCGAAGTGTTATTGCTGTCGGTTTTTAGCAGAATGGTTTTCATTCCGTGGCATTTGACACAAGTTATAAAATTTTGCAACAAAAGTTTGGCGATTCCTTGCTTTCTGAACTGTTTTTCAACCGCGACAATATTGATATATGCCTGAGCAGTCGCAAAATCATTGGCGTAGCCGGAAACAACCCCGACCAACTTGCCTTGAGAATATCCCTCTATGGAGATTCCGGCGTTTACGATTTTTTTTGCCACATCCGCCATATTGACCCGCTCAAGCAACGGGGGCGAAAAGTCGGAGCTGACGCGGGAATAAAAATCAAACAGCTCGGCGTGAGTAGCTTTTTTTATCGCGAGCGAAATCCCATTTACGGACATAGAGGTTTGAAATTCAAATCGCACCGGTGTAATCTCTTTGCCGGCAAGAACTCCGATTTTGGGAGTTAAAAGGCTTAGATCGGTCGCTTCATTATTTAGCCAACGGACAATCTGGTCAGTCAATCGAACCCCCGCTAAATGGGAAAAAGGATATTGTCCGCCAAATCTACAATTCATTTCCAGGACATATATCTTTTGCCGGGAAATAAAGCAATCTACATCCAAATTCGCCATATATTGCAAGGAGCCGGAAAGCTGTTTTCCCAGCTCTTCAAGATCGGGGTTCGCCACTGTTATTGCCACATCGGTCTCACCTGCACGCAAGGCAAGTTTTCTTTTAGCAGAAGTTAAAACATAATTGCCGTTCAAATCGTTGATAACATCAAGACCGAATTCATCACCGATGATTTTTTCTTGAATTATAACACAATGGGTCTTATCCTGCGCCGATTCATGCTTAAGATAGGTAGTAAATATCTCGCGCTGTAATTTTTGAAAAAACACCTCCAATTCCGTCGGTGTTTCCGCAGTATAGATTCCGAGAGAACCCATTCCCCAGCGTGGTTTCACTATTACCGGAAAATTTATTTCCCCCGTCGTTATTGCCTTTTGGCAATCATCGACCGATAAAAAAGTACGGGGAGTGTTTATCTTTTTTTCTGTAAAAAATTTGTAAGAAGCCCATTTATCATTGCAGATTTTGAGTGTTTCAAGAGAGCCCGTGATTATTTTTACATTTTGCGCGGCGAATCTCTCTTGCTCCTTAGATAATATATAACCGTCAACATCGAAAAGAGGGATGATAACATCAATTTGATTTTTAGCGACAAATTTTTGCAAAAAAGGTATATAGTCTGGGTTGAAAATCAGCGGGGTAATGACATAGTCATCGGCAAGAGTCAAAGCTTGAGTGTATTGACTATTTGCGGCAAAAACCTTACCGCTGTTATGCAAAGCATCTTTAAAATAACGACATAAATATCCGCGTCTTCCGGCGGATGTCAACAAGATGTTCATCAGGATTATCTCTCTAAGAAGTGACAAGTTTGACTACGGAGTCTTGCTCTTCGCAAGTCAAGTCGGCGTAAATCGGCAAGCAGAGAATTTCTTGCGCAACTTTAGCCGCCACCGGCAGATTGGCAGGTGCGGCACTCGGCAGCCCGCGATAGCTGGGGAAATCGCTGCACAACGGGTAAAAGTAACGGCGCGAAAAGATATTTTCTTTTTTGAGTTTTTCGTACAGTGCGTCGCGACTTATACCGTAAACTCTTTCGTCCACAGTTACCGGGAAGTATGAGTAGTTGTGTTGAACCCCGGGAATATCCCGGAATATACGTATGCCCGGAATATCTTTTAACATTTCGCGATAGCGTTGCGCTACTTTTTGCCGTTTGGCGATTTCTTCATTGATATGTTTCAACTGAAGCAAGCCAAACGCGGCTCGGAACTCGTCCATCTTACCGTTGCTGCCCGGAGCAACTACTGTCACTTCATTGGCGAAACCGAAATTTTTGAGAAAATCAATCCGCTTTTTCATCGCTTCATCGTTAGTCACCAATGCGCCGCCCTCAAAGGTGTTAAAGGTTTTTGTGGCATGAAAACTCAACATCGACAAATCCCCGTAATTGCAGATGGATACGCCGTGTTGTCTTACGCCGAAGGCGTGTGCCGCATCGTAAAAAAGCTTTAGCCCGTAAGTGTCGGCGATGCGGCGCAACTCCTTATCTTGGCAGGGGTTGCCATAGACGTGAACCGGCATGATCGCCGTGGTTTTGGGAGTAATCAAACTCTCCACTTTCGCCGGGTCGAGGGTAAAACTCTCCGGCTCGATGTCGCAAAAAACCGGCGTACAACCGTTCCAGTGAATCGCGTGCGGCGTGGCAACAAAGGTAAAAGGCGTGGTTATGACTTCGCCGGTGATGCGCAACGCCTGCATTCCGACTTGCAGCGCCAACATCCCGTTGGTAAACAAGCTGACAAACTTCACCCCGAGATAATCGGCAAGATGACGCTCGAACTCTTTGTGAAATTCGCCGTTGTTGGTCAGCTGTTTATTTGCCCAAATCTTCTCCAAGCTCGGAATAAACTCCTCCAGATTCGGCAAAGAGGGTTTGGTTACATAAATCGGATCATTCATCTGTCAGAAACTGGTCGCGGTAAATTTGTAATTATTAACGCAACCAAGCTCGTTGAATTCAATCAACAGCCCGGCACTTTTGTACGAAGATTTGCTTGAGCCGAGACGCGACGATGCGTTAACTCCCGCTACCCCGCCGCCTTTGGACAAGCTCCCGGCGGAATATGGGAAAATCGCCGAAAAATTGCCCGATGCCTGAAAGTCCAGATTGCTCTGGCGGACGGCGACCCGGGGATAAACCCAAGATTCCCCCGAAATGTCGTTCTTAAAAACCAACCCCGGTGCGCCGATAGAGCCGAATACCTCTTTTTTGGTGGTCTTGTTTTTGACGATTCGCAAGCCGGAACTCGAAATTTCCCCGATCGAGGCGGCATCGTTCATCGCGGAGTTAAGCTCCTTGACGCTCGCACAGCCGGAGGAAAACAGCAAAGTTGTTAACCCCAAACTGCTTATGAATAGAAACATTTTCATAATATTATCCCTTGTATTTAGGCAATCGCGATAGTATATTCGTTGAGCTTTTTGCTCGCCGCGTCGATTCGCATATAAGCGCATCCTGTGAGAACCGGGTTTAATTCCAAACCTTTGTTGGGATTCAGATTGATCGCCTTAATCAGCTCGTCGTCAGAGTTGAACAAACTCACCTTGGCTTTTCCCGAAACCATATCGATCGAAAGATCCTGATTGTGACCGCTTAGATCGATAAAATCAACAAAATCACCCCCGGAGGCTTTAGAAAGCACCCCTTCAAAAACGGAGCCGGTCAGCACCGTGGCGGTGTCTTTGGAGTTGTTTCCCCAATTGAACGCGAGAGATTTTTGCAATTCCAAATCGTAATCATCACCCGCACCTTTTTTTGCATTGGGGTTTTCCACCGCGACGACATACTCTTCGCCTTGGGCAAACTGAAGAATCCCGGTATCGGCACTCCAGGCGTCGGCTGCTTTGGTCGTGACCGATTTTACCTTTTTGAGCTTTTGCGTACCATTCGCTTTTACCACCTTATATACTGTGAGCTTAAGCTTGCTGACGGCTCCGTCGATGATGAATTCATACGCGCCGCCGGTCCCGCCGGGAACGCGGTAGTAGTCGAATTGATCGCCGAACCCGACCCATTCGCCGGTGATTAAATTCCCGGTTTTGCTGCAATCGAGCAGCGGAGCGGAACTAAAGGTGTTGTCCAGCGGGTTCATGTTGGCTTTGGTGAAGAGTTCCGTGCCGCCCGAGTTCAATTGCACCGAATAATCGGCGTTGATCCCCTTGCTGGCTTTGGGGGCTTCCAGTGCCAGATAATAATGCCCCACATCCAGGAGCAACTTGCCGATCGACACAGAACCACCGCCCGATTTGGCACTGATACTCTTTAGCTTTTTAAGTTTGCCGGTTTTTGCGTTTTCGCTGTAAATCGACATGCGGGTTTGGTTATTGGTGTTCATATCAAGTTGGAACATCCCGGCGGTAACGATCTCCAACTCACGGACATCGAGCGAATCGGTGAATCCCACCCACTCGTTTGTGATGATTTTTTGGGAATCGGATTGTATCATAACTTTCATCTCACTGGAGACGCCATGTACGGTCTTGAGATCCGACCAATTGTCTTCAGGGACTAAGTTTGCCCGGGTGTAGGCTTCGCCGGTTATCGCAACTGTGTAGTCGGCATTGTCTTTTTTAGCGGAAACCGAAATAGTGTAAAATTTGTTCATATCCAGCAATACCGATCCGGCACCGTTGGCGAAATTGTCGGCGGTCATGCTCTTGGAACGCAATTTTTTGCCTTTGCCGCCTAAAGTCGCGTACTCCGTTATCGTTATTTTGGCGTTGGCGTCGAGGTCTTGAAGAATTAAATTATATGACCCGCTGTATTGGGGAGTAAGGTTGTATTCGAGGATGTCGCCTTTCTCCGCAGTCTGTTTTTTCGACAGAGCCAACGGGGCGGTGCTTCCTGCAAGTTCGGTGGCATCGATGTACAAATTGTTGTTTACCGTGATCGCCCGATCAACCCAGGCACTGTAATTTTTGGAGTAATCGTAGGCGCGGATTCCCATGGAGTAATTTCCGTTGCCGAGCGTCAACTTCGGGCGGATGGTCTCCGTGCCGTTTTGAGAGACTCCAGTTTCGACGATTTTACCGCTTTCGTCAACGATCCGATATTCAAAGCCAAGAACGAAGTAATTGTCCGAAGAACCCGTACACTCCGCTTTGACCTTGTTGCCCATATTGATGATGGTGATCCCTTTGGAGTCGATCACCGGGGCGACGGTGTCTTTGCCGTTTTTGACGTTCAATTCGTAAGTGACCACCGGGACTTCGCCGAGGATATTTCGGCAACCGTCGATCACCGAACGGGTTTCCGGGTAGTTGCTGTAAATATAATTGACCACATCGACATTCTTGCCTTGAGTGGCGTTGGAAAGTTGTTCCCAAATTTTGCGCCAATTGTTCGATCCGAGGAGTTTCTCCACCTCATTAAAAAGAGCTAAGGTTTTGGTGCTTTGAGTCGCGCTAAGAGTATACTCGAAACGGCTGGAGTTTACCACCACATAAGCACTGCTCTCTAAAACGTGATATTGCGTCCCGTCCACGGCGGTGACGATGTTGGCGAATCCGACATCGGCTTTGAGATTTGCCGCCTGTTTTTCGGTCGGTCTTGTCGCGGTGGCGGAGAGCTGAAGTTTTCCGTTATTTTGTTTGGTACTTTTGCTTATGGAAATAACCGCGATTCCGCCGGCGGCTACGGTGATGTTATTCAAGCCAATCATCGCTCCGTAGGCGGTGGCGATGGTGAATGCCGAACCCAACTCGCCGTCAACCCGGGAAGCAAATCCGGAATAAGTGTTGTTTCCTGCACCGATGTTGTAATTTGTAGTAAAGCGGAATCCTTCGTAATCGAAACCCATGATTGTCCCTTCCGAAATTATGTTAGGAACTATAAAGGCTACCTCTAAAAACTGGAAGCTTGGCTAAAAATCGCATCTCGTATTCGTATGCGCGATCTTGCGCGTATCTGGTTAACTCTATGTTAGCCAGATACTTGCAAAATC
>JAISIP010000058.1 GCA_031261965.1 Victivallales bacterium | reverse complement strand
CGTATGTGCGACCTTGCGCGTGTCTGGTTAACTCCGTGTTAGCCAGACACTTGCAAAATCGAACCTCCAAATAATGAATCCGCTAATTTTCAGCGCAACCCAGTTTTTAGAGATACCCTAAAGATCAATCTACGTTGTCGAGTTCGAGATCCGAAAAGTAGACTGTGCCGGTGACACCTTCCAAGCCGATCACCAGAGTCACCGACTTCGCATCGTTCGGAATGGTTGCCAGCGTAATGCATTTACGCCAGTTAAATGTGCCGCCGAGTTTGGGTTGGGGATTCAACTCGGTGACTTTGTCGTCCGCTCCCGTGATTCGGATCGTCAGCTTGATTCCGCCGGTAGCTTTTTCCAGAGCGGAGATATTTTCGCCTTTGACCTTGGCACTGAGCGTCACGGTTTTGCCGCGAACCCATCTGAGTCCCACGGAAAATTGCGCCATCGCACCTTTAGTCGCGTCAACCGAGGTGATTTTTACCGCACTGTCATCGAATTCCGGTCCGCCATTGGGCAAAAAAGTCATAATTTCGGAATTCTGCCATTTCGCCACCGCACCGGGGCGGTCAAGCAAATCATCGTAAATATCGTCGGCACCGGCAAAAAATCCACCAAACAACATCGCTCCAAACATGACCATTGACAAAATTCTCATCGTGTCCTCCTTTTGTGCAGGGTTGATTGCAATGGTAAAATAGCGGTGTTTTATGAAAAGTCAAACTTTTCGGTTGAAAAAAGCTAATTCGGCATGTATTGTTTCTTGTTCATGGAGGCAAAATAGTGAAAATTTCGATTGTAACGATTGTTCGCAACAATGTTTCGCAAATCGGCGAAACCATGGATTCCGTGCTGAACCAGAATTATTCGGATTTGGAATACATCGTCATCGACGGCGGCTCCACCGACGGAACCGTCGCGGAGATCGAAAAACGACGCGACCGCCTCGGCGGTTTTGTCAGCGAGCCGGATAACGGGATTTATGACGCAATGAACAAAGGCATAGATAGATCGACCGGGGATTTGATCGGCATAATCAACTCCGGCGACTACTATTATCCCGGTGCGTTTGATATAGTGTCCAAAAGTTTCGCCGGGCGAGATTTGGACAATTCGATTTTTTGGGGAGATGTCAACTACGAAAAACTGGGGAGGATTAAGGGTTTTCGCTCCCGTAATCGCTTCAGAGGGGCGTTTGCTCCGCACCCGTCGATGTTCGTGCCGCGCCGGGTTTACGAGCGTATCGGAATTTACGATACTTCGTTTAAACTGCTTGGGGATTATGATTTTATGTACCGGGCGGTGAATAAATTCGGTCTTGAAGTTATTTATGTTCCCGAACTTATCGCATTTTACCGCGAGGGCGGACTCTCCGACCGAAATATCGTCGCGTGTTTGCGCGATGAATTGCGGGTCAAACTCAAGTACGGGCAGTCACCGTTAAAAGCCAAGAGTGAATATTTTCTGAAGTTAATTAAAAATCTACCCCGGATTCAACTTGCAAAAAAGTGAAACAAGATTATATTAACAGAATGTATGTGGATTAAAATCGGATATTTACAGATAAATTTCAAGGAGTACCGTAACGATGTATGCGATCATTAAAACCGGCGGCAAGCAGCTGAAAGTCAAAACCGGCGACATTGTGGATATCGAAAAGCTCGATGTTGAAGTCGGCACCAATGTCACCTTTGACGAAGTTCTCGCCGTTGGCGAAGAGGGCGGCAAGCTCAATGTAGGGACCCCGAAACTCGACGGCGCGACTGTCGCCGGCGTGGTCAAAGATCAGTTCCGCGGTAAAAAAATCATCGTCTTTAAGATGAAACGCCGCAAGAGCTATCGTCGCACTCAGGGACACCGCCAGAGCCTTACCCGGGTTGAAATCGGCGAAATCAAGGCGTAAGATTTGCAATGCAATACGATGCAAACAAAGCGTTGCTCTCAAGTGAAATTCCCGAAATTCCGCTGATCAATCGCGGTAAAGTCCGCGATGTTTACGATCTGGGCGACGCATTGCTTTTTGTGGCGACCGACCGCATCAGCGCGTTTGATGTGGTTATGCCGTGCGGAGTTCCGCGCAAGGGCGAAGTCTTGACCCAAATTTCGCTATTCTGGTTTGAGCTTATGCGCGACGTACCCAACCATCTGATCAGCGCAGATGTAACCACCCGCCCAGAGTTGGTGAAATACGCCAAAGATCTGCAAGGCCGTTCGATGATCGTACGCAAGGCGAAAGTTATGCCTGTAGAGTGCATCGTTCGCGGATACCTGGTCGGCAGCGGCTGGAAAGATTATCAAAAAAGCGGCGTTGTCTCCGGGATTAAGTTGCGCGACGGGTATTTACAAGCCTCGAAGCTCGACCGGCCGCTCTTCACTCCGTCAACCAAAGCCGAAATCGGCTCGCATGACGAGGCGATCTCCTATGACGAGGTGGCGAAGCTTATCGGCGAAAACCGGGCAGCTACGTTGCGTGATTTGTCGCTTAAGATTTACTCCACCGCCCGCGATTACGCCGAGAAGCGCGGTATAATTGTGGCAGACACCAAGTTTGAATTTGGCGAGTTGGACGGCAAAATTATCTTGGTTGACGAGGTATTGACCCCTGATTCCAGCCGTTTCTGGCCTGCCGACCAATATCAGGTGGGCAGCAGCCCGGTAAGCCTCGACAAACAGTATGTCCGCGACTATCTTGAGACGCTTGATTGGAATAAAACCGCGCCGGGACCGCAGTTGCCCGCCGATGTGGTGCTCAAAACCAGCGAAAAGTATCTCGAAGCTTATCGAATGCTGACCGGGAAATCCCTGTAAAATTCTAAAAAAGGCGGTAAAAACCGCCTTTTTTATTTAAAGCAGATAATCATGTTTACAAGTTTTTATGCCGGGTTGGATTCCGTTCAAATTATTGTACTGATGGCAAGTGCGATTTTAATCGGAATCAACAAAACCGCGATTCCGGGAATCGGGGTTTTGCCGGTCATTATGCTGACCATGGCGTTTGAGAGCAAGCTCTCCACCGGCATTCAACTCATTATGCTGATTATGGCAGATCTTATAGCAGTCGCCTGGTATCGGCGCAAAGCCGACTGGCGGATTATCTGGCGATTGTTGCCGTGGGCTTGGTTCGGGCTTGCGGTCGGAGCGTTGGTTTTGGGGTTGTTGCCGGAGGACGACGGCAGAATTATGCGTATGCTTATCGGCGGAATCGTGTTGCTCCTCGCCGCATTTAATTTTATCCGCTCCCGACTCACCCCAGATAAAATTCCATCCGGCAAAATCGCCGGTGGATTTTACGGTACGCTCTTGGGATTTACCACTCATCTTGCCAATGCGGCAGGTCCGATTGCGGCGATCTAT
>JAISIP010000087.1 GCA_031261965.1 Victivallales bacterium | reverse complement strand
TGTCTATATTGCGTTTCGGAATAAACCCCGATCTCTTCTACCAATGCCCAAGGGAAACAGCGTTCTATCAGAAATTCCGCCTGCTTTCTTTCACGAACATTGTCAGTGTTCCAGTACTTTGCCTGAATTGCATTCCAATCTATTTTATCTAATTTGCCCGTGTCACAAAAGGCATCAAAATAAGATGATCCGGCATTTGATGTGGTAAAAGCCCAACGTAAGTTGTTTTGTTTTGCCCATTGTATTGTTTTGGACATATCCGCCACCAAATGTAAAATCGGCTCTTGACCGCCGTGATACTCTATTTCCGGGTGATTATCGCAAAAAAACATATATAACATTACCGACCGCGGACAAAAGTAAAATGGCACACAATCCCCGACATGCCAATTCGGATCGCTTGGCAAAATCGTTGTACTCATACGACGCTGTTTTATTTTTTCCATTCCAATTATAGTTCCCGCCAGAGCACGACGACGAACTTCGGCATCGCAGAGCAGTCCCATCGCCTGTAGAATGGACGACATTTTATCAATATGAACAATGTGATATATTTTAACAGGATTGGGTATATTATTGCTCATTATGTTGCCTTGTATTTCCAAGCGATATTGACCAACCATGGTAATATGCACCTTGGCGGCGGATTTTGCCAATCGGATTTTAAGTTAAATTCTTATTTTTTTACCGGGATACTTGACAATCAGGTAGAAACGGGGATAATGTATGATATACGCGTACATGCGTATGCGCGTGCGTAAATTTCTGTCAGCGCGTTAATATCGCAGGAGATTATTGATATTATGTCCAAACTTTTGATTGTGGAGTCACCGACCAAAGCCCGAACTATCGGCAAAATGCTCGGCAAAAATTATAACATCATCGCCTCCATGGGGCATATCCGCGACTTGCCGGAGCGGGAACTCGGCGTGGACATCGCCAATGGTTTTACTCCGCAATACGTCGATACCGCCCGGAGCAAATCCGTGGTCAAAGAGTTGCGTTCAGCCACCAAAAACGCCGATGAGATTTATCTCGCACCCGACCCCGACCGCGAAGGCGAAGCGATCGCCTGGCATCTTGCCGAAGTTCTCAAAAACAGCACCAAGTCACCGTTTTATCGCGTCACATTTCACGAAATCACCCGTAGCGCAATCGAAAAGGCGTTGAGTGAAAAAGGCGAAATTAACCTCAATTTAGTCGATGCCCAACAGGCACGCCGGGTGCTTGACCGCCTCGTCGGCTACAAAGTCAGCCCGTTGCTTTGGTCACGTATCAACAAGGGTTCGAGTGCCGGACGGGTGCAATCGGTGGCGTTGCGGCTCGTCGTTGAGCGGGAACGCGCCATAAATGCGTTTCAACCCGAGGAATATTGGGTGTTTTCACTGATTTTCCGCACCGCCGACGGCAGAGAGTTTACCTCCCGGCTTTTTAAGATCGACGGCAAGGATTTTAAAGTCGGTTCCGGCGGTGAAGCCGAGAAATTGATCGCGGCGGTCATAGACGGAAATTCGCCTGCGGTCGGGGCGGTTTCAAAAGCCGAACGCAAACGCTATGCGCCGGCGCCGTTTACCACCAGCACATTGCAGCAAACCGCCAACACGCTCTTGCATTACAGCGCGACCAACACCATGCGTTATGCCCAACAACTTTACGAGGGTATGGATGTCGGCGAAGGCGGCGCGGTCGGTCTGATTACTTATATGCGTACCGACTCGGTGACGATTGCCCGCGAGGCGCAAGAGGCGGCAAAGGCGTTTATCCTCGACCATTACGGCGCGCAATATATACCAAGTAAACCGAATTTTTACAAAAACAAAAGCTCCGCACAAGAGGCGCATGAGGCGATTCGTCCGACCGATGTCCGGCGTACCCCGGAGGCGATGGCGGCTTTTTTGGACTCGACCCAACTGAAACTCTACACGTTAATTTGGAGACGATTTGTCGCCAGCCAAATGGCTCCGGCAATTCAAAGTTTGAGTACGGTCGATGTCGTAATCGGCGGAAGAGATTCGCATTCGTACACTTTTCGCGCCACAGCGACCGTCCCGGTCTTCGCCGGATTCAGCAAAGTTTACGAAGATGCCAAAAAAAGCAAAGACGAGAGCCGTGAAGCCGAAGTATTAGGCAGTCTTAAGACAGGAGACGCACTCACAATTCGGGATGTTGCCACCGAGCAAAAATTCACCGAGCCGCCTTCGCGCTACAGCGAAGCCGCACTGATCAAAGAGTTGGAGGAAAACGGCATCGGGCGGCCTTCCACCTATGCGACGATTTTGCGGACGATTCAGGATCGCGATTACGTCAACCGCGAGCAGGGCAAACTTATTCCGACCGAGTTGGGTTTTCAGGTCAACGACTTTTTAGTCGGGCGGCTTCCCGCATTGTTCGATGTCGGTTTCACCGCCCAAATGGAGCAGGAACTCGACGAGATCGAAGAGGGTAAAATCTCCTGGACTGATATGATGACCGATTTTTACTCCAAGTTTTCCCCGTGGCTCGACGCGGCAAAGGTCAGTGACGCGCCAAGTGCGAACGAAGCGGAAACGTTGCTGAAATTGTTCGATGGGGTTGCATTCGCCCCGCCGGAAAAAGTCGGCCGGCGAACTTTTGACGACGGGAAATTTTTCCGTTCGCTTCAAGATAAGTTTAAAAAAGATCGGCAAATCACGCTAAAGCAATTTCAGTCCCTCGTTGCTCTTGCCGCAAAATACCGCTTGAACCAAAGTCCCGCATTTGCCGTTTTGCCGGGCGAATTGCAAGCGCAAATAGAGCAAGCTTTTGCCGAGCAAACCGAACGCAAGAAGCGTCGGGAGCAGTCACAGGCAACCGCGTCGGCGATCGATTACGCCGGGCTTTTTGCCGCGTTTGATCAGGTCAATTTTGAGCCTCCCTCTAAAAAGGGTCGATTTACTTACGATGACAAGAAATTCTTCAACTCCCTGAAGCGTCAGGCTCTCGACGGCAAGGCGTTGTCGGAAAAGCAAAACGCGGCGTTGCAACGTATGGCGACGAAATACCGTGAACAATTAGTGAATGCAACGCTGGTTGATTCGATTCTCGGAGCCGGGGCGGAAAAGCCGGGGGAAACTCCGACTGCAAATGCGCCCCAAGATCCGCGAATTGCGCCGCTATTGGAGGAATTGTCCAACGTAACCGCGTGGGCAGCCCCGGTCAAACGCGGCAAGTACACCTATGACGACCAGGAATTCTATAAATCTATCGCCAAACAGCACGCCGCCGGGCGTATCTTAAGCGACCGACAGGTGGCGGCACTGGTAAAAATGGCGGGTAAATATAAAAGTAGCATCTAAAGGACAGCCTTTGGGGTTGCTTGAAAAATGAGGAGGAAAATCATGAGTAAAGAAAAAAAACAAGCTGTAAACGAGGAGAAAAAATCCCAGGCGACCACCCCTCCGACCAAAAAAGGACGCCGGGTGAAGATTTTGCGCAATACGGCAATAGTCATTGTCGCATTGCTGATTGTTTTTATTCTCGCACGCGACCTGATCATCAGAGCGGCGGTCGTCAATATCGGTTCAAAGGTGACCGGAACCAAAGTTGAAATGGGGTCGTTCTCCAGTTCATTTGGCGGAAAAGTCGAGCTGACCGATTTCAGAGTGGCAAATCCGGCGGGTTATCAAGAACCCTATGCGTTTCAGGTTGGCAAAGTAAAAGTCGATGTCAATATCGGCTCTTTATTTACCGATAAAATCGAAGTCAGCGAAGTTTTTGTGAGCGGTACTAAGGTTAATTTTGAGGTAAAACTCGACGGCAGCAGCAACTTGACCGACATTCAAAACAACGTCGAGGCATTTGCCGGCACTGACGCTGACGACCAAATTGCCGCCTCTACGCCGGAAGCCGAGCCTGAACCGAAACCAAAATCGGAATCAAAAGCGAAAAAAACCGTGGTAATTAGATTAGTTACTGTGGAAGGCACCGAGTTGTCGGTTTCATCGGCACTTTTAAACACCAGCGTCCCCTTGCCGCTGCCGACCATTACGCTCACCGACTTGGGTGAAGGCGAGAGCTTCGGCGAAATGCTCAGCGACTTTACCGGCAAAATGCTCGGAGCAATTTCGAGTGCGATCTCCAAGTCCGGGATCAAAGGAGTCGGAGATTCGCTTAAAGAGGCGGGCAAAAATCTCGGCGATGCTCTTGTGCAAGGCGGCGAAACGTTGCAGGATGCCGGCAAAAGCTTGGGCGAAAGCCTCAAAGGTCTGTTAAAAACCGGCAAATAACATTAAGCTACCTTAAGGGTACCTCTAAAAAATTCACAAAAAAATGCTTCCAGCTATTGACATCACGGAAAAAATTTGGTATAATATATAGCAGATAAGATTAGTAGTAATATTATTTATGATTAGCATTTAGGAATGCAGGAATGGCGTTAGCTAAATATCAGAAGATTGCCCGTGAGCTTTACGATTCTATCGTACACAATGAACTCAAGCCAGGCGACAAGCTCCCCTCGGCAGTGGAGTTACGAAAACGCTACGGAGTCAGCCATATCACGGCGCTGAAAGTATATCAACAATTGCAGGAACAAAACTGCATCGAGAACTACTCAGGACGCGGCTATTTCGTTAAGAAATCCCATGACCTGTTCAAAGATGCCGCAACGCAAGCCATCGGCCTGGCAATCCGTCCACTGTGGGGCTACCACAAGTCCGATCAGTATTTCAACGAGATAACGTATGGAATCCAGCAAGAGTGCCTTCGTCGCTGCCTCTCGTGGCATCAGCATTTTTCCACCCGAATTCTTGACCTCCAGCAATTCAGTTATAGCAACGTGCCGGAATTGAAGAGCGGTTTCTTAAAGATGGCAGACAAGGTTGACGGTTTTCTGGTGGACGAGCGAATGCCGGACGATGTGTTGAGTGAAATTATACGCGACATTAACAAGCCGATGGTGGTGGTGAACCGCAAAAGTACACTCACGGAAGTCGATTCGGTGTTTCCTGCGTTGGGAGCTGCCTTAAAAATGGCGTTGGATCTGGCGATGCGCCTTGATTACAGCAATTACATTTTGGCACTCAGCGAATTCGCCATGCCGGGCAGTTTGCTTGAGCAACTGCGCCATGCGTTTTGCGAGTTCATAGCGGACAATGGAATCGCCTCCGCAAATTTCCGGGTGATTCCGGGTTGCAATTTGGTTCCTCACGAAAAATCAATGAAAGACATTCGTCGTTCCGCCGTTGACATGCCACCCGGCAAGTGTTTGCTCATCAGCGATGTCATTCAGTTTTTTCCCGTCGTCGGAGCCACCGGGGTAGATGGCTTTCTGGGGACCAGCGACACCTGGCGGTATGTCCCGGAATACGCGGATATCGCCGCATTGCAAAGCAAGCCAATCGAGGTCGGCAAGATGGCGGTAAATATCCTGTGTCAAAGAATCGCGGGCAATTCGGTTGATCGCGGTTGCCATTCGCCGAGTCCTGAATTTTCGGTGGGAAAAACTTTATAACCGATTTCTCTAAAACACAAGGAGTTGGGAATGAAAACACGGAAATATTTTACTCTCATAGAGTTGCTGGTCGTTATTGCGATAATCGCGATTCTCGCTTCCATGTTGCTCCCGGCACTCAATCAGGCTCGCGAGCGGGCGCGGCAGACCAGTTGCCTCAATAACCTCAAGCAACAGGGGACTGCCATCGCTTTCTACATAGACGACTATGCGGGATTTCTGCCGGGTGTCATCAGCGGAGTCAAGGTGCCATACCCCGGACTCGTCGATACTGCCGGTGACCGCACTTATTCATGGGCGATGCGTACTTATTTGAATATCCCGTATGTCTGGAGCGATAAAATCGGTGACCTTGGCATGCCTCCCCGCAATGTGTTGCAATGCCCGTCGGACAATTCGCACATGGTCGCCGACGGGGATCTCCATTTTTACAGTTACGCGACCAATTATTACTCCGACTGGCGACTTACGTTCCATTACATGGCGCGTCCGGATAAGATGCGTCGTCCGTCCGCCTACCTCTATGTTACCGAAGGAGATGACGACTATCACAACATAATGAGTTTCAGCATCAACACATTCCCGATGGGTACCGGCACCGCCGGTTGGATTGACTTCCGTCACAACCAAAAAGCCAACACGCTCTGGATGGATTTGCACGTAAAAAACACCAGTGTGGCTGAATTCACCCAGTCCGGCGCGAAATACACTTATTCAGAAACCCCATAATGGAGAACATGATGAAAAAATTATTGATGGAATTGGCATTGCTGTTGAGCCTCGGTGTCGCTACCGCCGGTCAGTATGAATTTTTCCAGGGTTCCGCCCGCCCGGCGCGAAACATTAAGTTTTCCGGGAAATTAATTGCGTTGGAACCGGAAAAGAGTGGCATGGCGGAAATTGTTGTGGATTCCGCCGCCTCCAAGGTCACCCGCTATGCCGCCACTGAATTGCGAAATTACCTCAACGCGCTATTGCGCATCGAGATTCCAATCGTCAATGTGCCAACTCCGGGCAAATTCCAATTTTTCATCGGGATCTCGCCATTTTCGCGGAACGCCGGAATCAAGGACGAAACTTTGCGTCGCGATGCTTTTATCATCAAGACCGTTGGTAACGCCGTTTATATCTTAGGAATAGACTCCGCTGAGACCGACCCGGAATATCAAATTGCAAAAAGCGGTGTCTGGGGGCAACTCTATGAACGCGGAACACTTTTCGGTGTCTATGATTTTTTGGAAAGATTCGGTGGTGTCCGTTTCTATTTCCCCGGTGAAAACGGCATATATCTGCCGTCCCCCCGTCCGTTGTCAATTCCTGAAATCGATATTTACGACCGCCCGGACTACGAGACGAGGAAATATTCCGTTTATTCCGGTCAATGGGACGACGAAAAACCGCGTACAGATCCTTATGCGGCGCATATTAGCCCTCAAAAAAATCAATATTATTCCTATTTGCGCATGGAAACCCGTTATGTGCCGAACAACCATGGGCTGAGCCGATTGGGTTATCTGGCACGTTTCGGCAAGAGTCATCCTGAATATTTTGCATTGCTCTCCAACGGGAATCGCGCCAACGACCCGGCTCTGCGTTTCCCCGGGCAACTCTGTTACAGCAGCAAAATTATAGACGAAATCTATTTGGATGCCGAATCGTTGTTGCGCGGCGAAGAACCGTCAGTGCGTGGTGTTGTTACCCAGTGGGGCAATTCAGATTGGGATCCGAGCGGATTTCTAAGACCGGCGAAAGAATATCCGGGCGTTTTCAATATGATGCCACAGGATGCTTTTCAGCCGTGCCGCTGCCCGGAGTGCGTTAAGCATTTCAATAACGATCAGGCTTCCAGCAATTTCATCTGGGAAAAGACCGCCGCCGTCGCCAACCGCCTGAAAGCAAATAATATTCCGGGATATGTCACGCAAATGGCGTACAACCCCTATGGGGAAGTGCCGAACGTGGAATTACCGGACAATATCATGGTAATGGTTGGCACCACCGGGGCATGGAAACCGAATGACACTGCGACTCAATTGAAATTGATCCGTGATTGGAATAAAAAGATCAACCGCAAAGTATGGCTGTGGAATTACAGCAACAAATTCGGTAATCTTGCCATGCCGGGAATTCCATCCGCTACACCCCGCGCCATCGGGAAATATTACGCCGATCTGAAAAATGATATTGTCGGCGCATTTATGGAGTCAGAAACCGACAAACTGATCTACCACTATCTTAATTACTATGTCTTCGCCAAAGTTTGCTGGGACAACAATGTGAACGTGGATTCTCTACTTAAGGAACACTACTTGCTGATGTTCGGCCCCGGCGCGGCGGCGATGGAAAAAGCGTTCAATCGCTTCGAGTCAATCTGGATGGAACATATTGTCGGAAAAACGGTTGAAACCAATATCGGTCCAGTCAGCGTTGTTCCGCCGGACAACGAACTGTGGTCCAAAATCTATTCACCGACTGAACTGTCTTCCATAACCGCCGATTTTGATCAGGCTCTTCGGCTGACCGCCGCCGGCAGCACCGAACGCAAACGAATTGAATATATGCGTAGCGCATTTCTGGAGCCGTTGCTATCAGCGGCAAAGAGCTATCGGCAAACCAACGACACTGTCGCCGCGTTCAAAATTGCCATCGATTCGCCACTGCGTCTCCAAGTATTCGGCAAATCGCCCGCCGCACCGGTCGAGACCATCGCCACGCTGAAATCAGATCAGGAAAATTTGCATATTACTTTTGATTGTGCAGAACCATTCATGGCAGACGTTGTCGCCGCCAAACGGAATATCGATGACGAGGATTGCTGGCAAGACAACGGCGTGGAAATCTTTCTAAACCCAGCCGCCGACCGCAAAAGCTATTATCATCTGATCGTCAATTCCGTCGGCTCGCTGTTTGATGCCGCCTATAAAGCGAACGGGAGCAACCTTCTGCCGGATTTATCTTGGCAAAGCGAGGCGAAAATCGATATACGTACCACAGAGCGAGGCTATCAAGTCAATATCTCCATTCCCCGCAAAAATCTTGGCGAATTTAATCCCGATGCCATCGTACTGAATCTGAATCGGAATCGCGTTCGGAAAAATCACCCCACTGAACTCTACACATGGAGTCCGTTCCTGAAAAACAAATACCATGAAATCGAACATTTCGGCACAGTTCTGTACAAGGCTTTTCCCAGCCGATCCATCGTCAAAGACGGCGATTTCGCGGTTGTTCCCCAGGGACACAATGTCTTCGGACAATGGATTTCCGCGTTCAATGTCATCCCCGGCACAAAAATCAATCTTGATGAAACCTCTTTCATTGCCGGTGGCAAAAGCCTGCGTGTCGAGGCCAAAGATGTAGCACTTGATCAGTATCCGGGACCATATCAACATCTGCCGACAATGAAGCCGAACACCCTTTACGAAGTGTCGTTCTTTGTCCGTTGCGAAAACGTAACGCCGCGGACGGAACATGCCGGTGTTTTTATAAATATCTGGGATGACAAAAATCTGTGGTTTCCGATGAACCCCATTATCGGCTCAACTCCGTGGATTTATCAGAGCTTTGAATTCACATCCGGGCCAAAAACCAACGTTGCTCCGCACCAGTCGTTCATCAAATGCGCCTTGATCGGTGCCGATGGTGTCGCGTGGTTCGACCATATTTCGCTGGTGGAAAAAACACAGCAACCATAAATCCCCCACGATGATCGCATTTACACGGATTTGCCCGACCAGTAGTTTTCTCGACGAAGATTCGGAGAAATCTACCCGGTCGTTTTGTGTGGCAAAATGGTCAGAAAAAGGATACAAATAATGTTGAATCAACATGTAAAGCCGATCACCGGAACTTTCGTTAATATGCTCATTTCCGATACCGGCATCGCCAACGCCGGGTTGCGGGAGTGGGAACAGGATTTCCGGATGATGAAAGCGATCGGAATCGACCAATTGTTTATCATCCGAACTGAAGTCGAGCAAAGCAATTGTCATATTTCCGCCGAAGATCCGCGTTCCACTACCTGGCCTGAGGATGAATGTTTGCTGGACATGGTGTTCCGACTCGGCGATAAATATGACATGACAGTCTACCTCGGCGGTCCGATCGGCATTACCAACCTTCACCTCGGCGATTGGAAAAAAGAGATAGACGACAACAAACAATATTATGACCGAACAGTCGCCAAATACTCCCGTCACCCATGTTTCAAAGGTTTGTACGTTAGCTTAGAAGCGTTGCCGTGGCATTTCAATTTTTTCGATATTTGCATCGGAGTATTGCAACATCTACGGCAAAATTTTCCGGAAAAGAAAACTTTCATGTCTCCGAGTTTCGGCGGTCCGCTTGGCGATATGACAACCAGATATTCGGTGGAGCAATGGATCGACATTTACGGTCGTTATTTCTTTGAACCGGTCGCCGGACTACTCGACTATTGCGCTCCCCAAGACACAATCGCCGTTCCTGAATGTACCCTCGGCAAAATCGGCGACAATGGGTTGAAGCACTACTACGAGGAAGCCGGCAAACTGTTCAAAAAATGCGGCATCGAACTATGGAGCAATATAGAAACCTTTCAGCGTCCATTTCCGGGACACGGAGAACCGCCGGAAGTTTTTCGGCAGATAGACTATCGGACTTTGTACATGAAACTGTCCGAGGCATCGCCAATAGTCCAGCGCATTGTCACGTATGAATTTTTCAGCTGCATGAGTCCGAATACCGAGTGGGGTTCTGCCGGACGTTTGCTGGCGCGTTATTTGGAGATGATCGGACGTAGCCCGGAACTGATTGAGGAAATCTACGGTGTATCCTCTAAAAGCTACCTCTAAAGGTTATTTTCATGCTATTTAAGTCAAATGTTTTCCCCATGAAAGCAGGGACGCTGAGTTATACTAAACTGCGATTGTTTGTCACTATTGCGTGGATGTTTTTCGGCATTTTCGCCTTTTGTCTGATGGAGTTCCTCCCGGTTTTGTTCCCTTTGCCGTTAAAACAATACGGCAGCTCAAACGCATATATCGGATTGTTGCTCGGCAGTATCCCCGCCATGTTGAATTTTATCGTAAACCCGATTGTCAGCTCCGCCAGCGATCGAACCCGAACCCGCTTCGGACGCCGTATGCCTTTTTTAATGTTTGCCACTCCGATTGTGACAGTTCTTTTAATTTTGATCGGTTGGTCTCCCGAATTAGGCACGCTCTTGAGCAAATATCTGCCGGCAAAAATTCAAATTGCGACGGTGATTATTGTTTTGCTGTCGATTTTGATCACAGGATTTCAGGTTTTCAATCTTTTTATTGCTTCGATTTTTTACTATGTCGCCCCTGATATACTTCCGCATGAGGTGTTAGGCCGCTTCATGTCCTTTTGGAGTGTCATTGCTGCCGGCACGGGATTTTTGTTCAACCGCTATGTCCTGCCGTTGGGCAGAGTACATATGAATTGGGTTTTTACCGTGCTTGCTTTATTTTATTTTGTGGCGTTTATGTTGGTCTGCTTCAATGTAAAAGAGGGGCAATATCCGCCACCGGAAAAGCGGAAGCGGAAACTTTACGAGAGTTTTTGCGCCTTTTTTCGCGAATGTTACTCTCTAAGATTTTATCAGTTCTTTTTTATGGTCGCCGCAATGAACAGCGTTTCGGTCTGCTGTCGGAATCTGTTTCAAATCTTCTTTGCCGAAGAGGATTTGGGTATGGATCTCGGAACTTACGGTCGCATTAGCTCCTATGGTGGAATCGTTACGCTGATTCTGGCATTCCCCATCGGACTGTTGGTGGATCGCTTTCACCCGATTCGCATTTATATGGTGGGCATGATAACGGTCATTTTTGTAAATCTTTTCGGATTCTTCATGGTACAAGATACGACCTCATTTTTTATTTTCGGTCTTCTGTTGGCTGTGGTGTACAGCTTGCAAACTATAAGCACGCTTCCGCTTTATGCCGCAGTTTATCCGGCTAAGAAATATGGTCAGTTCAGCAGTGCCGGAGCCATGGCGAATTCGGTAATGTTACTGATTTTCAGTTATTTAGCAGGATTGTTTATCGATTTTATCGGAGATTACAGATATATTTACATCTGGGATTTCGTTTTTACTTCAATCGCCATGGTTGGTATGGTTTTTGTATATCGGCAATGGAAAAAACAGGGAGGAGCAAAGGATTTTCGAGCGCCTGTCTTTGAATGACACCTACTTCTATTGGGATTCTTTAGAGATACCCTTTAGGCGTAAGAATGACAAATGCCGGCAATCCGGGGATTTCGTAACGGTCAAGAATAGAACGAACTTGCGCATCGTTGGTTTTCTCCGCCTGAAACTTCAAAGTAACATACTCTTTTAGCAACTCTTGAACCTGAGGGTCAGGAAATACATCACGCTCCATTTCTTTGCAATTTTTACACCAACTTGCCCAAAAATCGATCAAAATCGGTTTGCCCGATTTCGCCGCTTCGGCGAGCTTTTGCTCCAGTTGTGCGACCTCTTTTTCAGGGGAAAACTTCCCCGGCAACAGCGTGAAACACTCTATTGCGTACCAGACCCCGGCAAGCAAAATAATTACGCCAAAAGCATTTTTGACTATCAGCATAAAACGCCCGGGTTTGGGTAAAATCGCGAACCCCGCCCCCGCCAACGGCCACGGCAACGCCATGCCGACGCCGAGCAAGAACGGCAAAAAAAGCGCGAAATAGTTTCCGCTGTTGTAGAGTTCGGCGGCAAACAACAACACTCCGATGACCACAGGAGCGACGCAAGCTCCTGCCAGCAGTGCAGATACCCCCCCTAACGCCAAAGCAATGGCATCTTTTCCTCCCTTGAGCTTTTTGGGGCTGATTCTGATTTTGCCGGAAAAATTAAGGTTGAACACGCCGAACATCGCCGCAGCAAGAATTAAAAAAATCGCCGCTACAATAAAATTAAATAAACTTGACGAATTCAGCTCCCCAAACCGCGCCCCGGTAAGAATCACCGCCACGCCGAGAACCCCATAGGTCGCCGCCATGCCGATACCGTAAAACAATCCTCGCCGGAATCCCGAAACTCGCCCGCCGTTGTCCGCGCCGATAATCGCCAGATTCACCGGGATCATCGGCAAGACGCAAGGGGTGAGATTCAATCCGATTCCGCCGAGTAAAGTAAGCAGCAATACGATCCAAACCGTGGAGTTGGCATTTATTCCATTGCTCCTGACCGTCCCGGCTTCCCCGGTCGGCGCAAGAAACTCGCAAAATTGCGCGGTGTCAAGCAATCCGAGTGCTTTACGTTCAAGCTTAAACTCGTCCAGCGAAGTTTGGGGCAAAGGGAATTCCCCGGCATTGCTGTGCGTTTGGGGTAACAGTGTCGCTCCAAGCGCAACTGTTTCGGGCATAAAACAAAGTGCGGACCCGGTCTCGCTGCCTTTGCGGCAACCCTGATAGTCGATTTGCCCGGTGAACGGCACTTCGCCCCGGAATTTCCAGACCCACGTTCCGGCGGGATAAACCGCAACTTTGCCCATAAACTCATCGTCAACGAGTTCCGGTTTCGGGGCGGACAGGAGAGAAACAACACTGCCGTTTTTTCCCGAAAAATTCAGCTTAAACGAGTCGTTCGCATAAAAGTAATGACCCGGCGCAACCTCAACCGTGAGCGTTAACTCGTCGCCGGAAGTCGCGCTTTGCCATTTAAAAGGCGAAGAATCCGCCGCCCATATCGTGCCGGCAAAGACAAAGACAAAAATAAATAGCCTTAAAATTTTCATATTCTACAATATCATGTTTTTGCAAAAAATCAATCTTGGTATTGCGTAACATTCCCATGTGTGATATATTCCACAAAGCGTCTTGGAAAACGGTGAATAAAAGCGATGAAAAACAGTGAAGCATTTCCCGAACCACGGGAACTCTGGCGGATATTCGAGTTGATTTGTCAAACTCCGCACCCGTCGGGACATGAAAAACTTTTGGCAAAAAAACTTATCGCATTCGCGCAATCTCACGCGCTGAAAGTGAGCAAAGACGCTTTTGGGAATCTGCGCTTCGACCGCCCCGCTTCGCCCGGTTTTGAGGAGCGCAAGCAAATTATCTTGCAAGGACATCTTGATATGGTTCCGCAAGCCAAAGCCGGGGTGTCGTTCGACTTCATCCTGGAGTCAATTCCAACCGAAATTCAAGGCTCTTACTTGCATTCAAGCGCGGGAACCACGCTCGGCGCGGACAACGGAATCGGGGTGGCGGCGGCACTGGCGTTGCTCACCAACGAGAGCTTTTGCTCCGGACCGCTCGCCGCGGTTTTCACCCTTTCCGAAGAGGTTGGTCTAAACGGTGCAATGGCGATCGACCCGGAGCTGCTCAAAGGGGATTACCTTTTGAACCTCGACTCCGAAGACGAGGGCGAACTCTTTATCGGTTGCGCCGGGGGTTCCCGGCTTGAGGCGAATTTGCCGATCGAAACCGAGCCGACTCCACCGGGTATGGCAGGGGCGATTCTCGAAATAACCAATCTTGCCGGAGGACACTCCGGGTGCAATATCTCCGATCGGCGCGGTAACGCGGTGATTTTTCTCGGTCTGGCACTGCAAGCGGCAAAGTCGTTGCGCGTGGCTTCCATGCAGGGCGGCTCGCTGGACAACGCGATTCCCCGCGAAGCGACTGCGGCGGTGGCTCTCGACCCTCGCGATCGCGAAAGCGTGATTGCACGCTTAAATGAGTTAAAGAAGCAGTTATGCACCCAATATCGATTGCCAAAAGAATTTACCATAACACTCACAAATACAACGCTTCCGGCGCGGGTTTTTCGGGAGGATTTTCAACACAAAATCGTTCAGGCGATAGCAACTTGCCCGGACGGAGTCCTTGAGTATGATCCGCGCTTTGACGTTCCCGGCGTCAGCACCAATCTGGCTGCGGTATTGGAGCAAAACGGGATTCTGATTTTCAGAAGCAGTCAACGCGGATTATCTGACGACAAACGGCGCAAAGCAACCGAACTGATCGTCGGCTTTTTTGAGTCAATCGGCGCGAAAACATGCGTGGACAATGAATATCCGGGCTGGACACCTTCGATTAACTCCGAGCTTTTGCGTATTGCCTGTACGCTATACTCAGAACTTTTCGGGAGTTCGCCGCAAGTTAAAGTCATCCACGCCGGGTTGGAATGCGGGATTTTCGCAGGGAAACGCCCCGGGCTTGAGATGATCTCGTTCGGTCCGACCATTCTCGACCCTCACAGCCCGTCCGAGAGGGTCGATATAGATAGCGTCGAACGTTTTTACTCGTTTCTCGGCGCGTTGATTTCGGCATTATAGGAGAAGACAGGAAAATATGGCGACGTTTAAATTCAGATGTGTGTTTTGCAGGCAAAAAATCGAAGCCAAGGAAGAGTGGCTCGGCATGTTCGCCGAGTGTCCCAGCTGTCATCGTCAAATTGAAATCCATCGCGATGCCGAGTTTTCGCCCAAAATCGCCCCGTTCCCGCCGCCGTTTAAAACCAAACCGCCGACAAAATTATGACATACGATTTGCGCAACATACGGTTTCGCCGAAGAATAACACATTGCTTTAAGGGTATCTCTGTAGGTAGCCTTTAGGGTATCTCTAATCAGTCGCTTTGGAAGCACAACTGGAGGCTCTCTGTTTTCGGACAAGATATTTCGCGGAAACCAGTTTCGGTCTTCCATATTTGTCACCAATAACCGCCTTGTAGCCGAGCTTCGCCTTGCGTTCCATTTCTTCATTAACGGCTTCCTGCAAAGCTTCGACTGCTTTTTTCATTTCATCGCTCATTTTTTATCATTCCTTGCAGTTGATAGAATAATTCGATATTATGGACTTTCAAAGGTTGTCCATAGCGTTTTTCAAATATGGAAATGATTTTATTGCCGGTATTGTCCAAACAAAGCGTGCGATCACAGACATTAGCATATTCGAACAAGTTTCGTATGCTTCGAGGATAGCGTCTGAGTATATCCGCCAATGGAATATTGTGTCCTCCCTGCAAAACCCTCTGCTGAACTCTCGCTTTAGAAAATTCAGCATTCGGAATGTACAGATAAATCAAAATAACTTTCCAACCGGATTCACGCCATTTTTGAATTAGAGGCAAATAGCTTCGCCCGGAAAGAGTGGTTTCAAAGGCAAAATCGTTTCGCTGCGCAATCTTTTGCTTGAGCGTTTCTAAAAAGATTTTGCTGCCCTTTAACAAACCTGCATCAAAATCAAGAGGCGACAACCCTTTCGCTATTTCGTCGGCGTTAATAAAATCATGACAGAATGCAATTCGCGGAAGATATTTCAGGGCAAAAGTAGTTTTCCCTGCCCCGTTTGGACCGGCAACCACATAGCATTGAGGTTGTGTCTTGTATTTCATGCGTCCCTTATGGTTAACAACTGCATGTAACGTAACATATCATGCAAACTGTTTTTTTCAAGTCGGACCACTGATAGCAAAACTATTTTACCCGCGATTTTGTCGCTTTGAAACTTTGTAATGCCGCTGTTGATAGATGGTGGCATTACACGGGTAATATCGGATTTTTGAAAAGCTTATTGCTACTTTTACCACTGCCTCCAGGTGTTGGGGTCAAAGTCGAAAATCAGCCGGGAAGGACGGCTATAAAAGAGGTTCGCCGGGCGTTCGGTTTCACCACCGACTCTGACCTTTCCCAAAATTCCGCCGTTGCCGCGAAGATCGCGTACACGAACTGCAATCAGGTTTTGCTTGCCGAAACGGATCAATTCCGTTGGAATACGGTAACGTCGGTGTACGCTCCAATAGTTGGGGGTTTCCTGACCGGTTTCACCTATGAGGACTCCGTTGAAGTAGACCCAGTCGAGGTCATCGATCGTTTCCGCGTCAAAATAGAGTTCGCGACCGCGCCACTCAGGAGGAATGATAACGCCAATGCGATACCATGCGTCGCCGTCGTAGGGAAGTCCGTCCGGGGCTTTGTAATGCAAATTCGGCATGGTGATGCCCTGCCCCTCCCAGGGGCTACCGATAACGATGGATTTCCAGTTATTTTCATCCAGTTCCGGTCGAAGGTAGCCTTTTTCCATGCCGGTTGAATCGGGGTCGGTTTGAAACGGCACTTTCACCCCGGTGAGCAGAATATCGCCGGGAAGATTGGCGAAATCGACCCGATCCTCGGCGGGAACACCGAGACGGAAAAGCACGGTCGAAATAATCCGGCGAACCTTGATTTGCGAAGACTCCTCCTTGAAATCCGATAATTTCAGCGCAAGAAACACATACCGTCCCTTGCCGTACGGAACCGAACCGAAAAGCTTCGAGCTGAATTGCGCATTCTTCGGCCAATTTTTCAATGCGGTCAACGAAACAGCGGGATTGAAATAGAAATCGGAATTTCCGAGTCCGCGCAGCAACGGACAATTCTTCGGCCAATCGCCGAGGCGGGTTTTTTCCCGTTCGGCAGTGAGGGTAAAGGGAAGATCGAGGTCTGCTATTGCTTTGGCATCAGCTCCTAAAATCAGCAACGTCCCGCCGGATTCGACAAAAGCGCGAAGTGTCGCCGCCGGAATTTTTGATTCTGAAGTCCACACCCCGACACGGTGCCGGGTTGGGTCAAAAGCAGACGGACGAAATCCCAGCTCTTTAAGCAACTTACCATTGCCCGCTACACCCGCCGGAATCTCTGGAAATACTTCGGGGTTCTCCAGATAGGCAAAAAGCTGTTCGGCGATGCGGGTCGCAACCGGGTCTGTTCCGCAACGGTTCGATAAACTGAGTTGACAAAATACAATCCGCCCTTTACCCACCGGATATTCCAGCAATGCCGCCCGTGAGAGGTCGGCATCGGCATCGAGTAGCACGTTGAAACGCCCGGTATCGGGTTTGTCGAGAACGAAGCAGGATACTGCACCCTCCGTCCCCCAGCGCATAAAACGCATACCGTTAACTGCGGTTTTTTCATTTGGATACGGTTCGGGAAAGGCCGGTTCGCCACGCCAGTGATGGAGGTCGCCGGCGGCGATTCCGGCGAGAATCGGATGGTTCGCATCTTTAATAAAGACATTACGCACCCGGCGTTCTTCCAAATAGTCTTTCATTGCGCCTTTATCCGACTGTTCGAGAATAAGCAGCGATACGCCGTCTTTCAGTTGTTTTTCGAGTCCGGCGACACGGGCTTTGGCGAGAAAAGCAGCCGAAAATGAGTCCGGTCCGACCACCAGCGTTCCCCCGGGAGCAAGGGAGTTCCAGTCTTCGCCATACGAGAGCTTCAGTTTTGCGAACATTTCGCGTGCCAAACCATTTTCGTCATAAAGGACAACCGCCTTTTTCGGGCGGGATGCTTCCGCCGGAAAGACTTGTAGCGCAAGTGAATCTTTACAAACAATTCCATCGCCTTCGGCCTGGAATTCCAATTGATATTCACTACGGGCAGTGACTTCAGGCGCGATCCATTCAAAGGGAATTTGCTTGACCTCGCCGGCTTGCAGTACGCCTTGATAGTTGCCCGAAGCGAGTTTACCAATCCGCCACGAGGCGGTCACGGTAATCGGATGGGGAGCGTCATTGGAGAAAAGCATCTGTTTTTGCACCGTTTCGCCGGATGTATAGGCGTGTTCCTGCGAAGTGAAGCGTCCCGAACGTCCGCCGAGAAAGGCGAGAAAAGGCTGCTGCATTCGCCTGGTTTCCTCATGGATGCGGTTTGGTCGGGAATAATCGCGAGAATTGGCGAAATCGCGCTTGCTTCCCGGCGCGGTTATGTCGGCGGGTTCAGGGAGATCTGCGACGGTCTTTTCTCCCAGATTAAAGTAGAGAAAAATGCTGTCAAACGGCCAGATTCCGCTGACGTCGTAAATCCGCCAGGCACTGAGGCAACGCCGGATCCAGAGGGCAACCGCATTCGTTGTTGCCGGATTCAAAATGGAGTAGGATTCTTGCGCGTTCTTTATTTTTTTATCGACCATAAAGTACCAATCGAAGTCCTCCGTGTCGGGAGAACTGCTTTCATACACGGCATCGCCGAAATAACGGGCGGACTGTTCGTAGAACATTTGCCGCGTCTCATCCCAGGTTGTGTTGCGTTTTTTGCTTTTGCTGTGAAAATTGGCGTAATTCGAGCCGAATGT
The DNA here is from genome assembly GCA_031261965.1 of Victivallales bacterium. Taxonomy (GTDB): domain Bacteria; phylum Verrucomicrobiota; class Lentisphaeria; order Victivallales; family Victivallaceae; genus Victivallis. The sequence continues at coordinate 6,322 of JAISIP010000087.1, read as the reverse complement.
TACGCTGACTTCTTCTAAAATCAGCGGTTTTTTCTTCCGTTCGGACCAGCGCATCGGCCAGTCGGCCCACTCATCCGGCTGGTTGCTGAGAGTCGGGTAAGGGTTGGCTGTGATCACCGAACCGGTGCTGCTGCTCATACTTTGGATCGTCAGGCGGGTGGGATCGAATTCACGAAGAAAGCGTTCCTCCGCCATAGTCGCCCGGACAAGGTCGTTTTCCGGTCGATCGACATCGATGAGATTCGGGTTGATCCACTCAGGATTCCAACAAAGGAGCGGATTGGTCATCCAAATAACAATGGCGGGGGAGTTGCGAAACGTGCGAACGATCTCTTCAAGCGTGCTTTCCAGCTCCGCTTTTGCTTTGGCAAAGCGGGGGGAAAGATAAACCTCAAAGGGGTAGCCGTGGTTAGGAACTCCCGGCAGATATACTCCGCCGCGTACCAGCGATGGCATGACGTGACGGATGGCGATCATCATGCCTATTTCGTTGCAGACACGCACAACACGTTCGCTCATGGACTCAAGGATAATGCCGTTGAAGTGCATCTTTTTCAGCTCGGTCAGAATTCGGCGCAATTCGTCTTCCTCCAGCGAACCAAAGCGGAATTGGCAACTTTCAAATTTCAGTCGAATTTTCGTGCCGTTCAGTAAAAAATCACCGTCTTTTACCGTCAACTCACGATAACCGAAACGATCCTGAAGTTCATCGACGATATTTCCCTTGGTGTCGCGGAGCGTAAGTTGTAGGTCGTACAGTTTCGGGTTGTCGGGACTCCAGCAAACGGCGTTATTCCAGGCAGTGTCGAGTCCGCAACGGAGTGTTTCGCCCGGTTTCAGTGTTATAATTTCGCGGGGAAACTCCAGCACTGTTTCCGCGCCGTCGAGTACCTTTCCCGACAGGATCAGCTTTTGAGACTCGGTGTCGTGGTTGATCACCTCGGTGTCCGCCCGGAGGCGTCCTTTGGAAACTTCCGGAATGGCGCGAAGATCGTTCATCATCACCGTTTTGGGCAAAACGTGCAACCAAACATCTTCGGTCAACCCTGCTCCGTCGTGCCAGTTGTACCACCAGGTCGCCCCCATGCCGGGATTCATAAACTCCTTGTGACGGGCGTGGGTGGGCGAAACCGGCAGTGTGGAATATTGCACGAAAATAGAAAGATTGTTGCTTTGCCCGAAAAAAACAGCGTCGCCAATTTCGGCGACGCCTGTTTTTGAGAAGTTTCCGCAAGGTACTCCGTTTAGGAAGACCGCCGCTTGCTCGCCTATGCCTCCGAGCTGAAGGCGGATATTCTTACCGCGCCACGTTTCCGGCGCGTAAAAACTTCGTCGAAGCCAGCCTTGGGTGTATTCGGCGGGCAGTTCGTTGTTGATTTTCGTTATCGGACTCTTTTCGGCGTTACGCATCCGATAACCGTTGCCGTCCCAGCGACCCGGAACTCTGATGTATTGATCAAATCCATCTTGCGGGACGGCTTCGGGAAAAGGGGGCAGAACCCCCTTTCGCTCTTTCATCACCCGGGCGACCAGTGACTCGGGAATCGGTCGAAACTGCCAATAATTGTTAAGCGAAATGGAGTTGCGTGTTGCGGTGTTTTTTTGAAAATGTTTTTGCACATCCCAGTTGATCCAGCTTGGAAGGTTGTAGGCAAAGGGGGATGTCACCGTCGGCGACGGCAGAGGTTTTGCCGGTGCTTTCTCCTGGGTTGATTCCTTTGGAGCGGGAGTGTACTCTTCTTTTGCTCCTTTTTCAAAAGCCACGCCGAGAATTTCAATAGAAATGAGCTTGCGGGACGGGTCTGTCAGTTGCGGACCGATGGCGAGGTGAAGACTCCGAATTGCTTCCGGCTTCAATTCCTGCGTGTTCCCCGATCCGGCATATTGGAAGTCCTTCAAAAGAAAAACCCGTTTCAGCGTTCCGGTATCATGACAGGCTATAGCAGCCGACGGCTCCCAGATCTTGCCGTTCCAAACATAGGTATGTTTGCTGTCAGTTGTGACAATAAGGACAAAACTGCCGGTGCCGCCATCTCCCCGGTAGGTGACGGTGACGGAGTCGTACGCCTCTTCCGCTTTCACCTCGCCCGCTTTCAAAAAGAACTGCAAGGCCCCGCCTTTTCCGTCGTTGACTCCGCCGAGTTGGAGGCGGAGCGTGCCGTTTTCCTGCCGTTCAGCCTTGGCGTTGCCATAGGTATTGAAATTCGCGGCTTTGCCGAACACTGCGTACGGTTCGACCGCATAACTTGCGAGAGCGAACAACACGCCGAAAAGAAACAGTGCTTTTTTCATGACGAAAAAACCTTTCTTGTTAATGGTATCCTTAATATTCATACCAATAGAATTCGTTTTTAAGACGAGTATCATAACTGATTCCCCAATAGATCGGTGCCTGATAATTGACATGCCCATCCGCAAAGAGGAAATTCATGCCAATGTCGTGTCGAAAATCGAAATATCCGACCGATACCGCTCTCGGCGGAATATTCAAAATAGCGGTGTTGTAGTCAAAGGTATGTTCGGTTCCTTCGGCAAAAAGAAAGAGTTGCCCCGGCTTCCGAAGCTGATTGCCACGGGGGTGAACTACCGCCTCGCTGTTCGGTCTGCCGAACACATAATGGTTGGCGGTGTAGTTCTTGCGGATGTTGGTTGTTTTTTTGTTTGCCGGGCATACGAACACCTTGGAAACAGGTTTTTCAACATCGTAACCTTTATAACACAGCCTTTCTCCTGGGACGATATACGGTGTAAGCCGATTTAAGACAAAGCTGCCGATATTCCACCAGTCGGTCGAGTTAGTGGCGTTTGCCTCGGTCCAAGCACCGATTTTCGACACCATCGGATAGTAGTCACTGTAATCCCCGAGATACATATGAATGGCACTGCCGAGTTGCTTCTCATTGGAGACACAGGAGTTTCGGTAGGCTCGTTCGCGTGCTTGATTGAGTGCGGGCAACAGCATCGCCGCTAAAATGGCGATTATCGCGATAACGACCAAGAGCTCGATCAGCGTGAAATGACTTTTCTTCGATTTCATGGCAGGCTTACCTCCGCTTTTTGTAGGGTATCGATCAATTGACTTTGAATACTCAGAAATTCATCACGTTCATAGAAACGGTTTTGCGCATATCGGATGGATGGGAAGTCATCGTCCTTATTCTCAATGCGCTCGATAAGCAATTCAATCGCCGTGCGGGCACGTTCATAAAGATTGCTGACGATAACGCCGGTGACACACTCGTCGGTTACAAGGTCGAAAGGGAAGTGATAAATCGTAACTATCTCCGGACGATAGTTAGTTCCCTGAAACTGTTTCACCAGTTCCTGAGCTACTGCACTGTTGCAATACACGGCTTCCGGACGATTTTTCAGCAAGAGCTCAACCGCCTGTTCTTTGGTCTGTTTCTCCATATCAATCAGAGTGGTTTTTATCTGATGATTTTCACCAAGATCACGAATTGTTTGCCAGACGTATCCATAATTAAAAGCACAGCAGGCGATTTCCCGGCGACCATGCCGGATCAGCATTTTCACCGCATCGGTGACCGCGGTCGTCTTTTTGCGGACACTAAGAAAATGGGGATAAATTTCATCGAAATGCACCAATGGAATTCCGGTCTTTTCCAATCTATGCCGAAACTCCTCGTTGAAAAAGGGATATGGAGCGTAAATAATGCCGCCCACCTGGCGTTCAATCAAGCTCATAAGACAGGTGCGTTCTTTCTCTGGATTCCAAAGGGTCAGTGACAACAGCAACTGGTAGCCACGTTTGTCGGCATAAAAAAGGCAAGCTTCGGCAAGCCGGGCGAAGTAGGGGTCGGTCATACCGCCTACGACCATGCCGAGCATGCGGGTATTGCCGTTCCGCAAGGCGCGTGCAGTCGCCGAGGGGCGGTATCCCAGTTCCGCCACCGCTGCGTCAATCCGCCGTTTCTTCTCATCTGAGAGCCATACCCGACAATCGCCATTGAGGTACATTGAGATCACCGAACGGGAAACCCCCGTTCGTTCCGCAACGTCTTTCAAGGTTACTCGCATGCTTTCGTTCCTTACTATAAGAATCGATTCTTATGGTAATAATTATACCACAATACAAATGGATTGTCAACCCCTTTGTTATAAAAAAACGTTTTTTTTTCGGATTAGGGTATCTCTAAAAACTATCTTGAGGTAAAAAATCGACATATGCGAATGCGAGATGCGATTTTCGGCCAAGTTTCCGGTTTTTAGAGATAGCTATGAGGTAAGACGATTGACAAAAAGCTCTTGCAATGATAAATTATCTTTCGTTGTTTTAGGCACTCTAAAAACTGGAGTAATTTCTATGCGTCAACGATTGTTCACATTGTTCGCGGTTCTTGCCGCGCTGTACTTGGGAGGTTGCGCCGACCCCGAAGTGATGTCCGAGATTTTGCAGCAAAAGCAAAATGAAAAAATCTATACCCGTTACAATCTCTGGTATCTGAACCCGGAGAAAATCAGCTGTCTAAATATTCAGCAGGGGACTTTTTTGCCGCTGGGCAGCGAAATCGAGCCGCTGGGAACCTCGTACAGTATGATTTCAGGCAACAGCACGATCACTTTTCGCGATATGTCCGGCAAAAAATACTCCATTGAATTCGACCCCGGCTACCGGCTCTGCACTTTGCGCGACTATCTTTCCGACACATTTACCACCACGCCCCCAGGCGAAATGCTTAAAGATATTCCCTCCGCCACACTGGAGCGAATCAAAGCCGGGCAAGTGGTCGCCGGTATGACCCGTCGCGATGTTTTGCTCGCCTACGGTCCGCCCCCGGCGGCACGCACGCCGAATTTACGCAACGAAACCTGGCTGTATTATCTCACTGTTTCGGATGTAGCGCGGGTGATTTTTCGCGGAGACACGGTTCGCAACGTTTTAAATATCAATGAATGACTTCTCAAACGGATTTGACTCCAAGGCATTAGCTGTCGCGACCGAAGGAGAATGGTTGCGTGCTTCTATGCCGATCGATTTGCGCTTGAATGGAGTTTTTACCGACACCAGGCAAGACGGGTACGGCAAACTCTTTGTCGCACTTGAGGGCGAGAAGTTCGATGCTCACGACTTTCTTGACGCGGCAATCGCCGCCGGAGCAGTCGCCCTTTGCGTGACGAAGTCAAAACAAAACAAAATTCCCCCGCATTGCCCGGTTCCGGTTCTGCTGACCGAAGATTCGCTCGTGGCTTATCAGGCGATCGGACGTTTGCACCGCAGAAAATTCCCGGACTTGAAACTCGTCGGCATCACCGGCAGTGTCGGCAAAACCAGCGTAAAAGAGATGTTGCGTGCAATCTTCAGCTTCGATGCAGGGGAAGAAAAAGTGCTTTACACGCTGGGAAACACCAACAATCAAATCGGAGTACCTCAAAATCTGCTCCGACTTACGCCGGAACACCGCTACGCTGTAATCGAAATGGGAACCAATCACCCCGGTGAGATTGAGCCGTTGAGCCTTTGTACGCAAGCGCAAACAGCGTTGGTCAACTCCATTGCGCCTTGCCATCTCGAATTTTTAGGCAGTCTTGACGGAGTCGCCCGCGAAAAAAGTCGAATCTTTTGCGGTTTGCCCCCAAACGGGACGGCGGTGATTCCGGCGGATTGCCCCGGAATTGAGCTGTTGCGACAAGCCGCCGCCCCGCTTAAAACCTTAAGTTTCGGCGAAAACTCCGGCGATGTCAGATCGCATTATCGGGGTGGTCGCTTGCAAGGCAGCACATTTGATCTGATTTTTCCGGGAGGCGAACATTTCACGGTAAATTGGCGTCTTGCCGGGCGACATCAGTCGCTCAACGCGGCGGCGGCGGCGGCGGTTGCGTTATCCGTGGGAGTTGCCCCGCAAACTATCGCAAATGGTTTGGAGCAAACGCTTTTGCCCGGAATGCGCAACAAAATCACACAGATCGACGGAGTGACCTATTTTAACGATGCCTACAACGCCAATCCCGGCAGTATGCAAGCGGCGTTTGAGCAGCTTTCGGAGTTCGCCAACGGTCAGCAGCTTATTCTAATTTTGGGCGAAATGCTTGAGTTGGGAGCATATTCTTTCGACGAACATCGGGAAATTTTCGCCTTGGCCAAGCGAATGTTCCCCGCCGCACGCATTGCGACCGTAGGCAAGGAGTTTCAAAACGCCGGGGCGGAACACCATTTTAACACCGCAGTTGAGGCGCAAATTTTTGTAAAAAAAGCACGCCGGGGCGATTTGGTGTTTGCCAAAGGCTCGCGGGGCATTGCCGTTGAAATGGCGTTGCCCGAAGAAGCCCGCTAAGAAGAAGAGGAGATACTTATATGATTTTA
>JAISIP010000203.1 GCA_031261965.1 Victivallales bacterium | reverse complement strand
TTCATATAAAGTTGCAGCGTGGACATCGATTGTTTGATATTGCTGAGACAGGAGCTGGCTTTGGCGCGTTCCCGAGCCTGATTGAGTGCGGGCAACAGCATCGATGCCAAGATCGCGATGATCGCAATTACCACCAACAGCTCAATAAGGGTGAATGATTTGGAGCAAATGCCGGACTCTTTTCTCATGGTCAACTCTCCTTTTTGAATTTTATCAACGACAGGAACACATTTAACCGGGAAATATCTAACGCATTAACTTTTCTACTTTTGACGCTTCGCTCATGAATTCCGCTTTGCCTCCTTTGCCGAATATGTGAAGTATGATTCCGGTTTGAGTCGATTGAGGTTGGTAAATCTGATTTTGCGACAGAGTGACAACCGTAGGAAAGACCAGTCGGGCATCGGCGTTTCGCTTTTTTCCGGAGCGGTGAAAATACACCCGGCACTCCGAACCGTTCGGGGCGACCGACCCCATGAAAAACCCGGTATCGGCGCGATTCCAATAACCCCATTGAGGAGCTTTCCATAGTCGCGGCGGCAAGCGTTCTCCTATGGCGTAGGCATCGGTACCGGTGAGGCGGAAAAATATCGCTACGACATCAAGGGCGGTCGGACTGATGTTTTTCACCGAGACCAGTTCGGAGACAAACTGTTCGGAATTCGCCGGTAACACAATGCGTACGACCAGCAAATAACGCCAGCCCAATGCGGTTATGACCGCCTCCGCCGAACCGTCCGGTAAGTTTCGCCCGGTGACGGCGGCGATTTTCCGCGGCTTGCGCCAAAACGACACGCCGACGTTGTCGCGTTCCTGCAACAAGAGTTCAAACGGACCGACTTCACCTTGCCCGCCGCTTAAGGTTATGCTGTCGAACGCCGATTCCGAACCGAGTTTGCCCTGAAGTTTGATTTTGGAGTTGCTAATGGTGTAAGTCTCACCGCTTTTTTGGAATTGGGATTTGTCGGCGCGGTTGCTTCCGGCAAGGCGCATCGCCACCGTCTGTGCGTTCGGGAAAGACAATACCGGGAGTTTGCGTCGTTTCGGCATCGGGGCGAGGCGGTATTTTTCGGGGTGTTTGTGCAATTCGGTAAACATCTCGGTGATCTCTTTGTACGCTTCGCCCTTTTCGTTGACCAGCCCGTAGTTGGAGTTTTCGAGGAACTGCGGAGTCAAACCCAATGCCGGCTCGTCACACCACATAAAGTAGTCGTAACCGACGACCGATTTTTCACTGAGCATAGTGCGGGCAAAGAGATTGGTGGCTCGGGTTCTCTCGGTTTGAGTGTTAAATCTTTGACCGGCACCCCAGGTACAGGGCAACCCGGAATCCAGCGCGGGGAACGACCACTCGGTCACTAACATCGGCTTATTGGTGTAGCTGTACAATCTCTGGAACGCTTCATCCATGGTTTCCCCCTTGAAATCGACACCGGGGTAGACGCAATTTTCATCCAGCTGGGCGGATGGATAGAAGTTGATTGAAACCGCATCGCAATATTTTCCCAACGCTCTCCAGACGCTGGGCGAACCCGCTCCGTTGATGTCGGCGAACCGGCAACCGAGAATCAGGTGGTTGGGGTCGGCTTTGCGAATCGCCCGGCTGGTGGTTGAAAAATAGATTTCGGCGATCAGACCTAAGAAACGGTCTTTGGCGGCGATCTGTTCTTTGGTCGATTCCGGGAGTTTTTTCAGATTTAAAATCTCGTCAAAAGAGTTCAGTGAAGTCCCCCAAAACGCATTGAATTTCGCTATATCGTTGTCGCTCTCTTTTTTGAGGAAATCGCGCAGCGCGATCTTGGCGGTGTGAGTCGGCTCTTTGCCCATGGTCAAGTTAAAAAGCCCGACCGGCAAGGTTCGATTTGAACGTCCCCACCACGCCAATTCATTGTCGATGTAATAGCCCAGATACCATGGGTTGTCTTTGAAACGGGTGCAACGCTCCTCGGCGAACTTTTCGCAGAAGTCGGCAAATTCGGGGTGAAATACGTTGGGGAACACCGTGCTGGCACGCTGTTTATGCTCGGCGATGCAATAGTCTGATCCTTGCTTGGCGAAACTTTCGGACATGCGCAGGAGCGGTCGGGTTACGAAACCGCGTTTGGAAAACTGTTCGTCACATGTGGAGCCCATCGCGTTAAATCCCCATTCCCGCAACCGTTTTTCGGTGTCGTCGCCCCAGCGAACCGCATAGTCTGGGGGATTCGGCCCGGCTTCGGCATCGCGGGCGAGGCGGTCGGCGGCGGCATCGAACTTTTGGGCTTTTTCCGCCGGAGTTTTATATTGCTGGTCGTTGTTTTTGCGATAAATGTAGTACCCAAGCTTATAGCAGAAGTGACCGCGATAGTTGCAGTGGTCGATGCCAAAGGAGACGTAACCTTGCCCTTCAGGGTCGATAATCCACCAACGGTTGTCGTCTTTTTGCTCAAGGTGAAAGAAGCCGGTGGCTTTCCCTTTTATGCTCGGAGCATTGGCAACGGAACGGTAGGGGAGATACCCGGTTTCGGCATTGGCATCCGCGCAAGTTACGGCAAATCCCAAAAATGTGATAACAAGTGTAGCGGGTAACTTTAAACACAAGATAGTTTTTAGAGGTAGCCTCATTGATTGTTCCTTCATTTTAATGGATGACGCCGCTCTTTTAAGGGCAGTTCGACCCGCTTCCCGGTTAAATGCGACAGATAAATCGCCTGAATCATCTCCTGGGTTTGAACCGCGTTATGCGCATTGGAGACGCACGGGCGATCTTCTTCGATCGCTTGCATTAGATCCCAAACCGCGTAACGGTTCGCTTCGGGAAAGTTGGGAACTCTCGGACAGTCTTTGAAATTGCACACGGAGTAATCAATTGGCGCGGCACCGGGAATATTTCGCGTGTCAGTTACCGGGACTTCCTCAAAATTACCACCGCTCTCAGGGGGGACGGCGGTTCGGCAGATAAAGAGTTTTCGCTCGTGGAAATCCTCAAAGCGCAACGACAGCGACCCCTTTGTTCCCATTACGGTCAAGCCCATCTGGGAGTTGCCGACTTTGACATCGTACAAACCGCGATGAGTTTCAAAGCTGCCGCAAATCCCACCGGAGAAACGAAAAATTGCGTAAATCGAGTCCCCGATGCACGGTCCGATCGGTTCAACGCTCGAAGTCAAATCCGCCTTGTTCGCGCTTTTTCCGTTAACGGTAATGTCGGCATAGACGTTTTCTGCTTGACCAAAGAGATGGATCAGCCAGTCGAGAATATGCGTACCTAACACAATCATATCTTCGCCGCCGCCGCGATGATCGCATTTACCCCGGGCGATAAAACTCACCGGTGTACCGATTACGCCCTCTTTGATCATGCGGTTCATCGCCATATACGGCTCGGCGTAACGCACCGGGTGAGCCATGCAGAGTTTTACCTTGCTTTTGGCGAGAATACGCAAGATCTCATCGCCTTCTTCCAAATCGTCAACCAGCGATTTTTCACAATAGATATGGCAATTAAATTCGCTTGCCATACGAATCTGCTCCAAGTGATCTTCGGGGTGGCGCGAAGTCAAAATCACGATGTCCGGCTTCTCGGCTTCAAACATAACACGCATAGAAGTATAATGTTTTTTCGCCCCGACAAAAGCCATACGCTCGGCAATATCTTCACTGTTCGGATCGACAAAAGCGCAAATTTCGACGTTGGGCAGCCCTCGAAAAGCCGTCTGCAACCCGTGCAAACCGAGCATTTTTTTGGAAGTATCTTTTACGATTGCGACCTTGTAAGTTTTCATGCCATACCCCCGCAGGCGCGACCGCCGTCGATCAAGTGAGTTGAGCCGGTGATAAATGCCGCTTTGTCCGAGCAAAGGTACAAAATCAGATTGACAATTTCGATCGGCTCGGCGGCGCGGCCGAGCGGAGTCTTCATTTTCGCCATCGCCGGGCGGGTAAGCACCGGTCCGGGGACGACGCAGACCGAACGAACAGAATAAGGCGCGCCGCAAAGTGCCAGCGATTTGGTAAAAGCGATCATTCCGCTTTTGGATGCGCTGTATTCGATTCCGACTGTCGCGCCGGTAAGTCCGTCGATAGAGCCGACGTTGACGATCACCCCGCGCTTTTGATCAATCATGGTTCCAAGTACGGCACGGGCGCAAAAGACCGCCCCTTTGAGATTCACGTCAATGCCCCAATCGATTGCCTCGTAAGGCATATCCTGCCAGGGACCCCAATAGTTGTAGACCCGTGCGGCGTTGCCGCCGGCGCAGTTGATCAATATGTCGATGGAGCCGAACTCTTTGAGCGCACGATCGGCGCAAGCTTGAACCTGTTTGTGATTTCGCACATCGACTTCGAGGGCGATCGCTTTTCCGCCTGAAGCGTTGATTTTTTGGGCTTCTTCTTCGGCGGCTTGACCGTTAAAATCGAGCAACACTACATTTGCTCCTTGCTTGGCAAGTTCTTGACAGGCGAGCAAACCGATTCCAGAAGCTCCTCCGGTGACGATTGCGGTGCGATTGACAAGTTCCATATTCATATTCCCTTAAAATCCTTAGTTTTAATTTCGGATAATTCTTGCTTTTGATGTTTCCACTGTTTATTATGACGTGTTTTTTTGCAAACGGCAAGTAAAAAAAGCAAAAAAACAGAAAAAAATGCATAAAAAACAAGTCTATTTGCACAGTATTTGCATAAATGCATTGACCAAAACTATACATTGCTTAGCAATATTTCTCTCATGTTGAATGTAAAATAGGGTGAAAAACATATTATTTAGCACAAATTTTCGATTCAACTTGAAAATTGTGCTAAAGCGGATAAATTATACTTGTTGCGGATAGGGGGTATTTCTAAAGGGTATCTCTAAAAACTGGAAACTTGGCTAAAAATTGTGAATCTGCCAATTTTGTAACTCAAGCCAGTTTTTGGAGGCAGCCTAAAAATTGTTACACGTGGTTGTGACTCATGATCAAACGAAAATGTCAAAAAAAATTATCGGGGTTAGTAAAAAAATTCCAGATAGTGACCATTCTCGGTCCGCGTGGCGCAGGGAAAACCACGCTGGCGCGGACGCAATTCCCCGATTACACGTATGTCGATCTGGAAGACCCCGAAACTCGCTTGCTTGCCCGGCAGGATTATCGGGAGTTTGTGGCGCGTTACCCCGCCCCGGTGATCATCGATGAAATTCACCGGGTACCTCAACTGTTCGGCAAGATTAAAACTATCATTGAGAAGAATCGCAAAAAAAACGGGCAAGTCATTTTAATAGACAGTTGCGAGTCACATTTTCGGTTTGAGTCGCCTCAGATGCGGGAAAATCAGATGGGGTATTTGCACTTGCTCCCGCTGTCAATTTCGGAATTGAATGAGTCGGGCATCCACCTGGCGCGGGATGAATATAGGGTATCTCTAAAAACCCCACCACGCCAGAAAGTATAAAAATGTTGTAGAAATCGTTGATATTAAGTGCTTTATGATTTACTTTTGTTGTTTTTGTGCTATATTTTATCCAAAAC
>JAISIP010000061.1 GCA_031261965.1 Victivallales bacterium | reverse complement strand
AACCCAACTGCTTGAGCCGAAGATCGCGGTGATGAAATCCACTCTAAGCCCTTTGTTGCGGATTTGATCAAGCTTGCGGTTGACCCGATCGATTTCAACATCTTCAACATGGTGTGCCCGGGTAATCGGAATCAGGCGGATCATCTCATTCACACGCCCTGCCATGTCTTCGATACTTTGCCTAAACGCCCGGTTGCTGTCGATGATCTTTTTGCGGATAGTCAAAAACAACGTGACCGTCAACGGAACCGCCGCCAAATAGAAAAGAACAAAAACAGGAGCTTTGCATAAGGTGACGACAATCGCGAAAAAAATAGTGAAAACAATCATCGGAATTGTATCGAGCAACAGTCGGGTCATGTTTTCAATGCTCTCCACATCGCGGGTCACTTTGCTTTGCAATGTTCCGATCTTCATCTGTGAGTGGTAAGGAATCGATAAGTGCTGAAGTCTGGTGCAAAGTGCGGAGCGTAAACTCATTTCCACGGCGCGACAGGGTACGCTCATTAAACGCACGTACAATATGTGAGTCGGGATATTTTGCAGAACCACCACCGAGCCGATCGCGAGAATTTCCCACAGCCGCCGAAAAAGTTGCGCTTGCGGCAAGGTCTGATTGGTAATTAAATTAATCACCTCGGCGGTTAAAACCGGCAGCACGTAAGTCGGTGCCGCCTTGATCATAAACATTATCCAGACCAGGACAAACCGCTTCTTCCAGGCGGAATAAAACCTGATGTAATTTTGCAACGGACTGCGGTTACGATATTGTCGATGTAAGAACTCTTGCATAATTGACTAATTTAAGGCTGCCTCAAGCCCGTTTTTAGAGATACTCTTTTGTGTAAAATAGCAGGATTCAATGGACTTTTCAAGTGGTCCTACTGCTTTTTCCCACGTAAAGAAATTTACAAGCTTCGGAAATGGTTTTGACCTTCTCCGAAGCCCATAGTTATCGAGTCAAAGAATATGCCATGACTCCCCCGGGGAAAGCCCCGGGATCAACGGTAAATTTGAATTCACCCTTGTTGAATTCGCCCTTTATTTTGCCCACGACTTTGCCATCGGCGTTCAGAGCCGATATTAAAGCAGGCGAGAAAGGCAGTACGATCTGGGCTTTGCGACGCAACAATAGCAGGTGGCCTCCACCATAATAGAGAATACGTTTTTCGGGCGAGTCGAAAACAGCTCCATCGCCGACGATGTCGGTCAGTTGAATCAAAAGCATTTTATTGCTTTCTTTGAGCGGCTTCCCGTCGAGCGACAACAGGGCAAGGGTCTGAAACCCCTCCGCGTTGCGGACTTTCATTAAACCGTTGCCGCCGCTGTCGGAATTCAGAGTGACGGTTTCGGCACGCTCTGTAACAATAGTGAGCCGATGGCGTTTTGATTCGAGTCGAATTTCGCCGGTGTCACTCTCGGCGATGTCTTGTTTTGCCATTTGGTGATAGAGTTTACGGGTCTCGCCGTTGGTGAGGTTGTAGGGGTTATTTGCCGATGCGCCGGTAATAACTTCGGCAGTTGCCGGGATTTTGTCGTTCACGGCGGATCCGATCTGCGAAAAGAGTCCAAGTCTGGCAAACGTTTTGTTGGGGAAATAGAACATTCCGCCGCCATCGAAGAAGTTATCTTTGACACTCCAGGCGATTTTTCGCTGTGCGGACGATACGTCGCCGCGTCGGAACAGCATAATCCCGATACGGTCGGACAACCGGGCAAGCGGGTCGTTCACCGCGTCAAAGCCGTATACGCCTCCCGTGACTTTTTCAATGGGTCGATTGCCGTGGCTCCATGCGAATCGAAAAAGTCCGCTCCAATTTTGCAATGCGGCGTAAGCTCCTATTACCGGACCTGACTCCGCCCGATAGCGATTGGGGTTGCAATAGCTGAATTCCGTGACGATCAACGGCATTCCGTAAATCCTGGCTGGCATCATCCAGCGCGGCATTGAGGCCTGCTCGGTAATTACCGATTTCTGATTGAATTTATAGGGCAATTGCCAGCGTTTATCAACCCAAGTAGGATGATCCCAATAGCCGTGCTGATCAACCAGATCGAAATGACGCGACCTGATCAATGCCTGTGGTATGTCGGCGGAATGATTCAAACTGGTGATCATTGTTCGTATCTTTAGTTCTTCTTTGAGAAAAGTACGCATTTTGCCGTAAGCCACATCTTGAAGTTCCTGCAAGAAACGGCGAAATTGCCGATCGGAATTCAATGCAGCCGCTTTCGGGAAATTGTGTTTTTGTTTCCACTCTTCAAACTTGGCAAGAAAAAGCTCTTTAGCGCCGGGTTTACTCCATTGATCGGTGATTGAATCTTCGTTGATAAGGTTGACGCAAAAAAGAGCGGGGTCTTCCGCCCAAGTCAACCCGGTGTGGGGATTGCGGTGGGTCATCCAGTTTTTGGCGAAAGTCATCCAGTTTTGCAACGCTGCGTCGCTGACGAGGAACAGGCTTTTCATGGTACCATTGGGAATGCCGTCGCCGGGGCGAAATTGCCGATTGGTGTAAAGGTCAGTAGTGACATAAATGCCGCTCTCTTTCATCCGATAGAGCAGATAGTCAAGCTGCGCAAGTTTTTCAGGATCCAGTGTGACGGAATCCGGCGAATCTTTCTTCACCATATCACCATCGTGATGATGAATCCGAACCGCGTTGTAACCACAGTAGATCAGTTCTTCCGCCAGCTTGTCCACCGTTTTTTGATCGAGAAAATTCGCGGTAAAACAAAGGTTGACCCCGTAGAGGCGCAGTTTTTTTTGCGCATCGTTTTCAAAAGTAAGTTCACCATCTGCGGAACTTTTGACCCAGCCGTATTTTCCTGCGGGTGCATCTTGAAAGAAGCTCCAGTCGAATGCTCCGCCTTTAACTGTTTCCCGTTGGAATTCCAACGGAATCCAATCGTTGTTTGCGGTGAATTTATATTTTTCCTCCGCAATCGCCGAAACGAGTACAGCACCGAGAGTTAGAATAATCAGTAAAATATTTCGCATTTTTTCTCTTTCAGTCCAAGGTTTTGCCTATTCCGGCTTGAGTAATAACGGCTTTTACATGGATCGGGGAGGAATTCAAGGCGTTTTCATTATATCCCTGCACGTGACCATCGAAGCAGAGAGCATTCAGCTTCCCAGAGTGAATAAGAAACAGCCCGGTCTTGCTGTTTTCCAACACATCGGGGCGAACCAACGCATAATTTAGACCGAAGTTGGTGTCAGTCGCTACATAGCCGGAATCCGCAACCAGCGGTGTTGTCGACGGCAGTCTGACCGCCGAAGTCCGATAAAAGTAATTCATCTGCCAGACCTCAACCGGAAACTTGCCGAGGACATCCTGCTTCGAGGAGAAATCGGCATCGCTATTGTAATCGAGCATCCCGTAAGTATAAAAATAAATGTTCGTCGATCCTCCCGCCGGATAGGGAGGATTTTTCGGAACGGAGGGGCAAAACATGCTTTTATTAAAGAAAAACCAGGTGTTGACGACTTTTTGCGTAGGCATATAATTACCCTCCACTAAAAATTGTCTCCACGGAGGCATACTACTGGAGCTTTTACGTGTACGCTTGGCTATAAGCCCGCCGTAGTCGTCGGCGTAACTCATCAAGGCGACTCCTATTTGTTTCTGGTTGTTGACGCAATTACTGGCTTTGGCTCTTTCCCGCGCTTGATTCAGAGCCGGGAGCAGCATTGAAGCGAGAATCGCGATAATCGCGATCACGACCAGAAGCTCAATCAAAGTAAAGTTCCGTTTCATACTTTTTCTCCCTGTAGTTGCAGTTCCTTTTTTCGGGATTCTTTGGTTAATATATCCTGTTGCAAGGTCAACGACAAACCGTGTGTCAGCGATACTGTTCCTGCTCCGGTACAGTTACAAAGATCCAACGGAGCAAGAATTTTAGCGACTTGTTCCACTAACGAAAGCGGAACTTCACTGCCCAGTGCGATGGAGCCGAGATAATTGCCAATACCGCGCAAAAAAGCGTTCGGTTGCGCAAATTCCCGGTTGAAGCAAGGGTTAAGGTAGACTTTTTCGTCGAAAACCGCGCCTTGCTCTGAAAGTGTTTCAGGGACGATACGCATCGGCAGAATCCGCCAGTCGCCGCAAGGAACGTTCCAGCGTCCCCGGTAGCACTCCACCTCGCCGAGCAGTTTTTTCAACTCCCGGCAACCGATTTGAGATACAAGGCGCATCACCCCGCGCCAATCCGCATCAGGAACTATTTCGCTTTCGGCAAAATAACAAAGCGAAAGTTGCATTTGAATAAGAGGGATGTCCCACCAGCTCGCCTCCGCATCAAGGCTCATCGTCCGTTTCAACCCCGGAATGGCATAGCGGACACACAGCTCGCGGAAACGTTCTTCCCCTGTCGCTTCATAGGCGATCCCGTAGATCATGGGCAGACGCAACGCCTCATGCGGAGCGTTTTCCCACATCTTTGAAACGATCGCCTTGCCGCCGTCGAGACGACTAAAAGCAAAACCGTTTTTTGGGGTTACTGTTCTCTCGCAATATTCCGCCACGTCGCGAAGAAGTTTGCGGGCATCCTCACCGAGTGAACCATGTTTCAACACCCGATAAAGACCATAGACTGCAAGAGTGAATTGGTCTCGCGATGAGTTGCTGTAACAGCTTTTCCCGTCCCGGGGCGAAATCCCCCGCGCCACGAACCCCGATACGCCATGAACAGTTCCAAGCCGAACCAGACCCCGCTCTATTTCCGCCGCGAACAGGGTGCCGAGTTCGCCGCGCAATCGAAGAATGTCGAGCAAGAAACCTCCGTTTAAGGCGCAATCCTCCATGCCGGTTCCCCAGCCACAGGGATTCGGGAAGCCAAGCGCGATTTCCGTAGAAAATGGCAGAAACTCGGAAATATAATCGTAACAAAGTCCTGTATCCGATCGGAAAAGCTGCTCTCTGATCTGTTGCCACGCCTGATCCAGCGAAAGCTGCAATTGAGTTTTCATAATTTGGTCTTTCGATCTTTCTATGCTATAGTATAGCAGAAAATATATTGAAAAAGTCTGATGTTTTTGCCGATTATATTTGATATTTAACTTATTTTATTTGAAAAAATAACATCATGAAAAAAGTTAACGATTTATCGGTTTTCCGCTGGGAGTCGATGCCGCTCCCGCAACATTACCACGAAATGGAGTTCTACCATATTCGAAAGCGTAAATCATTCCGGTTGCGTCCGCTCGGTATCGGTCATAGCGAAGAAGAGCTTTTGGTCACGGGGATGCTCAGTGAAGTCAAAATGCGCAAGGGGGCGCGATATTTGCGCAGAAACGCCTCCTATCTCTCGGTCGAATATGTGCAGTCGGGGGAGCTTTTGGTACGCCAGCGCAGCAGTGCTTATCGCCTCAATGCCGGTGAAGTGTTCTTAATGCAGCCAAAAGTAGAGGGCGAAATGCTCTCAGGAAACGCCGGATGCAACAAAATCTCTTTGATGATTGTGGGTAAACTTTTGCCGACCTACCTCAAGGAAAGTCGTCTTGGCGATATTGATGTCTTGACCCGGCTTAATCCTGGGCATATGGAAAGGTTTTTTCGTCAATTCGACCAGTGCGGTGACAATCCCGCTACTTCCGTGGAACGCAATTCCATGCTTACTTTTGAGTTGTTGCAATATCTCGGAATGCCCCACGGCGAAGAGATCCCCGAAATGCTTGCTCTTTTGCGGGACGAACTCGAAGAACGACCCGGTTTCGCCTGGTCCCGGGCGATTATGGCGCGACGCTGCAACTGTTCGATGACCCATCTGGTGCGACTTTTTAACCAGTACTTCGCGATGTCACCGCATCGGATGTTGTTGGAAATCCGAATGCGCCATGCCCGGCGACTTCTCGCCGAGGAGATGCTTTCGATCAAAGAAATATCCAACCAGTCCGGCTACCCGAACGCATTGAACTTTTCCACCGAATTTCGGAAACGCTTCGGCGTTTCGCCCCGGGAATACCGCAAACAGCTCTCGCGCTTCTCCTAAGAGCTTATCAACTAATAAACGAAAACGCTCTGACTTGCCCCGATTAGCCATTCACTTGTCGAAAAAAATCCGTTCTTTACCTAACTGGTGAAGTTGCGTTTTTTACAAGCACCTGACAACCAAGCGACAACACCGCTTATCTAAAATTTCTTCACGGAATCAGGTAGTTGATAAGCTCTAAAAATTGCACCTCACATATTGTATGCGCAATCCCGCGCCTCCAATTTGCGAATCTGCTAATTTTCAGCGCAACGTGAGTTTTTAGAGATAGCCTTAATATCTATAGGAATTGGCATGACGGTTTAAATAAAACGTCTCAATATTATACAATACAAGTGTTTATGGCTCGTCGATGAAGTCTTCGTCGAGGTCTTCGTCGTCCAACCCGTCGTCGAGATACGCCGCATCAAGATCATCATCGAGCTCGTCATCAAGTTCGTCGTTGAAATCGTCGTGATCGAAAATATCATCTTCGTCATCGTCGAATTCATCAAAAAGGGCATCATCATCGGGATCACGCTCAAACTCAGAGAAGTCTTCGCCGAGAAATGACGACGAGGCACTGATGACCGATCCGCATTCAGGACAACACCCGTCTTCGGCTTCGATCGCGCTTTCGCTTACTTCGATATTGCAATAAGGACAAATAGTGGACATCTTTTGAATCTCCTGTAAAACTATAGTTTTCGGTACTATATTGATTGTTTGCGATTTGTCAAATCATAAAACGAAAAAAAATCTTAATTTCTTTCATACAGACGCATTAAATATTCGCCTTTGAGCGGCATCCCGTCAAGTTGCGAACGGGAATAATCACGTTGGGTGTCATAAAGCAGCAGATGTTTCCCGGTATATCGCACAATTTCAATGGTAAACCCCTCGTTTTGGGGTGAAACCTCAAAGCGCAAGCGGGTGAACCCGGCTTTGTCGGCGTTGCGCGACACAAATTTGCCGCTGACGCGAAAGGAGATGTTTCCGGGATTTTCGGTGAGAATGATCCATTCTACTTCACCGGGAGCAAAAAATCCGGGGAATTGCTTTGATAATCTTTGATGCGGTTTCATCTCTATAGTTTCCCAGCCGCCAAAGGTCATCGGTCCGTAATCCAGCTGATACGCTCTTCCTCCGTAGGAAACGCAAGTTCCGTCTGGGCGGACTATGCGCATAAGATAAGGTTCGAGATTCACACGGTAAAAGTCATAACTTGAACTTACCAGATAAAACATCGCAACAAACGTAAGTCCACCGTAGAGCAACGACTCTTTACGACGCGTGGGGTCAAGTTTCCAACGCCGGATAACCCACGCGACGAAAAATCCGGCGGCAATCGCAACCATGGGCAGAATCGGAGCGCGAAAGCGCGAAAGAATGTAAAAAAGCGCAGTACCCGCCCAATAAGCCGCGACAAAATAGACCAGCAAAAAAAGC
This sequence comes from Victivallales bacterium, assembly GCA_031261965.1. Lineage (GTDB taxonomy): Bacteria > Verrucomicrobiota > Lentisphaeria > Victivallales > Victivallaceae > Victivallis. Next base: position 10,874 of record JAISIP010000061.1, on the reverse strand, counting down.
CGGACTTCGCGTTTTCGCCGGGCTTGCGCTAAAATAAGCAACAAACCAGATAGCCCCAAGGGCAAAAGCACTATACTTCTTCCTGGCGACAAATAACGCAAAATCAGGCTGTCTTGTCCGTCGCCGTAGAGCGACACATTGTTCGGGATTTCCCGGTAGTCCCAAAAGAGCAAAAGTTTGCGAAATTGCAGCTCAAAAAAAGCTCCGGGCTGTTGGCACATCCACTGAAACATCTGCTCAGGAACGCTCACATTTTCGGAAACGCGTTTCATCATGCGTTCATACGCTTCGGGGTACTCCATCGGACCGGCAGGCAGCCCGGGGTTGCGTCCCCCTGCCGGAGCCTCCGGCGAATTACCCAGGGCGAGTACCGCGTCGGCGGCGGTTGAAGCCCCGGAAAGTCGCCCGGTAATACGGGTGTTGTGAACGGCAAACGGCAATTGCATCAAAAATGTGAAACCGAGAAAAAGCACGACTCCCGAAGCAATTTGCATAGAGCGGACTTTTCGCCTTTTTCCCGACCAGATCAGCGCAAAAACGATGCCGGGCAAAAACAATATGGCGTTGCCGCGGGAGAGAATCGCTGTACCTGCGATTACCCCGATAATGATCCAGTGTCCAAGACCCCAGCGTTCACAAGCGCGAAGCGTCAGGTAAAACAATAACGTAAGGTTAAACGCCTGAAGTGTCTCGTTTTGATGAAACGGGGTGTATAACAGCAACGGAGTTGAAATCGCAACAAGTACAGCAGCGACATATCCTGCTTTTTTACCCGCCAAATGCGTGGCGGATAGTCCGGCAAGATAACAGGTAGCCGCTCCGAGCAGTGCTTGAATGAAGATGACAAAATCAATCGAATTGCCGGAAAGCAAATTGCATACCGGCAAAAACACCGCATAATAAAACGGCTGATAATAGAAAACGCCGGAATATTTGCCGGCTGCCACATCGCGACCGAGCTGCATATACGTGGCAAGGTCGGTGAGCAAAGAAGGGGCGTAAACGCTGTTACGCCCGCCATTGGCGGAGCCTAATTCGTAAGCCACACCGAGCCTAAGGAGCAATGCGATTACGGCGATTGCCCCCAAGATCGGCAAAAATCCACGTAAAGGATGGAGCGTTGACGCGGGATTTTTAATTGGCTTGTTGCCCGCCATCAGACGGTCATAAGCTCCTTTTCTTTGGTGGCAAGCTCTTTATCGAGCGACGCGCTGTAGCGGTCGGTGAGCTTTTGAATGTCATCGAGCATCTTTTTGAGTTCATCCTCGGTCATATGACCGTCTTTTTGCGCTTTTTTGGCGACTTCGTTGCCATCGCGACGAATGTTGCGCAACGCGACTTTCGCCTCTTCAACGTAGCTTTTCGCCTGTTTTGCCAGCGTGGTGCGACGCTCCTGACTGAGTTCGGGGATCGGTAACTTGATATGGGTACCGTCATTCATCGGGGTAATGCCGATATTAGAGGAAAGGATAGCTTTTTCGATAGCACCCAGTGAGGTTTTGTCCCAAGGCTGGATGACGAGCAACCGGGGTTCCGGCGCGGTTATTCCGGCGAGTTCCTTGAGCCGGGTCGGGGTACCGTAGTATTCGACCATGACGTTTTCGACCAGCGACGGCGAGGCTTTGCCGGTGCGAATGGAGTGAAAACTATTGACGAGTGCCTCTTCGGTCTTCATCATATGTTCTTCGAGGTCGTCCAAAAGGTTGGTGGGATCTAATTGCATGATATTATACTCCTGTGGTACAGTTCAGTTTTTTCGGTACAATAACCAGCTTTTGGTCAAAATGCAAATTACTTTTTCCTGAAATTCTCAAAAATTCGCAAAAAATTCTTTTTTAACCTAACTGGTGAAGCTGCGTTTTTTTGCAAGCACCTGACAACCAAGCGACAACACCGCTTATCTAAAATTTCTTCACGGAATCAGGTTACCATTCAACCTCTGTATAAAACATGTTTTCTGGTTTGCTTTGCAATTGAATATCAAATTTCAAACTTGCTTCCACAATCGAGCTTGCATTGTGAATGCGAAATGAAATTGACCAGCCGTTATTCAAGGTTAAAATTAAAGTCGTTTTTGAATCTTCCTTGAACGTAAATTCAATTATCCGTGTAGGCCATTCAATGGGCGGAATTATTATTTGCGGTGCGTGCGTTTGGGATTTTGTATTCAGCGTGCCAAAGATATTAAATGGCATTACCGTTGTTTTGTGAGGGTGATGTATCAGTTTGTAGTAATCGCGACCATTGCTTCCAAGCAGGTACGCGATAAGTTTTCTTGTTACATCGTGATGTTCATAAAGGTTGATAAATTCGTCTTTAAAAGCATTGAGTAACGGCAGATAGATGTTTTCAGCTTTGTCGTTTATACTGCTCCATGGAAGTTTTTTGCCGTGCAACTCAGCAAGAGTTGAAAATATGGGCTTAATGGTATCAAAATAATTTGCAGAACAAGGCACCCCGAACCAAGACTTGCCGAAATCTAAAACGCCCGACAAACGGGAGTGTTTTAATGCGGCATGATTATGCTTAACTGAAATGCCGATTTCCCACTCGATAGAACGACGGATAACAAGAATATCTCTTATATCGCCATAATTTTTGGCAACATCATCGCTTTGCAGCGAAACAGTTAGAGTATCATTGCCATCTTCGACTATTTTAGGCTCCATATTGATAATCAGTTGTATCCCGGCTTGGGCTGATTTTATCATATCCGCTTGCTCTTCGTTTGATATGCTTTCAAAACGTCCTTTGGCGATTTGCAAGCTCTCATTATTGATTATTTCAATTGGACGAACTGTCATTACAATATTTTTAAAAGCTGAAAGGCACGCATATTCGTAAGCTTTACCCATTATGGTTGAATTTGCCATGCTTGTCATTTCATGTCCTTTTTAATCTGGTTTGCAATGGCGTAAGCAAGATTTACTGGTACGGCGTTGCCAATCATTTTATAACCGTCAGCAATATCATTATAAATGAAAATAAAATCATCGGGGAATGTTTGTATTCTCGCACACTCTCTTACGGATAATCGGCGATATTCGTTTTCGTATCCTTTGGCAAAGATACGCTTGTTTTGCTCCACAAAAACCATTTTTGGTGCTTTGGGGTGGATGGGGGCGTGTCTGCCTCCCGCCTGAATTGTAAAAGACGGTTCATCCCATGAACGCACCCTGTTTCTCGACATGTAAATGGTAGAAAACCCCCCGTTCATATATTCGTGGTTTGGAATTTCCAAATCGTCCCGATGACTCTTGTTATGCTCTTTGGCGGGTTTTGCCATTCGCAAATCCCAAATAGCGTCCCTTAAAACCGGCTTATATTTTTCGGGTTCGGGGAATACAAAGCTTTTGCCAAGGTCTTTCCTGTAACCGACAATAATTACGCGCAGTCGGTTTTCGGGGACATTGTAGTCATTTGCGTCAACTTCTTTATATACAACGTTATATCCGCAATTTTCAAACTCTTTTATGAAGTTTGTAAACGAGGCTTTGTGCTTCTCTGCTAAAATTCCATGGACATTTTCACAAACAAAAAACTTTGGTTGCTTCTCTTTTAGCAAGCGAATATAATCGTAAAACAATTTTCCACGTTTGTCGTCAATGCCCCGTCCCGCACCTGCTTCACTCCAGGACTGGCAAGGCGGACCGCCAATCATGCCGTAACAGTCGGGAACTTCATCAGGTCGAACATCTGTAATGCTGCGCCGGTCTAATTTTGCATTTGGAAAATTCTTTTCATAGGTAGCCCAAATTGTTTTATCGTATTCGTTTGCCCAGATCGTTTGAAATCCTGCTTTTTCAAAACCCAGGTCAAGTCCTCCGGCACCCGTAAATAACGAAACCAAATTCATGTATTTATTCCCTTGTAATTGTAGGGTATTTTTTAAAATTGGTAGCCCGGGCGGGAATCGAACCCACGACCAACTGCTTAGAAGGCAGCTGCTCTATCCTCTGAGCTACCGGGCCAGGCTTTTTGAGAATACTCTATGCAACCTCTATATAAGATAACTTTCAACGACCGGTTTTTCAAGCGACTATCACAATAAAAACGCTCCGGGAAGCGATACATCCCGGGGCAGGGTAATAACCCAAGAGTTATTATTTGCGGTTCATCGCTTTTGCCGTGTTTGTGAAGTTGATCAGTTTATTATCGTCGATTCCCTGTTCGACATCTCCGGAATAAACGACCGTTCCTTCGCCGGATTTCGGGTTAAGTTTGTGGAATTTGTCCAACGCCTTGCTAAAATCATTTGACCAGGTACGTCCCGCTTTGATCTCCATGGGGTACAAGGTTCGGTTTGCGGAGAGCAAAAGATCAATTTCCATGTTGTTGGAATCGCGAAAAAAATACAAATTGGCATCTTTTCCCGCATTGTACCTGGACTTCAACGCTTCTACCACGACCAGATTTTCAAAGAGTCCGCCTATCAACGGATCACGCGCCACCATGCCAGGATTTTCCAGCTCCAACAGATACGCCGCCAAGCCAACTTCCGTGAAATAGAGTTTGGGTGATTTGATCTGTCGTCTGTTGAAGTTATCAAAATATGGAGGCAAGCGAAAGATGATGTAACTCGCCTCAAGCACCGACAGCCATTCCGAAATAGTTCCGGTGGAAACTCCGACATCGTTAGCTATACTGCTCAAATTCACCAATTGTCCAACCCGACCTGCCAAGAGTTTAACAAAAACCTCAAAGGCGGCGAAGTTTCTGATGTTTACCAACTGCCGGGCATCGCGTTCGACATAAGTGGTGTAATAATTGCGATAAAAGCGGGTAACGTCAAGTTCTTCGTCATACAACTTGGGCATGAATCCCTTGAAGATGTATTCGTCCCGATCCTGTTTTACACCGGCTTCGGTCAACTCATCAATCGACAGCGGCAACAGTTGCAGAATTGCGGTACGCCCTGCCAGGGATTGGGTCACTTGAGCTCTCAATTCCGGCTGGTGACTGCCAGTCAGGATGAATGCGCCTTTGGTTTTTGTCCGGTCGCTCTCCACTTGAATATAGCTTAGCAGAATCGGTAGTCGCTGAATTTCATCGATGATCACTGGGGCGGGGTAGCGTTTCAGAAATTCCTTGGCATCTTTCTCTGCCAGTTGTCGGGTCTCCGGCTCTTCCAAATTCACGTAGTTGTGGTTTGGGAACTGCATTTGTGTCAGCGTCGTTTTTCCGGATTGCCTCGGCCCGGTAATTGTGATGATCGGATACTCATTAGCCAGTTGCGCTAATTCTGTTTGAATTTTTCGCTTGATCATATGCATCCTCACTGTTTGTGCAAGGATAATTTATAACGTTTTATGAATTTTGCAAGTATAGTTTGTGATTTGCATAGTTTTTTGGGAGAACTAACAATAAAAAACGCTCCGGGAAGCAATACATCCCGGAGCAGGTGTTTATGATACAAAATACCCAAAGGTTACTTGTTGCCGAGAGCCAGCCCGTTGGAAACCATATATTTGTAGCTGCGTTTGAGTGCTTCGATCATTTCGACCCGGCAATAGTCAAGCTCAACTATGATATTGTTGACCCGCTCCGGGGTCGCCGCGACAATGGCCGGAATCGGCAAATCGCCTTCGCCCAGCGGCAGCAAATCGACCACGCGGTCATAAGTTCCGTCGGTGATTTTGAGTTCTTCGGCACTCTGATTGAGAACTCCGTCTTTCATATGCAGCGCCACCACGCGATCGCTGAAGAGCTTCATCATATCAACCGGATCTTCGACTCCGAAGTTGGTTGACCAAAACGCGTCGAGCTGGAATTTAACTTTGGGGCAAAGCTCGGCGTAAATTTCGTATTTGAGTTTGCCGTCGATACGCTCAAATTCCCAGTTGTGGTTATGTTGAAAGAGCATAAACCCGGCTTTTTCGAGCTTTTCCTGCATAATTGAGGTGGTCTCGGCGGTACGTTTGATCGCATCGAGATCTTTGTAATCCTCCGGACCGTAACCGCAGACGATCCGATCCAACCCGAGCCGTCCGGCGATGTCGATACACTCTTCGAGATTGTTCGCGTTCGCCCACGGCGAATGCGAGCTGTAAAGCTTCAGACCGAGATCGTTGATGCGTTTCAAAAATTCTTCCGGCGACATATCGAAAAATCCCGCCGGTTCGACCGCCTTAAATCCGATGTCCGCCACTGTTTTAAGCGTGGCTGCGAAATCTTTTTTTGAAAATTCACGCACCGAATACAACTGTACTGCTAAATCTCTGACCATTTTTATGCTCCTAAAATAGGTGATATGTGAAAAGTATCGTCATTAATTTATATTGTATCATAATTCATGCGAACAGCAATTGACCAAAACTATTTTCTTTTGACTTCATGTATTGAATGTCTCGAAAATCACTTGAGGGCAACTTTCACGTTTCGCCTCCTCGGCCTGGCGGCGTGTGGTTATCCCGGTAAGAACCAGTGCCGAAAACATCCCGGCATTGTTCGCACCAAGAATGTCGCTGCTGAGCGAATCCCCGACGCACAAAATCCGCTTGCGTTCGATTTCGCCGAGTTGCCGGACGGCGTAATTATAGATTTCCTCATATGGTTTACCCAGGTATACCGGCGTAATATTTACGCCCATTTCTTTGAGCAACAGCTGGAGGCAACGTGCCTGACCGCCGGCTCCGATTCCGATGCCCCCGGTGGAGGCACTCGGCCAGCAAGTGTCCGGGTTCGGCACGATAAACGGGCGGTCGGGGTATCGTCTGAAGTAGGAGGTGAGTGCTTCCCAGGTGGTACGCCAGTCATAAGTGCCTTCGCCCATAAGAACTCCATAGCATTCGCCGAGGCGGTCGAGGTCGGTGGTGAGTTGTATATTTTGGGTGTCTCCGAGAAACCCGACCTGAAAAAAGAGTTCGTTGCACCAGTCGTTTCGTTTGACCAAGTCCGGCAGCACCGAAAGACAAGAGATAATTTCGTTTTCGCCGGCTTTGATTCCGGCACGGCTCAAAAAGCGACACTTCTCTTTGCGGGTGTGGTTGCCGTCGTTGGTGAGAAACCAAAACGGTGTATTGCTGCGCCGCAACATGGCAAGGAATTCCGCGACTCCGGGCAGGGCATGTTTGCCGAGAATCACAGTTCCGTCAATATCAAACAGCAACGCGTCAAAACGACTTGATTCGTTTCTCCAAAAATCCGAGAGAGTCATAGTCGTTTATTTGCGCGTTTCGGCGATGCGGCGTTTGAGACAGAGCTTGGCGGCATCTGAATTCGGTGCGACCCGAACAGCGCGTTGCGCCAACTCCAACGCCTCTTTGTGTTTGCCGAGAGAGGCTTTGACTTCGGATTGGTTGACCAATACCGGCAGCCACCGGGGGAAGCTTTTCAGCAACTTGTCGTAAGCGGTTTCTGCTTTGGCATCCTGATCGGTCAGGGCGAACAAATTTGCACGCCGATACTCATTGAGCGGGGTTGATGGCATTTCGTCAAGCTCATTGAGGGCGGCAAGGTGGAATTTTCGCGCTTCGTCGGGTTGATTTGCCCCCGTGCTGCGATTTGCTCTGGCAATGGCGGTCAAAAAGCGAGCCTCCGGCGTGTCGGGCAGTTGCGGTATGAGTTTTTCAATCTGGTCGCCACGTTTGATATTGTTCAAAAATTCACTGTAAGTGGCAAAAACCGCAGTGGAACCGGGAACGATGCTCCAGGCCTTGGCGAACGATTTTTCTGCATCTTCGTTTTTACCTAAAGCCATTTCAGCGCGTGCCGCGCCGAATTGCGCCGCCGCATTGTCTTCCGGCACGCGCTTAAAATGAACGAGCGCCCGTTCCGGGAGATTTGAGCCGAGCAGCAAATTTCCCGCGATTAGATTGGCGAATTGGTTGTTTGGCGCTTCGGCAAGCAGAGTATTCAACCGAACCCCGGTTTGAGCCGGGTCGCCCGCCGTGATGGCGTCTTGGAGGTCGATAGCCAAGGCGAGCGTGCGTGCCGGCGAGGTTTGTTTGTTTGAAAGCGTGAGTACGACTTTTGCCACTTTGTTGGCTTTACCGAACTCGTTGTTTTGATACAGCTTAAGCAACAACGGGTAAAGTTCGTTGGTGAGTCGGGATTTCGCCTCCGGGGTCGCCTGAATCGCCAACAGGGCATTTATGCAGGCCGGAATTTTCTCGACGTCTTCCGCATTGATCAGGCATTGAAGTTTCATCGCCAGATAAAGCGGGCGTTCGGCAAATGGTGTCGCCACGTTCAACTGTTTTGCCGCATCGGCATAGCGTTTATCCAGAAATGACGACATGGCTCTGATGTAGCTAAGTGCCTCGGCTTCAGATCGATTCGAGGGGTTGCGGATCAGTTTGTTCAGAGAGTTGGCATCTTTTTCTGCGGCGTAATACTCGGCGAGGTCGATTCTGGCCGCCATATGAAGCGGATTTAAAGAAACGGCTTTTTTGAGCCATTCCAAATACTGCTCGGATTTGCCTTGGCGACTGTAAAAACGAGCCAGCAGATACGGTCCGGTCATGGGGGCGGTTTTTGCCAGTTCTGTGTACGCTTTTTCGGAGGCGATTTTATCGCCGGAGACCTCGGCGGCTCCGCCGAGTGCGCTAAGCAAACGGGCGTGAATCGAAAACGGTAGTTTCGCCGGATCGGTTTGTCGTAGAATTTCAAACGCTTTGCTGGTGTGATTGTCGCGTAACTCGATCATGCCGTTGAGGTATGAGATTTGATCCGATGCAAGTCCGCCCGGCTTGGCGAGACGGGCTTTCGCCTCTTTGGTCTTCCCCGTGGCGACCAGAGCTTCAAGGTAGTAAAAAAGTTCCGAAGTCGAAAGTTTGTTGTTTTCAAACCGCGTTTTCAACTCGTTGATGATGGTTTTAAACTCGCCGATCGCACTTAAGCATTCGACATATTTGAGTTGAACTTCAGGGTCGAGTGCATTTAAGTCTTTGATTTGACGATAGTATTGCAATGCCGCCGCAAAATTGTATTCAGACTCCGAAATCTTTGCCAACATGCGATACGCACTTTCGCTGGTGGGGTCTTGACGAACGATTTCATTTAGCAACGGGAGGGCTTTTTCGTAATTGCCTTTGCGAAAAAACTCGGTCGCATCGTTGAGGTTTTTCGCGTTGCGCCGCTCCGCGATGACAAAATACAGCAAAACAAGGATGCATCCGACGGAGACAACGGCAATCGCGATCGAAAGGATAAATTTAGTTTTTTTCATAATACTCTTGCTTTTTATGTAAAGAACACAACGGGACTTCATGATAATATACGCGCAAATCCGTGTGCGTCAACTGTTCATGAGGTTTTTATTAAATTTTTTTTTGTAAAGCGCGAAGAAAGCAGTTGAAAAAGTGAAATGGCGTATTACCTTAAATGGTGAGAAGAACTTCTGACACTTGACAGTGCGTTTTTTTACAGAGAAAATTGAAAAGCCTATGCATGATTACCAGACCGTAATTGCTTCGGCAAAAAAATTCATACATGATAGGGAACGTTTCTATCCGTCTTTGGTGATGTCCGCCGTGGCGATCGGTTTTTTGGTACATTTGATCGTCAGCGGCGACTCGGCAGGCGCTTACGTGCTGTGGCTTCTGGCGGGTTGTATGACGTTTTTTGCGATTCGCGAAACCAGACCGAAACCGTGGAAATTTGACACGGTGTTCGCCTGGGGCGGGTTGGCGGTCGCGTTGGCGGCGGCATTTTTGTTGCCTGCCAACGCCGGCAACTGGGCACTTTGGATCGGCGTTTTCGCGCTTTGCGTCTATTGCGGCGGGATTTCTATGGGGGTGCGGTTGCTGCTTCCCGCATTGATTTTGTGTGTGGTGGTTCCGTCCTCGGAATTTCTCTATATTCTTTTGAGTTTTCCGCTGAGTAAATTTTGCGCGTTGCTGACGGTGGGGACGTTGCGGTTGTTCGGCGTGGTCGCCACGGTCGATCAGGCGGTTATATACATCGGGATGAACCGAATTGCCGTAACCGCGGCGTGCAGCGGCATTGAATTGCTTGAGGCGATGCTGCTGCTCGGCTGGCTGGTTGTTCATTTTAGCCATAACAAGTTGACCGTCCGGCTGTTGCACTATATTACCTTAATTCCGATTATCATATTTGCGAACACTTTACGATTGACCACGGTGATTTTGTTGTCGTTTGCGATCGGCGAAAAAGCGTTTGGAAACGGGATTCATACAGCACTGGGTTACGCGGTGGTGATTCTTTCGATTTTTCTGCTGCTCGGTGTCGGTAAGATTTTTCGCTCACGTGAAGGGGCGGTAAAATGAAGTATCGATATTTATGGTTGCTTCCTGCATTGTTGCCTTTGGCGAAAAAGTACGAATATTTTTTCGATGCATGGAGAATCTCCCCGCTGGACAGCTTGGATTGGTGTTTTTGGGTACTGATTCCTGTGCTGGTTTTTTGCAAATGGCGGGCGATTCGGAGTTGGTGCGACGAATTTGACCCCAAGGGTTTTTTCTTCCTCTTTCCCGCTTTGGCGGTGTGGGGAGCGGGAATTTGGAAAAATATCAACGCGGTGGAGATTGTCGGCGCGATTTGTATATTTTTTTCGGTGTTGTTTGTGTTGGGAGGGGTACGACTTTTTTCCGGGCTTTTGCCGTTGTTGCTGATTATGTTGCTCGGAGTGCCGTCCACCACGTATTGGAGCGAATATTATTTGCGTGCCTCGGTCGGCGATGCGGCGTTCGGCGGTACGGAGTTGAAGTTTACCGCTGCGGCTTTGCTTTCGGGATACTTTTTGGTGAGTTGGCGAATTTATCGTTTGCAGACGCTGTTGTTGGTACTCGGGTTTCTATTGCTGTTGGGAGTTCTTTTAGGTCGTCAGACCCGGGCGATTTACGGGCAGCCGATTTTGATTGATACTGACCGGATATCGGGAGGAGAATTTGTCGGTTATCCGTGCAATTTAA
>JAISIP010000053.1 GCA_031261965.1 Victivallales bacterium | reverse complement strand
TATCGAACAACAAGTACGCGAAATCCGTGCCAAAGTCGGCGCATCCAATGTAATTCTCGGACTCTCCGGAGGAGTTGACTCCTCAGTCGCTGCCGCGCTGATTCACAAGGCGATCGGGCAACAGCTGAACTGTATTTTTGTCAACAACGGCGTATTGCGCAAAAACGAAGCCGAACGCGTTCAACAGTTGTTCGGGCGAAATTTCGCCATGAAACTTATCTATATCGATGCCACCGACCGCTTTTTGGATAAGCTTGCCGGGGTCGAAGAGCCGGAAAAAAAGCGCAAAATCATCGGCAACGAATTTGTCGCGGTCTTTAACGATGCCTCCGCAAAAATCGAAAACGCCGAGTTTCTCGCACAGGGAACCACATATCCCGATGTGATTGAGAGCGTTCCGATTGACGGCAACCCCGCCGCGATGATCAAAAGCCACCACAACGTCGGGGGATTGCCCAAGGAAATGAAATTTAAACTGCTCGAACCGTTGTCGCGCCTTTTTAAAGACGAAGTCCGCGAAGTCGGTCGCCAGTTGGGTCTGCCCGAAGATGTGGTTATGCGTCAGCCGTTTCCCGGTCCGGGATTGGCGGTGCGTCATCTCGGTGCGGTAAGCCGCGAAACCTTGGAATTGCTGCAAAACGCCGATGAAATCGTCGTCGATGAAATCAAAAAAGCCGGTCTGTATTACAGCATTTGGCAAACTTTTGCGGTCTTTTTGCCGATTCGCACGGTCGGGGTAATGGGCGATGAACGTACCTATGATTATGTTATTGCCTTGCGTGCGGTGGAAAGTTCTGACGGCATGACCGCCGACTGGGTCAAACTGCCATACGATCTGTTGGGAAAAATCTCCACGCGCATTATCAACGAAGTCCACGGCGTAAACCGCGTAGTTTATGATATTACCAGCAAACCGCCGGGGACGATCGAATGGGAATAACTTCGCCATGCATATCATAGCCGGAACCGCCCGCAACACCGTCCTTGCCGTCCCTCCCGGAATCGGGGTGCGTCCAACTGCCGGACGGGCACGCAAGGCGCTGTTTGACAGCATTGGCTACCGCATACCTGATAGTGCAGTGCTTGATTTGTGTGCCGGTTCGGGGGCGTTGGGGCTTGAATGCGCAAGTCGCAAAGCACTCAGCATTACTTTAATTGAGTCAAATTTGCAACATCTCAGCGTGATCGAAGAAAACATTGCCCGGGTAAAAAAATGCGGGGTGAATTGCGAATTTTTTGTAATTGGCGCAAATGTCGAACTTATCGCTGATTATATCGAAAAAATCCCGGTGCCAAATCTGATCTTCGCCGACCCGCCCTACTCGAAATCAGCAGAAATGTTTAAACATTTAATCGGCGACGAACGTTTTTGTACCTTTGTCGCAGGCGCGTTGTTAATCTGGGAAATTCCCGATTCACCCGGCAGTGTCGGCGAGTTTATCAATTCTCCCCGGCTTGTAGATTCACAAATACGCCGATTCGGGGGGACGGACTTTTTGCTGGGGGAGATTCAAATATGAGTAATACTTACCGTTGGCAATTTTCCTCCGAAGCGGTGCATTCCGAGCTTGGCGATACGCCGGAAACATTGCTGAATGACGGGGTGGAGATTAAAGCGAACCCGGTTCGTCGCGTAATTCGCAATGGTGAATATTTTCTAAAATGTGATCGGCGCGGAGTTGCGCGTTTACTTCGGGAGTGGAAGAGTGCGAAACTTTTGCGTGCTTCTGAAATCCCGGTGGTGGAATATCTCGCCTGCGGCAACTCCCCCAATGGCGGATGCTTGATTACCCGCGCCTTGCCGAATTCCGAGTCGGTCGCCGATTTCTACTACACGAATTTCGTCCGCAATCACGAGAACCCCAAAGCTTTTCTCGACTCTTTTGCCGCATTTATGCGAATTATATTCAACTCCGGGTTGTTTCACCCCGATTTTCACATCGGCAATATTCTCTACGACAAGCACAATCATAAATTCGTTTTGGTTGACGCTATGGGAATTCGCAAATCCACGCTCTTTGACCGTCTTTTTTACAACTATCGTATGTGGCGGATTGTTATGGAGTTGCGCGAAATACTCGATCGTGAGCAAATGATCCGATTGATCGCTTCTTGCAAAATTCCCAATCCTAAGCTATTTTACGACCGCGCTCTCGATCGCGAAGCCGACATGCTCTGGAAAGAGTGGCCGAAACGGCGAAATCAAATCCTCACCGGCTACCCCAAATTCACCCGGCAAATCGATGGCGTGCTGCATGTGGTTGATCCGTTGCGGCAAATCGCAGAAACCATCGATTGCGAAGTAATCGAAAACGAAGACACCGATACGCTTGAAAAGATGTTTCTCGCCCACTATTTTTTGCAGTTGGCAAAAATCCCGCACCGTCGCGCCAAAGCTTATGACCCCGAGGGTGGGAAACTTTATCTTGAAATAGTTCCGGCGCGGGCAATTCCGGTCCGAGCTTCGGATCAACGCGAAAGAATGACCGCCTTTGATCTGCCTTCAGAGCCGATCGATTGGCTCAAGGACAACGATGGAAACGTCAGATTTTTCAATCTAAAACGCATTGCAAACTTAATGTAACTTGGGGGTACCTCTAAAAACTGGAAATTTGGCTAAAAATAGTAGCTCACAATTGTATATGTGACCCTGCGCGCGTCTGGTTAACTTTTTGTTAGCCAGACACGCGCAAAATCACACCTCCAAATTGCGAATCTGCCAATTTTTAGCACAACCCAGGTTTTTGAGATACCCTTGGTGGTATAAGGAGTCGATTTATGCTGGCAAAAACATTTTCCGCCGCCGTTATCGGCATAAACGCCTATCCCGTCGAAATCGAAGTTAACGCCGCGAGTTCGGAGAAAAGCGCAAGTATAGAAAACGCCGTCTCAATCGTGGGACTTCCCGATATGGCGGTCAAGGAGAGTCGCGACCGGGTGCGTTCGGCGATTCAATCTTCCGGCTTTCTGCCCCCTCGCGGATTCACGGTAGTGAATCTCGCTCCGGCGGATTTACGCAAAGAAGGCGGAGCGTTTGACCTGGGAATTGCACTGGGAATGCTCAGCGCAACCGGGGCAATCCCGCCTGAAACGCTCGCAAAATATGCGGTAATTGGCGAATTGGCGTTAGACGGCGCGATCCGTCCGGTTCGCGGTGCGTTGCCGATCGCCGATTGCCTCGCCGGGCAAAACCAATTTTCCGGGCTGATCGTACCCCCGGCAAATGCCGAAGAAGCGGCACTATCGGCGGGGAGTCGTATGAAAGTTTTTCCGGCGGCAACATTGAGGGAAGCCGTATCTATTTTAATAGACGGGAACCATTTGCCCTGTCACGCCGATTTGCGCGAATACATCGGCAGACTCACCACCGGAC
>JAISIP010000171.1 GCA_031261965.1 Victivallales bacterium | reverse complement strand
ATACGCCTCTTCGACTCCAATTCAAGCTTTTCATCTTCCAGCGTCTCCGCCGCGCCGATTATGCAAGTAAGTGGAGTTTTTATTTCGTGAGAGACATCTGCAATAAAATCACTGCGAAACGATTCGAGTTTACGCAAGTTAGTTAGATCGGTAATGGTCAAAAGCAGTTGACTTTTTGACAGCATTTGCCCCTTTGCCAACAGCGTTGACTTTATCTCATTGCCGGAGTACGATATTTCTTTTTCAAAGGAATCCCCGGTGTAAAAAGCCTGCCGGACGGCACCGGAAAGTTCGGGAATACCGCAACGGGCAATATTAAACCCGGCAGACTCATCCAAATCGAACAGCTTCGCCCCGGCATGATTGTAATGAGCGACATTTCCACTGCTTTCGATCAAAAAAACCCCTTCGGTCATGGCGTTTAAAATCGCCTCGGTCTCTTCTTTTGATCTATTGGCACGACATAACAAATCTTTTAACTGTTCCGCCATACTGTACGTGGCGATGGCGATTTCGCGTATCAAACCGTCTTCGGGAATGTCAATCTTAGTATCCAACTCTCCGGCGGCGATGCGTTCACTGCTTTTGACCAGTGCAAGAAGCGGTTTGCGTATCTTATTGTAGATATAAAGAAAAAACGGCAAGATCATCCAACCGCCAAAAAGCAACGCCAGAAACATCATAAGTCGGCTCGAGTCGATAATTTCGCTAACACCGTCGGTGGAAGTCGCCACCCGCAAAACATAGTCGCCCCGACCGGTCTTAAGCTTCACGGCACGATACATCATCCAACAGTCCAAACTGGAGCTGTAACGCATTGCATAGCCTGGAGTACCGCCCATTGCGGTCACTACTTCGGGGCGGTTGATGTGATTGCTCAAAATATTGTTCTCCGTCATGGAGTCTGCCAGCACGCGTCCGTCAAGGTCAATCAAGCTCAACCGGATTTTTGTATTGCCGAATTTTTCACAGAATGCAACCGCATCGCCGATTTTACCGTTTTCCAGCAACGGAATTAAAATGTATTCGACCAAACGCGATTCTTCGGTGATATTTGCTTTGGCATTTTCCTTGAAAGAACTCTCGAAACTGACAAACTGCCGGTAGAGAAACCCGGCAAACAGCAACATAACTGCAATAGCGGCAAAAGGAAGCCCGAAAAGAATGGAATCGCGCTGTTTCATAGATAGTCCCCGGTTTTCAGGCGATAACCTACGCCCCGGATCGTTTCAATATTCACGCTCCATTCACCGAGTTTGCGGCGCAAATTAAGAATTTGCACGTCAATGGCACGCTCGGTCACAACATAATCATCGCCCTTGATTTTCGCAATAATCTGATTGCGGGTATAAACTCTTCCCGGATGAGCGGCAAACAACAAAAGAATATCGAATTCTCCGCAAGTCAATGCCAACTCCACGCCATTTAACACCGCAGAACGAGTCGCCGAATTGACCGCCAAATTACCATAACAAATCACCTCGGATTTTTCTCTCTGGGCAACTCCGCGCAACTGGGTGCGGACACGGGCAATTAAAACATTGATGCTAAATGGCTTGGTAATGTAATCACTCGCCCCCATTTCCAGCCCGAGAACAATGTCGCTTTCGGAACTTTTGGCAGTCAGCATGATAACCGGAATCCGGCAAAGTTCTTCATCGGCTTTCAGCGTGCGACAGATGTCCAAACCGTTTACTCCGGGCAACATAAGATCAAGCAAAATCAAGTTCGGCTTGACCCGTTTTGCCAACGACAAGGCAAACTCCCCGTTGGGGGCTTCATACAGCGACGAAAACCCCGCGCTTTTCAGCGTATGAGTGATCAATTCCCTAATGGAGTTTTCGTCCTCAACGATCAAAATTTTATTGTCGGGCATGCTCTTCTCCCTCATGTTGATGTCTTACGATCGTGCCGCTTTCCAAATACACCACATCTTCGGCAATATTTGTGGCAATGTCCGCAATTCGCTCCAGGCAACGCGACACCGTCAAACAGTCCATATAATATTGCGCCTCTTTGGGATATTTCAAAATATAATCGCGAACTTTTTGGTAGTTCTCCTTGTGATAACTGTCAATTATATCATCACTCCGGATGACGCACACCGCCTTGGTAACATCTTCATACGCCAGTGAATCCAGCGCGTCTTTGAGCATGGAACAAGTCATCTTGACCATCAATTGGAAATCTATTTTTTCACAACAACTTTCCCAGTACAAATTCATATCCGCCACCCGTTCGGCGATATTGACCGCCAAATCGCCGATCCGCTCGATCTCGTTGTTGACTTTTAGGATGGTTATGACGTTTCGCAAATCGCCCGCGACAGGTTGATACAAAGCTAAAATCTTCAGACACTCCTCTTCTATTTTTATCTCCAGCGCGTCAATTTTAGTGTCGTCGTTAATCACTTTGGTTGCAATATTTACATTGTTGCTTTCAACTGCGGACACCGCAATATTGGTCGCCTCTTCCGCAAGGGTGGCAACTTCAAAAAGCATGATTTTGAGTTCATCGATAGCTTTGGCAAAATGGGTCTTTTTCATCCGAATCTCCCGGTTATATACTCTTCGGTTTTGGGATTGCGCGGGTGAGTGAACATCATCTCGGCAGAGCCGACTTCGATGATCTCGCCCTTGTAAAAAAATGCGACATTATCGCTGATTCGCGCCGCTTGCTGCATATTGTGTGTAACAATTACTATAGTGAACTTCTTTTTGAGTTCCACCATCAACTCCTCTATTTTCAATGTGGCAATCGGGTCAATGGCACTGGTTGGTTCGTCCATAAGCAAAACTTCCGGCTCTACGGCAATGGCGCGGGCGATGCACAAACGCTGTTGTTGCCCGCCGGAAAGTGCAAGTCCGCTATATTTTAATTTATCTTTGACCTCGTCCCAAAGCGATGCGCCGCGCAAGGCGATTTCGACCCGTTCGGCAAGTTCCTGCTTAGAATGTTTAAAATGCAACCGCAACGGATAAGCCACATTGTCGAACACGCTCATGGGAAACGGAGTCGGCTTTTGAAAAATCATACCGACCTTGCGTC
Organism: Victivallales bacterium; assembly: GCA_031261965.1. Classification (GTDB taxonomy): domain Bacteria; phylum Verrucomicrobiota; class Lentisphaeria; order Victivallales; family Victivallaceae; genus Victivallis. The sequence continues at coordinate 6,179 of JAISIP010000171.1, read as the reverse complement.
GAAGTTCCAAAATATCCACATCGGGGTCAAAGATATTTTTGCCGTCAAGCAAAATTTCACCTTTGACATGTTGACCGCGATACAGTTCAAATATTCGGTTGTAGGTTCGCAAATGGGTAGACTTGCCGCAGCCGGAGGGTCCGATCACCGCCATAATGGAGTTCTCTTCCACCGCAAGATTGTTGTCAAACAGTGCCTGATGACTCCCGTAAAAAAAATTTAGATTTTTAGTTTCGATTTTATTGCCCACTTTTTTTCTCCCGGAAAAATATTCTAACTCCAAGATTACTGCATAACACCAATATTGTTACCACCAGTGCCGCCCCCCAACCTGCCCGTTGCATGGATTCAAACGGCGAATTCGTGGCGTATTCGGTGATCAGCACCGGCAAATTGGCGGTCGGTTCGGAAAAATATCCCGTTGGCCAACTGTCGGAAAACAACGCGGTAAAAAGAAGCGGAGCCGTTTCGCCGGACACCCGGGAAAGTGCGAGCAAAATCCCGGTCAGCAATCCATTTTTCGCACTCCGACAGACCACCGCAAGCGTAGTCCTGGTCTTGGTCATACCCAGTGCCAACGCCGATTCCCGCAGAGTATACGGTATCATCAAAAGCATATCTTCCGTGGTTCGCATAATCACCGGGAACATGATAATTGCAAGTGCCACCGAAGCGGACAGCCCGGAAAAGTGTCCCATCGTTGCTACCATAAGCATATACACAAAAAGTCCCACTAACACCGATGGTATTCCCATCATGACGTTGGCGCAAAAGCGCAATACCCCGGATAGTTTCGGGTAGGTCGAAAACTCCGCGAGATAAATTCCGGCGCAAACTGCGGGCGGAATTGCAATAATCGCCGCACCCAACGTGATCAACAGCGAACCTAAGATCGCGTTGGCAACTCCTCCGGCTGCAATGCCAAACGGTTTGGATGCGTGAGTCAAAAATCCGAAACTCATAATTGCCGCGCCTTTGCAAATTACCGTATATAAAATCCAAACCATCACCCCGATCGCCAAAAGTATCGTCATGGCAGAAAAAATTCGGATCAAACCATCTTTGGCTTTACGCAAAAATATGCCTCTTTTTTTCATTTCTCGCCCCGTCTTTTTCCTGTGACATGCAAATAATATTGCGCTATGGCTTGAATGCCGAAACTCATTACCAACAGAATCAAGCCCAGTGCAAATAATGCACTTTTTTGCATACCGTCTGCTTCGGCGAAGTTGTTGGCCAAAGTACTTGCGATAGTCGTTGCGCCGGAGAATAAACTTTTTGGCATGGTCATTAGATTGCCGATTACAAACAGCACCGCCATGGTTTCTCCGAGGGCACGACCCAACCCGATAAAAACTCCACCCAAAATCCCCCTGATTCCGTAGCGCAAAACAATGTCTTTGACAGTTTCCCATTTGGTACAACCCACCCCATAAGCCGATTCTTTCAGCATCGCCGGAGTCATTTTGAACACATCGCGCATAATTGCACAGATATAGGGAAGAATCATCACCGCGAGAATCAATCCGGCGGTCATCAAGCCAAATCCGTTGTACTCGTCGCCGAACCACGCTATGGATTTCAAACATAGCGTTTCCGCAAGGAAGGGTTGAACATATTTTTGCATCAGAGGCGCGAGTACAAAAAGTCCCCACATGCCGTAAATCACACTCGGGATCGCCGCCAACAAGTCGATTCCGTGTCCAAGCACTTCCCCAACACACGGTTTTGCATCGACTAAATACAGCGCGGCAAAAAAAGATAGCGGCAACGCCAATAGCAACGCGATAAAAGTCGTAATCAGCGTACCGACCACGGCGGGCAATGCGCCATAGGAATTGGTCACAGGATTCCAATCTGTCGAAAAGATGAACCCCAGTCCGAATTCGCGCCACACCGCCTGGGAGCTAATGCCAAGTTGGATAAAAAAAACCAACATAAGCACGCCCGCGAGCATCGCCGTGACCATGCATACGCGTTGAAAAATTCCATCTGCGTTAAACATCAATTGACGTTCCCAAAGACTTTCTCTTGAATCAGAGCAATCACATTCTCCGGAATCGGCACATAATTGAGCTTTTTCGCCGCAGTAATGCCGGAGCTGAAACACCAGCTAAAATATTTGATCAACTCCGCTCGAATTGCAACGTCACAATCTTTGCGAATGAGAATGTAAGTAACGCCGGTGATCGGCCAGGAGTTTTCTCCCGGCTGATCGGTAAGCACCATGTAAAATCCGGGGGATTTTTCCCACCGGGCGTTTGCCGCACTGAAGGCAAAAGATTCTATCGTGGGTTGAACAAACTTGCCGGCTGAATTTTCCAGTGCAACAGTAGCGAGCTTGGCTTCCACGGCGTAGGTGTACTCGGTGTAGCCGATTGCGCCGCTGATCTTTGACACATTGTTGCAAACCCCCGGATTCTTTTGACCGCCGATACCAACCGGCCATTTGACTGATGAACCGCAACCTATCGTATTTTTCCACTCGTCTGAAATCTTGGATAGATAATTGGTAAAAATAAAGCTTGTCCCGCTGGAATCGGCACGCCGGACAACGGTTATCGCCAGATCAGGCAATTGCAAATCCAAGTTTGAGCTTTGTATTTCAGGAGCGTTCCAACGGGTGATTTTACCGAGGAAGATGTCGGCTAAAGCTTTTCTTGTCAGCTTCATTTCGCCGGTTTTCACGCCGGGGATATTGACAATTAAAACCACTCCACCGGTCAACATGGGAAACTGTTCCAAGCCATCCTTTTGTTGCTCTTCCAGAGTCAGCGGATTGTCGCTTCCTGCGAAATCCACTGTTTTTTCTTTGAGTTGGTTGACTCCCGCGCCGGAACCCACGCTTTGATAGTTGACCGTGACGCTTCCGGTCTGAGTGTAAGAATACGTCCAGGTTTGGTAGACAGGGGCGGGACATGAGGCACCCGCCCCGTTGAGCGTCATTGCAGGGGCTTTCTCATCCGAACACCCGATAAACGTCGCGGCGATTCCGGCGACAAACGGCATTAACAACTTTTTTGTTTTCATATAACAGATCCTTTCGTTACCATACAATATATCACATATATGTTTGGCAACGGTTTGGGATCTGTTAGTTTTTGGTTAGAGCTAATTGCAAAAGTACCAAAATGACCCGAAAGCGGGCAAAATAGTTTTGCAATTAGCCCGTTAGATTGCTCTCTACATAGCCTCGGGAATTCCGATAGTCAAAGTAGATAAGCCGTCGGCGATGACATCGTGAACGGCATATGACAACGCCAACCGAGATGCCACAAGCTCCGGCGTCTCCGCTGCGAGAACCGGGCACTCCCGATAAAAAGCGTTAAACGCTTTGCTCAAATCCAGCAAATACTCCACCAGCGGAGAACAATCTTTTCGCTCCGCCGATAATTTTAGTATGGCAGGGTAAAAAAACGCCGTAACCGAAAGCCGTTTTTCGGTCTCGTGTCCGAGCAAACTCCAGTCGATTTTTTGAGGATCACATTCGATGCCACGCTCAAGTGCCTTGCGCCGAATCGAGTTGATTCGTGCCGCGACATACTGCACATACGGTCCTGTGTCCCCCTCAAATCGCAACGACGCGGCCGGGTCAAACATAATAGTGGTCTTGGCGTTAAACTTCAGCAACATAAATTTCAACGCGCCAAGTCCGATGATTTCGCCGCGCTTTTTAAGCTCATCCGGGGTAAGTTCCTCCCCTCCCCGCTCTTTACATGCGTCAGTCGCAAGCGCCGCCATTTCATCAAACAAATCATCCGCATCGACCACCGTACCCTCGCGGCTCTTCATCTTCCCGGTCGGCAAATTAACCATGCCGTAAGAGAGATGATAGAGGTCTTTCGCCCAAGGAAAACCTAATTTGTCCATAATCGCAAACAACATTTGAAAATGCAAATTTTGCTCGTCGCCAACCACCCAAATCATCGATTCCGGGTGATAATCTTCAAATTTACGCAACGTTGTTCCGATGTCCTGCGTGACATATACGCTCGTGCCGTCACTGCGCAATACGACTTTTTGACCTAATTTACCGAGGTCGCAAATCACCGCGCCGTCTTCGCGTTTTTGAAACACCCCTTTTTTGAGCCCTTCGCCGATGACATCTTTACCCAGCAAATAGGTTTCACTCTCCAAATAAGTATGGTCAAAGTGAATTCCCATGCGATTATAAGTATCGGCAAATCCGGCAAACACCCAAGAATTCATCTTGCGCCAAAGCTCGCGGACTTGCGGCTCGCCAGCTTCCCAATCTTGCAACATCTTTTGGGTGGCTCTGCCTAACTCAGTCACAAGAAACAACTCTTCGTCGCTTTTATCGGCAAGCTCTGTTTGTGTAGCTCGCAACTCCCTAATCTCTGCGGACAACGCCTTGTTGTAATCGACATAAAATTTGCCGACCAAATGATCGCCTTTCATCCCGGTGGATTCCGGCGTGCAACCGTTGCCGAATCGCTCATACGCGATCATCGACTTGCAAATATGAATACCGCGATCGTTGACCAAATTGATCTGGATAAGCTCGTGACCTACCCTTTTGAGCAGAGAACTCAGCGACATGCCAAGCGTATTGTTGCGGACATGCCCCAAATGCTGAGGCTTGTTGGTATTGGGTGCGGAAAACTCAATTAGAATCCGGCGGCGTTCACTCTCCGGCAATTGACCCGCCTTGAGCAACGCCGAAACGTCCGCCACCGAGTTACGGTGCAACGCCTCGGGTTTCAAAGTCACATTCACAAACGCCTTGACCGCTTCGGCGTGTTCCACATCGCCGTGACCGTCAAGATATTGCGCCACTTTAGCCGCCACCGCCATCGGGTTGCCGCAACTTTTTGCGAACCTGAAACAGTTGACGGTCAAATCGCCGTTCATGCCGGAAGGACACCGCTCCGGCTCAATCACATTTCCAGCAGGAAAATTCTCATATTCGGTACGAAGAAAATTCTCCAGATCATTTACAAACGAAAATGCCATGCTCACATCCCTTAAAGCGTCGTTTTCACCACCGTGGACTCACCCGGATTCTCCGGGACAATCACATATCTGCCGAAACATGCCGGGACAAGTACGGTTTCACCGGGTGCAAGCCGAACCGAACGCTCCGGATTCTCCGGCTTGCCGACCAGCACTTCACCATTCACCGCGCTAATCAGATGAAAGCTCCCGGAAGTTACGGTGTCATCCGTCCAAAATTCCGTCAAGCGCAAATCCGTCACGTTAAAAAACGGGCAATTGTTGACCACGTCGAATTTGCGATTATGCGCCACATGATCCGTGACTCCGACAATCCGCGGCGAAGTCCGATTCATAAAGTTTATCGATTGAATGCCTTTATCTATATGCAACTCACGCGATTTGCCGTGTGCGTCCACCCTTCCCCAGTCGCTGACCCGATAAGTGGTGTCGCTGTTTTGCTGAATTTCAAGAATCAAATTGCCGCCACCTATCGCGTGCAGCGTCCCGGAAGCGATAAAATAGGCATCGCCCGGCAACGACGGATATACCTGAAGCAGATTCTCCACCTCCGGCGAATCAATTTGACTGATCAACTGCTGACGCGTCGCCCGCCCTTGAAGTCCGGCGAGAATCTGCGCGTCTTTACGTGCCGCAACAATATACCACATTTCGGTTTTCGGCTCGGCACCGCCGCCGATTGCAGCACAAGCCGCCTCGTCGGGATGTACTTGCAAACTCAACCGCTCACCCGCGTCGATAAGTTTCACCAGCAACGGAAATCGATCGAACGATCTTGCCCGGCTGCCAAGTAATTCGGCTTTATAATGTTGCAAAAGTTCATGCAAACTCTTTCCCGCCATAGGACCGTTAGCAAGCACGCTGTTTTCACTGTCGCGATCGACAATTTCCCAAGATTCGCCGATCGGATCTTCCATAACCGGGAGATCGCGATGCAACACTTCGGTCATCTGCGTTCCTCCCCAAATACGCGACTGGTATATCGGGGCAAATTTAAGAGGATAAAGTTCCTCGGCATTCAAAAAATCACTCATAACTATTGCTCTCCTCTTCATATGAAAATTGTTTACATGTATCGATAAATTCTTTTGGCATACGGATAACTTTTCGCTCGAAGTTGACGCTGACCAAAACAACGTATCCCGAGACTAAAAGTTCCCCGCCGCGTCGCACTTCAGAGGAGATCACCATACGCACCCCTCTTA
>JAISIP010000063.1 GCA_031261965.1 Victivallales bacterium | reverse complement strand
CCGGCGGCGTTTTTACCGCCAAACGGATACCCCATAAATGGCGCGCTGAAAGTCTCGCCGAAGCACCATGCCCCGCCGAAGTAATCCTCCGTTCCCGTGCCGCAAATGGTCGGAAATTCGTCATCGCCATCGATGAATATTTTCACTTCTCCCTCGCCCCACCAGCCATCGTTATTCTGCTGATAGGTCAGATAACAGCCGACGAAATGCCCACGACCGGAGACACCGTCGAGAATCGTAAAATCTTCTCCATAGGGCAACGGGTTGACACGCCGGAAAGTCGCGTGAAAATATGCACTCTCCGCGGGAATCTCATCCAAAAGATCGTAATCGATGTAGTAATAAAAATGTTCCGCCTGTTTGTCGGGGTGAATATTCTCCACCGTGATTTTCGCATGGCGGGCAAAAGGCATGGGAAAATATGAATTCATACCGTTGACCGGATTGACATTGATCGGAATCGCCATGATTTTCGCTTCGTGCTTGGCGGCGTTGCAGAAAAAATCGCCCAACGGCACTTCCACGCTGGGGGTCGCCTCCCCGTCCCAATACATGCGCAAAATCAATTCCCGAAAACGCGAACTTTCCGTGGTCATCCAGATGTGGCGGATGCAACCCGGTCCGTCGATGTCCATCAGTGTCGTCGTTCGCCCGGGAAGCAGTGTAAGGCTCGGTCGAACTTTGTATTTTTGTCCCAGTTCTCTGGCGGCGTTGCCTCCCGTCGGTCCCCAATCCTGCCCCAACGCGAGTGCTTCTTTTTGCGGTTTGCCGTCGATGTCCGCCATCCCGCCGGCACCGACACCGCCATTGACATTTTCAGCCGAAATCGAACGGGAGCGTGCGGAAGAAAGCAAAGATAGACTATGCAATGACAACATGAGATTTTTCTCCTATTTTGAAGATTCTATCTTTTGATTATTCGAGCATTTGAAGAAATATCTACGATTTTTTTCGACAAGTAAATGGCTAATCGGGGCAAGTCAGAGCGTTTTCGTTTATTAGTTGATAAACTCTAAAAAAATCCCCGTTTCAGAAGCTTTTGAAAACGGGGATTTTGTTGAGTTAATTGCAAGATAAGATTACATCACCATAATTGAGAATACCAGCGCGAAGATCGAACAGGTTTCAATCACACCGAGAATCATCAGATCGTTGGCAAATCCCTGATTAGTCTCCGCATAGGCATTGCATCCGCCTGCGGCAGCTCTACCCTGAAACGCGGCGGAAATCATCTCGGCAAACCCGCCGAAAATACCAATTGCCAAATACAGCGGCCAGTTTTGCGGATTCTTCGCCGCCGCTCCACCGATCAAAATCATCATAATCATACCGTAAATCGTCTGCGAAAGCGGTGCTCCAGCCATCGCCAGCAACAGAAACGGCGCGGGTTTGTCCTGCAAATAGCACTTCTTCCAAGCACCGATCGCGGCAGCTCCGGCAACACCTGTACCCAAGGACGAACCGATCGCCGCCAGACCCACCGCCGCATAACCGCCAACTTTCGACAGCGCCAGCATCATTTCCTGTTCCATAATCTAATTACCCTCCATTTTTTTTCTGTTGCAAAACGGTTTAAATTTTAATCCCGACCAAGTCAAACCCACGTGATTTGAGAACTCCAAAGTGTTCAACCGCACCCCGTGAACCATAACGCTCATTATGCAAAGCGCGATATTCAGCGCGTGACCAAAAAGAATCACAATCGCCGCCGGAATCACCGTCAACCATGCCGAACCTAATTTGAATACCGATTCACCCATGCCGTTGAAGCTCGACGCGATGTAGTACCCCGCCAAACCAACCGCAAACAATCGGATGTACGAAAGCACATCGACAAAACTGTTGATAATGCTAAACGGAAATTGAAACACCTGCGCGACATCCTTCCAATTTACATCGGCAAAGGCGACCAGCACCAGACCAATCCCGTAAATCCAATACATCATCACCGGGAAATCTCCCGGGAAAACCAGCAATTTTACTGTCAAAATAAAGTTGCCGACCAAAAAGAACACCCACCCCAAATTGCCGAAAATTCCGCGAATTGTGCCGTCATGCAACGCTTTCCAGATTCTCCCCAACGACAATTGAAGAAGTGCCAGCGAGAAGCAAATCAACTGAGTGTACGCGTTTTTGCTCGACTCGTCAGTCAATTGCGGCACTTCCGCCCACTTCAGCCACTGTGGATTCGCCGTACCAAAGATATTTGAGGTTAGCACACCCCAAACTATCGTTGCGACCGAGAGCAAAGCAAAAAGTCTGACCGGTAACACCGCCGCCGGATTGCCGCGAAATTTCCACGCCGCCCACAACGTTCCGGCTAAGAAAATCGCCCCGTAACCGGCATCGCCCACAATCATGGCATAAAAAATCGTAAAGAAAATCAGCACGCCCGCCGAAACATCAATCTCGTCATAGCCCGGTTCAATTCCGAGAAACTGAAACAACGGCGCAATGGTTTTAACCCAGTTTGAAGTCTTTATCAGCGTCGGAACCCGGTCACCCGGTTCGGGATCTTCGATCATCAGTCCCCAGCCGTTTTTGTCGGCCGCCTTTTCCAGCTCGGAAATCGCCGGAGCGGGAACAAAGCCAAACAGCGCGACAATTTCGCCGTGCAAAGATAACGCATCGCCGGCGCGGGAAAATTCCAGCTCGCTGTTTAGCAAATCAACCCGCTTCGCCACCGCGGGAATCGAAATAAGCAATTCGTCGATCTCGGCTTTTACCGCCTGCAATTCATTTTGCAATTCGCTCTTTCGGTCTCTTAGCAACGGGGGGTTGTCTTCTTTGCTTAAGTGAATTTCAGGCAAAATCCCCTCGTCTATCGGCTCAGTAGAAAGCACCACAAAATAATTTCGTCCATTTTCCTTGGCGATCAGTTGCGTTTCGGCATCTTTTAGTGTTTCGGCTTCGCGCAACGCCAAATCACGCCCGCAACACAGATAAACGAAAACCCCGTTTTGCTTCAGTTCTTCGATTTTGGCACGATCAAAATCACCCCAAATCGCGAGCTGTTTTAGCCGTTGCTGCACTGAGTTGAGTTCGGCAACGAGTTTTTCGCGGGAGTCGAACAACTGGGTTGCCTGAGCAATCACTTCGGCGCCCGAACGCGGCTTGGCACGCTTATCAACCGCCTCCCCGCACGATTCACACATATTGCAATATTTTTGCAACATCAAAAGGATTCGCCGGGCGGCGTTGTGCGATTCCGCAAGTTCCTGACTCTTGCCGGATTCCACCCCGTTTTTGGACTCTATTTGCATTACGCCGAGCTTGCGAAGTGCGGTCAACGCCGAATTCTCTTCGGATGCCATCGCCAACAGCGCAACTTTTTTCATCGGTACGATCATATTGCCTCTCTTCCCTCAAGCTATGAGCGAATCTGCCCGTCGCCGCGAACGAGGTATTTGTAACTGGTCAATTCATCAGCCCCCATCGGACCGCGGGCGTGAAGTTTGTCGGTGCTTATACCGATCTCCGCACCCATTCCGAACTCCCCGCCGTCGGTAAACCGGGTTGACGCATTGCTGTAAAGCGTCGCGGAATCGACGTTGGCGAAAAAATAATCGATATTAGCCGAAATCGCACTAATAATTCCGTCACTGTGGCGCGAACCGTAAAGATTGATGTGTTCAACCGCCTCTTCGACCGAATCGACCAGCTTTACCGATAGAATCAAGTCGAGATACTCCGTATGCCAGTCCGCCTCGGTCGCCAATATCGCCGTCGGGTCAAATTGGCAAAATTCCGCGTCACCGCGCAATTCGACGCGGTGACTCTTCATCGCCGCCAACAACGGGGGGATAAACGCCTGAGCGATCTTTCGGTTTATCAGCAAAGTTTCAAGCGCGTTGCAGGCACTCGGCCGCTGGCACTTGGAGTTGGTCACAATTGCTATCGCCTCATTTACATCGCATTGGGCATCGACGTACAAGTGGCAGACCCCTTTGTAATGTTTCAGCACCGGCATGGTCGCTTCGGAGCAAACCAAATGAATCAAACTCTCGCCGCCGCGTGGAATAATCAAATCGATATATCGATCCATTTTAAGCAAAATCGGCACAGCCGCCCGATCGACCCACGGCACAAGTTGCACGGTGCCATCCGGCAGACCGCACCGCACTGCAGCAGCGTCAAGTAATTTTGCCAACGCCAGATTGGAGTTAAAAGCCTCGCTGCCACCGCGCAAAATCACAGCGTTGCCGGCCTTGAGACAGATTCCCGCCGCATCGACCGTCACATTGGGACGCGACTCGTAAATTATCCCGATTACGCCCAAAGGTACGCTAAGTTTGGTGATCGTCAATCCGTTCGGACGGGTAGTCTGTGAGAGTACTTTACCGACCGGGTCAACTTGAGCGGCGACAACCCGAAGCCCCTCCGCCATCTCGGCAATGCGTTTATCGTTAAGTGTCAGCCGGTCAATCATCGCACTCGAAAGCCCGGAGACCTTGGTGCTGTCAAGATCTTTGGCGTTTGCCTGTTTTATTGCCGACGTTTCCGCTTCGATCGCCTCGGCCATGCGAATCAGGCAACGACTTTTTGCTTCGGCGGAAAGTATAGCGAGCGAACGCGATGCAATGACGGCTTTTTCGCCCATTTCTTTTAAAATTTGCGTCATTTTTTCGACGCTGATCGAACTTGCCACTTTATCTGCACACTTTCTGTTTAAAAAACGTGTATTAAAATACCTCATATTTCTTTAAGTTGCAAATTTTCGACACGCTAAATCGAAAAAAAGTCCGTGAATTGACAATCCGCCTTAAATAACGCATTTTTTTTAAGATTCAACCTTGCAATTTCATCAATAATAACTATATTATGATTCGTCGGGTTCGGAAACCTTAAATCCGCAAACCGATTTCCCCGGGGCTGTAGCTCAGTTGGCTAGAGCGATACGTTCGCATCGTATAGGTCATGGGTTCGACTCCCACCAGCTCCACCATTTAGAAAAGTTACAGGCAGATGTGTCCCAAACACACCTGCCTTTTCTTTTTTACCCCTTACAGTTGTATATTGCTCCCATTGAAACGTGTGCTAAATTAAGAGAGTGTCAGAAAGAGGTATCAAATGGGCGCAAAGAAACAGTGGACGGGCAAAGAAAAATTGGCAATCGTGTTACAGGGCTTGAAAGGCGATTGCAGTATCAGCGGCTTGTGCAACGATCACGGCATAACGCAAGGCATGTATTACAAGTGGCGCGATCAGCTGCTTAGCGACGGTGCAAAGCTGTTTGAACGCGGCGGCGTGGATCATGT
>JAISIP010000182.1 GCA_031261965.1 Victivallales bacterium | reverse complement strand
GCATCAACGGTTTGGGGTTGAGTCGCGGATGTAGCCGCGACAAGTCCGGCGGGAGATTTGCCGGGAATAACCAGCTTTTGACCGATTTTGATCCGTTTTGCCGAGGCGGCGGTAAGATTGTTGGCTTTCATCAAGTCCGCCTCTTTTATCCCGAATTTACGGGCGATTTTGCCGGGGAAATCCCCTGCTACAACCGAGTAAGTCCCGTCGGCGTTAAGCTTACCCGTTACTGTTACCGGCGCAGTAGCTGGCTTTTTGTCGCTTTGTACGCTTTTGATAGCCCCGGTTTTGCCGGGAATAACCAGTTTTTGACCGATGCGCAACCGTTTTGCCTTGGCTTCGTCAAGTTCGTTCGCTTTCATAATCGCGGTACTTGAAACGCCGTGTTGTATCGCGATCTTTCCGACTGTATCGCCGGGCTTAATCACATAGGTCGCGCCTTTGTCAGTCGCGGTGGCGACAGTGGTACTTTTGTCGGTCGGCACCTTGTCTATCGGGGTGGATACCAGCGTCTCCATCGGAGTATAAGTTACCACTTGAGTCGGCATCGGAGCAACCGCGGTCGGACGCCTTGCCGGCGTTTGCACCGCCGGCGAATAATCGGGTATCGAATTGGGTGACGATTCGACCGGGACGAATTCACGCGAACCCATTACTTGATTGCGACACCCCGCAATACCGAACATCCCCACGCACAGAGCCGCGACTCCGAGCATTACGCAATTGTTGTTTTTCACTGTCAAATCCCCCTTTGTAGCCCAAATAGTATAGTGTTGAAAATCAAAACTTTTAAAAACATTCCCGTCTCTTTTTTACCGCTCTTCTATAATATAGAAACCTCTTTGGCAAAATCAACATAAAAAAACGGAAAATACAACTTTTTTAACGGAAAAATAGATGAAAGCTTCATTTATCCTTTATCGGTGGCGGATAACGCAGCACGCGTTCGCCGTCTTTAACCAGCCCGAATTTTTCTCTGGCGACCTTTTCAACCTCGTCAGGGGAATGAGATAAGCCCGCAACTTCGGTATTAAGCCGGGTACTCTCATCAATACGGTTGTTGAGCTTTTCGTTTAACTCACCTAACTCCGATTGCTTTTTTTGCAAACTGCGGTAAACCGGAAAGAGCATTATCATCGCCGCCACCACGATCAGCGCAAGAACAAAAAACAACAAATAATTTGCGGTCGTGCGTTTCTTGGTGTTTTCAGCCATGGCATTACCTCCGTAAAGATCAATTGCCGTTGGGTTGCAATGTCAAGAGAAATTCAATGTTGGTTTTGACTTTTTTCAGGCGACCGAGCAGAAGCTCCATCGCCTCCGCCGGGGGAACTCCGTTGATCGCTTTGCGCAACATCCAGACTTTGCTCAGTTCATCGGGGTGCAACAGCAACTCTTCTTTGCGCGTGCCGGATTTTTCAACGTTAATCGCCGGGTAGATGCGGCGGTCGGAGACATTGCGATCCAAATGCAACTCCATATTACCGGTACCTTTGAACTCCTCGAAAATCACATCGTCCATACGGCTGCCGGTTTCAATCAGTGCCGTGGCGATTATGGTTAAACTGCCGTGATTTTCAATGTTGCGCGCCGCTCCGAAAATCTTTTTGGGCTTGTGCAACGCGGTGGCGTCAACTCCGCCGGTGAGAATCTTGCCGCTGTGCGGCTGCAAAGTGTTGTAGGCGCGGGCGAGGCGCGTGATACTGTCGAGCAAAATAACTACGTCGTGTTTGTATTCGACCAACCGTTTGGCTTTTTCAATAACCATCTCGGCAACCTGTACGTGCCTTTCGGGCGGTTCATCGAAAGTTGAGCTGACCACTTCGGCATCGACGCAACGTTTCATATCTGTGACCTCTTCGGGACGCTCGTCGATCAACAGTATAATGAGTTTCACCTCGGGGTTGTTCGACCGAATGCTGTTGGCAAGCTTCTGCAGCAACACGGTTTTGCCGGTACGCGGCGGCGCGACAATCAAACCGCGTTGCCCCTTGCCGATCGGCGTAACTAAATCGACAATTCTTGTGGAGTAATCACCCGGATCACGCTCCAGCACCAGGCGCTGGGTGGGGAAATACGGCGTTAAACTGTTGAATGGGATGATTTCTTTTTTGCGATCGGGGGAGTCGTTGTTGATGCTTTCGACTTTGAGCATCGCAAAAAAACGCTCTTTTTCACGCGGTGTGCGGATTTGACCGGCGACGTAATCGCCGGTTTTAAGCGCAAAACGTTTGATTTGCGACGGCGAGAGATAGATGTCTTCGGAACAGGGCAAATAACAGTAGCTGGCACTGCGTAAAAAACCGAATCCGTCGGGTAGCACTTCCAGATAACCCGACCCGTACATTTGCCCGCATTTTTCGGCGTTTGCCCGCAGAATTTCGCAGATAAGCGTCGATTTATCAAGTGCGCCGATTCCTTCGATCTCAAGCGCCGCACCCATGGTGGCGAGTTCCTGCATTGATTTTTCCTGCAACTCGGTGATATTCAACGACGATACCACATGGTCACGGGTTACATCGCGTTCGTTTCGATTATTGTTATTATTATTGCCGTTGCGGCGATGTTCGCGATCCTGCCGTTCAAAACGCCCCTGTCGTTCAAAACGACCCTGCCGTTCAAAACGGGCAGGTTTTTCGATCCGATCTTGTACTGCTTCTTTGGGAATTCCCTCCGATTGGCAGGACTCGGCGGCATCAACCGCCGCTGCCGCGTCAAGTTCCGCCCGCAAGAGTTCGCGCATTACCTCTTCGGCGGAGGGTTCACTGATATGGGGCAGATCCGCCGTGACTTCGGAATCCGCTTCAACACGTTCGATGGCGCGGGGTTTTCGACCGCGTTTGGGGCGATCCGCCACCGATGCAAGATTGTCGGTGATTTCGCCGGAGCTATTTTCTTGATTCGGGGTCGTTTCCCGATTAGCCAAGTTAGGACGACGACCGCGCTTTTTGGGGGTAGGGGCATCTTGCGTGGTTTCATCGTTGGTAAAAATCAAATCGTCGGATTCATTCATATTCTTTTCCCTGAATAGTTTTCTAAGTAAATTGTTCAATTTATCAAACCCAATTTGTAGCCCTACAGGGCTAATTGTAAATGCGATTTTTCGCCCGGTCAACCTTGACCGTCGGCTCGCTTTAATTTCCAAATGAGTCGCTCCACCTGAAGCTCCAACTCGTGAAAACCGCCATTATTGATGAGTGCGAAAGAAGCTCTCTCAAGCTTTGCATCGGCAGAGAGTTGCCGCGCCTCCCGTTGACGAATCTCTGTGTCGGAAAAGTTGCGTTGCGCTTTTAGCCGGTCATGCCGAATATTTGCTTTTGCCCAAATTGCAGCGACGCAATCAAATTTTTTCTCGTAATTCACTTCATAGAGCAATGGAATTTCAAAAACGCCATCGGCATGTTCTTGCCGACAATCAGCGATAAGTTCGTCAAGTTTTCGCGAAAGCTCCGGGTAAATTAACCCCGTTAAAAACTCCAGCTCGGCGGAGTTTTCAAAGACGATCTTGCCTACTTTGCGCCGATCCACCGCACCGGTTGCAGTTAGAGTGTCGCTGCCCCAGCGTTGCGCAAGTTTTTGGGCAAGTACTCCGCCGGACTCGGCGTACAATTCGTGACATAGCAAATCAGCATCAAAAGTTCGCCAAGCGCGTGCGGCAAATGCTGCAAGCACGGAACTTTTGCCGCAACCGAATGCCCCGGTAATCCCCAAAATCATAAAATTAGTATCTCGTAAAACGCCTTCCCCTTAAATATATACATTACAGGGAGGCTATTGGCTTTGAAAATGAATTGATCGCACCGCAATCCGGTAACATCGTTTGGATAAAGCGCATTTGTTTGGAATATTTCGCAACTTCCGCACAAACAGGAATAAAATGCTCTTTTAAGCTAATTGCAAAACTATTTTGCCTGCTTTTGAGTTCAATTGATTTTTTTGCTTCCTTGACTCGCTTTTTTGCGTAGCGTTGCTACGCCTTGAAGCTTGTCAAAGAACAAAAAATTCTCAATCGTACCGTCAAAATCATGTCAAAAGGTAGTTATAAAATTAGCTCTTTTGATATAATCTAACTTGATTTATTGGTTTTGCAAGTGCATTTTAAATAAAAAATACAAATATCTTGAAAAATCATGAAACCTAAAATTATCGGTGAAAACGTAATTGCCCAAGGCAACTTTTTAATTCTCGGCGAACTGGAGTACGACGACGGTCACGGCACTTTGCGGTGCTGGGAAACTTGCAACCGCTTCAACGCATGTGGCGCGGTGTTTATCTTTGCCCGCATCGTCCCAGACGATGAACTTTTGTTTGTGCGTCAATTTCGTCCTCCGGCGGGGCGGCTGATGCTCGAATTCCCCGCCGGACTGATCGACCCGGGTGAAACCCCGGAAGAGACCGCTTTACGTGAACTCTACGAAGAGACCGGGTATCGCGGTGTGGTGGTCGGCAGTTGCCGACCCGGCTGGAGTTCGCCGGGGATGACCGGCGAAACTATCCAAATGGTCAAAGTTGAGATCGACGGAAACGCGTATCGCAATCAAGCAGTAGAAGCTCACCCCGAAGAATGCGAGCATATCGAGGTGTTTCGGGTCAAACGCCTGAAATTAGCCGAATTTGTCGCCGACCAGGAGGCACAAGGTGTCGGTATAGACTCAAAAATCTACACCTATTGCACGGCACTAACCGACGTAAATTGCCAATTGCCATTTTCCCGGCAATAGGGTCATGGTTCGGCACTCTGCACACGGAGTGATTTCAACGCTCCGATTGCTGAATAACTCCGTTGCCCGATTGTTTGGGAAAAGCTCATCCGACAAGACAATCTCGGCGCGGTCGCACTTCGGCGGGAAAAAGGCGAACAGCACAGTTTTGTCGCCTGACTTTCCGCTTTTTAGGTAGAGAAAGTCTTTTTCGCCACGCTCCGGCGATAACACCGTCACGGGCAGCGTGGCTTTGGAGTCGCGAATGATCGCAAATAACAACTCCTCGAAATCGGGGTTCCAATTTTGTCTGTACACATTTCCCGGATAACTGGCAAAGTAGACTACTTTGCCCTTGCCGAAGGTTTTTACCGTGCAAAAATCGTCGCCTTCTATCGGTGTATGCCACTGCTCAACCCCAATTTTGAAATTACGGCCGCCGTAACGGAAAAGAGGGAGGTCGCTTTTCAGATTCCGTCTGCCGATTTCTGTAAGACCCAATCGGGTTAAAAAGCGTTCTTCGGGGTAACGGTAAATCCCGGCGGGGGAAAATGCGCCACACTCCGACTCCACGACCAAAGTTCCGCCATTTTCGACAAAGCGAATTAATTTCTCTTCGGTCTCCGGGGCGGTGACGATTACCCGGGGCATAAACAGAACTTTGAGCTTGTCGAGCTCATCAAGATGGGTCTCTTCGATATGAACCAGCGGGATCGAACATTTGCTTAACGCCCGGGAGTAACCCATAATTCCATTGGCGATTCTGTCTGCCGTGCCTTCCTGAGACCAGGCGAGATAGTAACTTTGGGGCGAAAAGAAGACCCCGACTTCGGAAACATTGGGGATGTAACGGTCAAAAAGTTCCGTAT
>JAISIP010000145.1 GCA_031261965.1 Victivallales bacterium | reverse complement strand
ACTTGGGTGCAACACTATAGGTCATCTCGGAGCTGGCTTGATGCATATCGCCAGAACCGGGGACGACACCAGCGGCAGACGGTGGGAACGGACGCGCAAAATGGGCATAAACACATTGGCGTTTCGGCTCGGACAACATCGCACTTTTTTTGATATTGACGCCGACTGGGTCGGAGTCACCGGCGAAATTCCATGGGAGCTAAACCGGGCATGGGCGGAGCTGTTGTCGCGCAGCGGAACTCCGTTTTTCGCCTCGATTCAACCCGATGTTCTCACGTCAAAGCAAAGCGCGGAAATGAAAGGATTCTTTGCCGCTGCATCCGTACAAGAGTCCGGCATAGAGCCAATCGGGGAGCAATACAGCACCGCTCCTGATTGCTGGCGTACCGAAAACGGTGAAAAACTGACTTTTAACTGGTATGAACTCGACGGCGCAACGCCGGATTTTCTCTAAAGGATTTATTGATGAATAAAAAACCTTTTTTCGCCTATCGTTCGTTTTGGAAACAGCATTCGACCGTAAAGCGATTCTACGATGCCGGAATCCGCCAATTCTGCGTTTTCCCTGCCAATACCACCAACTCTCTCGGAGAACCATACTGTCAGTATCCGACAAATTGGAAATGGTATGACAAGTATGATTTTTCGGCGGTGGACGCTCAATTCGACGATTTGCTCTCCGTTGCTCCTGATGCTGAAATCCTGTGTATTCTCGATTTAAATTCACCCCATTGGCTGGTAAAAGATTTGAACGTAAAGTATGGAGTTATTGCCGACAGCTTTCTCTCTCTTACCGATGCTCTTGCCGCAGAACCATGGATAAATGCCACCGAACGTTATCTTGAGGCTTTATTAGAACACATTGAGAGCAAATACGGTTTTAGAATCGTGAGCTATCTCTTAGCCGCCGGAATGACCGATGAGTGGATGGATTACTCCAAAGGCAAGGAAAGCGAAGAAAAATTAAAATGTTATCGCAAATGGTGCGAAGAACACGATTTGCCGAATCCTCAGTGCATTCCCGATTGGGAAAAGCGTTTTCATGCGACGCATCGTTCATATTTGCGCGATCCCCAAATTGACCAAGACGCTCTAAACTATTGGCGTTTTCACAGCGATTTTGTCGCTGACGGAATCATTCACTTTTGCGATTTTGTCCGAAAACGTGTTCCTGCCGAACGAGAGCTTGGCGTTTTTTACGGTTATATTCTTCAGTTGACTCAAAACCGTCTGGTGCAGTGCGGACATCTCGCATATGAAAAAGTGCTTGCGCATAACTCTATCGATTATCTGATAAGTCCCGGAGCTTACGATGACCGCGCCATGGGTGGCGGGGGTGGGTTTATGAACGTAAATGGCTCAATTAAGCTTGCCGGAAAAACCTATTTCCATGAATTGGATCACGCCACATGCACCGCAAATTGGGAACTGAACGAATATGTCCGTCTGCAATGGATGGTCAACTGGCCGGATGAAAAAGCGAGCATTGCCGGCTTGCGCCGGGAATTTTGCCGTTCTTTGCTGCATGGAACATCGTTGTGGTGGTTTGATATGTGGGGCGGATTCTACGATTCCCCGGCTTTTATCGATGAAATCGGACGATTTCACCGCCTTTGGCATGAATTTGCGAATTATTCCAACGATGTATCTGCGGAAGTTGCCGTCATCGTTGATCCTCAAAGCGCGTTTTATCTTCAGGACTCCGCGAACGATCCGATTATGCAAGAGTTATACAACGGTTTGATTACTAAACTTAACCGGCTGGGAACTCCCTATAAAGTATTCTCTTTTTCCGACACTCCGTTCATACCTGATTGGGATAAATACAAACTGGTAATTTTGCCCGGTCTTTTTGAGTTAACTAAAGATAAACGCGACATTTTAGAAGAATACATTCTTAAAGATTCCCGTACCGTTATTTGGACATACGGTGTCGGGTTGTCCGACGGAACTTCATGGACGCCGAATGTGATGAAAACGCTAACCCAAGCCGATTTGGACACCCCCAAAATCACAGTATGCAATCGAAAAAATTGGACCGGCATATATGTGCCAAATACAAATATGGTCACTCCGGAGTTTTTGCATACATGCGCCGTTGAAGCAGGAGTTCATCTATTTACCGAGCAACCCGTTTCGGTTTTTGCAAACGATGAATTCCTGATGATCCACTCCGCCGTAAGCGAAACAGTGAAAATCAGCCTGAAACGTCCGGCCGCAATCAGGGAATTATTGGGGAATAAGTTTACCCATGACATTTGTACCTCTTTCGAGTATACATTATCCGCCCCGGAAACAGTTCTATTTCAATTGAAATAAACCTAAGAGCTAATAAAAAAAACGCAACTTCACCAGTCAGGTGAAGTTGCGTTTTCGTTTATTAGTTGATAAGCTCTTAATCTATCTTGCGGAAAATCAACACGCCGTTGTGACCGCCAAAACCGAGATTTTGATTGACCGCGACTTTTACATCGCGTTCTTTCGCCTGGTTCGGAGTGATGTCCAAATCGCAATTCGGATCCGGCGTTTCATAGTTGATCGTCGGGGCAATAATCCCGGTCTCAATCGCCTTGACGCAAACAATCGACTCCATGCCTCCGGCAGCCCCAAGTCCGTGACCTGTAGCACCCTTCGTACTGCTGATCGCCACTTTGTAGGAATGTTCTTTTAACACCGACTTGAGTGCCATGGTTTCATACTTATCGTTCAGCTCGGTACTCGTACCGTGGGCGTTGATATAATCAATATCCCCGGCGGTCAACTTAGCATGACCCAACGCCATTTTTAGCGCCCGCGCCATACCCTCACCCTCCGGGTGCGGGGCGGTGATATGATGTGCGTCACCGGTGGCTCCGTAGCCTACCACTTCGGCTAAAATCTTCGCGCCGCGTTTCTTGGCATGTTCGTACTCTTCGAGGATCATCACCCCCGCTCCTTCGCTCATGACGAAACCGTCGCGATTCAAATCAAACGGACGGCTGGCATGCTGCGGGTCGTCGTTGCGTGTACTCAATGCCTTAAGTGCGCAGAAACCCGATACTCCCAACGGCACGATCGACGCCTCGGCTCCGCCGCAAATCATTACATCCGCATCGTCGCGCTTGATCATCCAAAACGATTCACCGATCGAATGCGTCCCGGTGGCACACGCCGTGACCAGCCCCATGTTCGGTCCGCCCGCGCCATAACGCATCGAAATATTGCCCGAGGCAATATCGCCGATCATCATCGGGATCAAAAACGGTGAAATTCGCCCCGGTCCACGCTCAAGCAACACCTGATCTTGCTCGCTCATAGTGTTCAAACCGCCGATACCGCTGGAAACGATCACTCCGACCCGGCTGGCATCGATCGCGCTGTCGCGCAATTCTTTCGGCAACCCGGCGGACTCCATGGCTTCGTCGGAAGCAGCGATCGCATACTGGCAAAAAAGATCCAGACGCTTCGCATCCTTGGGACTCATGTATTTGCTGATGTCAAAATCTTTGACTTCACCGGCAATCTGCGTCCGATATTCCGAAGTGTCGAAGCGGGTAATTTTCCCGATTCCACATTTACCGTTGATCAACGCGTCCCAAAAATCCGGAACATTGTTGCCGACACAGGAAATCACACCGTATCCGGTAACTACAACACGTCTATCGCTCATATCTTCTTTGCTACTCCTTCTCTGCTGCGGAATCTGCCGCTTTCCGAGTTCTTACAGAAAACAAGACCACCTCGCGTAGTTGTTACGAAAAGTGGCCCGTTATTTCGGTGATTGCGCACCATCTTGCGCACGGTCAGGCCTTGTTAGCTCAAGACCCGTGCGGGCAAAGAGGATTACTCCTGGCTTTTGCTCTCAACATATTTGATCGCATCGCCGACACTGGTCAGCTTCTCGGCATCTTCGTCCGGAATTTCCGAACCGAATTCTTCTTCGAGAGCCATCACCAATTCAACCTGATCGAGAGAATCGGCACCGAGGTCTTCGATAAATTTCGCTTCCGGCGTAACTTGATCTTCGGAAACTCCGAGTTGTTCAACGACGATTTTCTTTACTTTGTCAGCAACAGAAGACATTTTCAATCCCCTTTTTTTGGTTATGTTTTTTAACTTTTATAAAGTTGTTCAATCCTTTAGGCATATCACTTAACTAATATGCCCCTATACACGACAAATGTCAAACACTTTTCCCGAAATATTTAAGATTTTTTGCCTTTCGGTGCTTTAGACTACCTCTGAGAACACCGCAAAAACCAAAATTACATCAACATTCCGCCGTCAACGTTGACGACTTGCCCGGTCACATAGTCGGAGTCGGGCGAACAAAGGAAGTACACCACGTTGGCGACATCTTCGGGAGTTCCGCCGCGCTTCGCCGGAATCACCGTCAAAAACGCGTCACGCGCCTCTTGCGGCAACTTCTCGGTCATGGCGGTTTCGATAAACCCCGGCGCAACCGCATTGACCTGAATATTGCGCGTCGCAAACTCCTTGGCGGTAGTTTTCGCCAATGCAATCACCCCCGCCTTGGATGCCGAGTAGTTCGCCTGCCCGACGTTGCCCATACGCCCGACCACCGAGGCGATGTTTACAATCTTACCGGCGCGTTGCTTCATCATCGGGCGAACCGCCGCCTTGGTGAAGTTAAACGTGCCTTTGAGGTTGACCGCGATGACCGCGTCCCACATATCTTCGGTCATCTTCAACATTAAAGTGTCTTTGGTAATCCCCGCGTTATTGACCAAAATATCAAGTTTGCCGAAATCTTTTACCACTTCCGCAACCGTATTTTCGGCATCTTCAAACTTCGCGACATTGGCGGCGTAAGCGCGTGTTTCAATGCCCTGCGCCTTGAATTCGTCAGCGGTAGCTTGTGCCACATCAAGCATAATATCCACAATCGCCAACTTTGCTCCCTCCGCCGCAAGCCGGGCGGAAATCGCCTTGCCAATGCCCCGTGCACCGCCGGTAACGAGAGCAACTTTGCCCTCCAAACGTTTCTCACAACTCATCACATAACCCCTTTCTTACTCTATATTTGTCACAACGCGAGCGCTTCGAGCGACTCGACGCTGTTCACATTAAAATACTTAATTTCCGGGAGCGTCCGGCGCAAAAGCCCGGTAAGCACATTGCCCGGTCCGAATTCGATCATCGTATCGCCGCCGGCGGCAACCATGGCACGCACGCACTCTTCCCAGCGTACCGACCCGGCGACTTGCAAGGCGAGATTCGTCTTCAGCTCATCCACACTCCCCGCCGGAGACGCCGTAAAATTGTGGAAAACCGGAATTTCAGGAAGAGTCATCGCCACTTCCGACAAAATCGGCTTGAGTGCCTCCCCCGCCGGAGCCATCAGCCGGGAGTGAAATGCTCCGGCAACGTTCAACTCAATTACTTTGCGCATTCCGCGTGCCTTGAGCTTTTCGACTGCCTCGGCAAGTTTTGTCTTCTCTCCTGAAATCACAATCTGCCCGGGGCTGTTGAAGTTTGCCACGTCAATTCCGCACTCTTGGCAAACTTCCTTTATTATCGCCGGGTCGCCCGAAAGCACCGATGCCATTGAGCCGGAGGTCGAACGACAAGCCTTATCCATTAAATCGGCGCGTTTCGCCAATAATTTCAACCCGGTGGCAAAATCAAATGCGCCACCGGCGTACAACGCACTGTATTCGCCGAGACTCAACCCGGCACACGCGATTGGTTTAATCTCAGGAAATTTGCTCTTAAGCGCATCCAGTGCCGCGCAACTCATCGTGTAGATCGCCGGTTGGCAATAGCGACTTTCGGTCAACTTTTCCGCCGGACCGTCGAATATGATCGCGCTTTGGTCGTAACCCAACACTGCGTCCGCCTCTTCAAAACGAGCCTTTGCCGCCGGAAACGCCTCGGCGATGTCCTTGCCCATACCAACAGTTTGCGCCCCTTGACCTGCAAAAACAAAAAACGGTTTCATTGACCTGTCCTTAATTTTTAATCCTTAATGCGTGAACAAATTTGAATAATCTATCACTCATCGGTGTAATTTTCAAGTTTTTCGGGTAAAAGCTATCTCTAAAAACCTAATTATTGAACTGCTGGCGACGGCGATATTCGCCCGGTGGCATCCCGGAAACCCGGCGAAAGGCGCGATAGAAACTTTCGATATTCTCAAAACCGCACTCTTCGGCGATAATCTTGATATTGTCGTCGGTACCCGTCAGCCGAATCCGGGCAAGCCTAAGTCGGCGATTGAGCAAGTATTGGTGCGGACTCACCCCGAGATGTTTATGAAACAGCGCATACAAATACGGTTCGCTTACCCCGGCGTGACGCGCCATGTCCTGTACTGAAAAATTTAGCACCGCAGCATCCCGCAACATAGATAACGCCCGCGATAACGGTAGCGGAAAAGCGTTGGCAACGCTCCGCCGATTGTAAATATAGCTCTCCCAAAACAGTCGGCGATGCACATATTCACACAAGTAGGTTCGATCTATCGTTTCGTCATGAAATCGTCTCACCGCCTCATCGGCGAAAGCGTCAAGCGACGCATCATCGCTCCAACCCGTCACCCGCGGAACAGAACGCCGATCTTCGGGGACACGCAACCTGATCGCCAGACAACGATACGGGTCGCTTGACGACGTGCGAAAAATGGTGTATTCCCCTGCGACATGCCAAAAAATTGTACCGCGTTCAAATTCTTTTATTTCATTGTTTTGCTCAAAATAGACGCGTCCGCCGATCAACACTTCGATAATCTCGGTTCCGCCGGCAATTTCCACGGGTTTAATAGGGCGGTTGGCGGGAGCTAAATAGATCGTTGCACTCAACAATTCAGTCGGTCGATTGATCCCTTGCATACTTTTCTTTCTTATGGGTATCTCTTATTTGATGTATACGGTAAACAAATAATAGTTTTGGTAAATTGCCTTTTTTTATTTACCCTGTAAACTATAACCAAACAAGTCTAATTTTTCAAACCAATAAAGGAAAATTTATCATGAAAAAAACCAAATTAGGCGTAATCGGCTGCGGAATGATCTCCGGCGCATACCTAAAAGCCGCCTCGCGCTTTCGCAATATCGAAGTCGTCGCCGGGTCAGACATCATTCCCGGTCGAGCCGCCGCCAAGCGTGACGAATTTAAAGAGTTCGGCTACACAGAAGAGACCTTTCGCGCCTACGACGCAAATCCGGACGGAACCAACGCCGAACTCCTCGCCAACCCCGAAATCGAAATTGTACTGAACCTCACTCCGCCCATGCAGCACTCCCGGGTGGATCTGGAAATTCTCAACGCCGGGAAACACGCTTACTCCGAAAAACCGTTTGGCGTAAATCTCGAAGACGCGCTTAAAGTCATGAAACTTGCCGAAGCGAAGAATCTGCGTTGCGGTTGCGCGCCGGACACCTTTCTCGGAGGCGGTCAGCAAACCGCCCGCAAACTTATCGATGACGGCTGGATCGGCAAACCCCTATCGGGTACTGCTCTGGTGATGGGACGCGGACCGGAAAAATGGTCGCAAGCACCGTTCTTCTACGACTACGGCGCCGGTCCGATGCTCGACTTGGGTCCGTACTACATCACCACCCTGGTCAATATGCTCGGTCCCGCCAAACGCGTCACGGCTTTTACTAAAAAATTCGACGACTTCCGCACCGGCGGACCGGACACCGTACCCCAGGTTTACCCGGTCAACGTCACAACCCACCTCACAGGAGTAATCGAATTTGAGAGTGGCGCGTTGATCACGATGATCAGCAGTTTCGATGTCTGGAAACACGGTCATTGTCCGATCGAAATCTACGGCTCGGAAGGTTCGTTGCAGGTTCCCGACCCCAACACCTTCGGCGGACCGGTGCGGGTTTTCCGCAATGGATTTGACGATTGGCAGGATGTCCCGCTGCCGTTTGGCTACACCGACAATTCGCGCAGTATCGGCGCGGTGGATATGGTCAACGCCATTCAATCCAATCGCCCGCATCGCGCCAACAATAAGCTGGCTTACCATGTGCTTGAAATTATGTGTTCGTTTGACAAATCCAGTGCAGAGGGCCGCCCGATTGACATCGAAAGCCGTTGCGAACGCTCCGCACCGTTGCCGCTCGGACTTGAAGACGGCTTCTTAGACGCGTAACTTGACTTTTCTCTGTTTTGGTGTTATTATTGCTCCGAACCTAAATCACCTTGCATTTGGCGTTTGAATACAGGAGGAAGAGCGTATGAAGCAGAGAAAAGTTTCTCAAGTCGTCACCGGTATGCGTACATGGGACGGTGCAGGAGTCAAGCTTACCCGGGTATTGGGGCAAGATAACGTGGAAGATTTCGACCCGTTTTTGATGCTCGATGCCTTTGATTCCACCAATCCGGAGGATTATATCGCCGGATTCCCGTGGCATCCCCATCGCGGTATAGAAACTGTCACCTATCTTATCGAAGGCAATATTGAGCATGGCGACAGCATCGGCAACAAAGGTCGTATCACTGACGGTTGCTGCCAATGGATGACCGCCGGCGGCGGAATCATGCACCAGGAAATGCCGAAAAGCTCGAAACACATGCTTGGAGCCCAGCTCTGGATCAACTTGCCCCAAAAGGACAAGATGACCGCCCCCGCCTACAATGATATTCAAGCCAAAGATGTCATCAAAATCAAAGAAGACGGGGTCAAAGTCGCCGTAGTTTCCGGGGAATACGCCGGGAAAAAAGCGGCGATGCAAGGCAATTTCGTCAAGACAACTTATCTTGATGTGACCATAGAACCCGGTCGTACATGGAGCGTCAAAACCCCGGAAGAAAACACCGTATTTGCCTATATTGTCTTAGGTTCGCTGGAGATCGACGCGAAGCGTTATGACAATAAGCGGGCAATTTTATTCGACCACGGCGACACGCTTTCGGTCACTGCCGGAGCAGACGGCGCACGCTTTTTGCTCCTGTCGGCAAAGCCGCTGGGTGAATCAATTGCCTGGGCAGGTCCGATTGTCATGAACACCAATGAGGAACTCAACCAGGCGTTTCGCGAAATCGAAGAAGGCACATTCGTCAAAGATTGCAAAAAAGCACATTTGGACTTTTATAGGTAGCCTAAAAAAGCCTGACTGCCGTGCATTTCACGGCAATCAGGTGACTGTTACGCCATGCGCCGTTTCTTTCAAGGATACGGAGAAAAAACCTTTTTTTCTCCGTACGATTTACCCACGAATTCTATTGAAGACCCTCTTTTTTCACAATGAATCCGTCGTTTTTTTGCGGATCGGGAACATCATCGGCATATCGGACGATCTGTTTCATTAGAGAACCGGGATTTACAATACGGTTTCCTGAAAACACCACACCGGAAGATCCCGCAACTGTAATCAACGCATTGGAAAAAAGGAGTCCGTCATGACGATTGTAACGATAGGGAATACGCATGGGAGAGATGAAAATATTATCCTTGACGGTGGCACCAATCGTGGAAGTAATGGAGAGATTTGGCCCCAGGCAATCTTCGATTCGGTTTCCTTCGATCAGAACATTGCGGTGTCCGCCCGGAAGTCCGCTAAATTTATAAGGTCCCCTGGATGCCTTTTCGAAATTCACGCTTGACAAGTTGCCAACGCCAAGAGCTGCGGTGGGTCCCCAGCAGTTCATCGCGCATCGGCGGATGATGTTGTTGCGGATGATCAGGTTTTCAGTGTACGGACCTTCGTTGGCCCAGAGAAATTCCGGGACTACGCTGATTCCGCTGTTTTGAATATCTTCAAGCAGACAGTTCTCGATCAAACCGTTATTGCCGCGGATCAGAAATCCGCGTCCGCGATGATTTCTGCCGACGACGTTGCGGATTACGAAACCGGATCCGCTGGTGTTTTCGTTGACGGTGGTACGGCTGTCGGCGGGAACGTCCTGCTCAAAGGTTAGCGAAAGCCGACCATTTGCCAGCCATTCGCGGGCGATGAGTTTTCTTTTTCCCGCAAGGGCATGTTGATCGTCGTAGAAACAGAAAACGTCTCCGATCAGAGGCAAGGCAATCACAAAGTCGATTTCTGCTTTTTTGCCGTCAATTTTTCTGACACGCCAGATTTTGCCGTGGATGTTGACATCGTCGTCGTGCTGACCTTCGAAGCGACAGTTTTCAAGCGTTGGTCCCTTTCGCGAACTTTCACTGTAAAACGCATCGGCGGCTCCGCTGATCAGCGGCTTTTCCGTTGCACCCTTCGGCGGGGGACCATAGGTGACGTTGTAAGAGTAAC
Organism: Victivallales bacterium; assembly: GCA_031261965.1. GTDB lineage: Bacteria > Verrucomicrobiota > Lentisphaeria > Victivallales > Victivallaceae > Victivallis. The sequence continues at coordinate 2,646 of JAISIP010000145.1, read as the reverse complement.
GGTTGCCTTCGCCGTGGGCGTAGGACTCTTTGAGACTGATGGTAATTGCGTTTTTGATGGTTACTCCATCGATATTCATTCCTGTGCAGTCAACTACTTCAAATTCTGCCGAGAATGGGTGATCCGTGCGGCGCGTCGCCACCAGGTCGCCCACCTTGGCGGTCGTCATGAAGTCGGTCAGGTGAAAACGAAAGACTCCGTCCTTCAGTTTTTCAATTTTGGAATAATATGCCTCCGCATCAAAACCATGCTTGATTCTGCGGTCTTTTCCGAAAATATTCAGCATAGGCAGTAGCTTGATATTGGAACTATCCAACTGATCCGGGTAACCGCGATGAATCTCGACATCCAGGTAGTTGTTGCTTCTATTTATAATGGTGCCTTGCGTGAACGACGGTTCTTCGCGCAGAAAGGTTGCGCCTTTGAAAACGACATTGGAGCATTGATCAAACCTAATAGCAGATTTCTTCCGACTCTCGAAAAGGAATGTAACGCCTGTTGCGTCGATTTCAAAATCCTTCATGAACCAGAAAGTGAGATGGTGGGTTTGATTAAGGCGGAGAGGAATTTTATAAACGCCGGGACTCAGAACGATTTTTTTATCGCCGCGACGATAAGCATCTTCGATCTGACGCTGAATTTCCGATACCCGGAATCCCGGTTCGTCCCAACGCGCCGGATTCAACGGCAGATTACCGCGTGCGCCATTAAAGTGCTTTTCTTGTCCATTGATTCGGATTTTCAACTCAAGCTGTTTATTTCTGTTTCGAGCCGGATCCCCGAAAGTTTCGGAATTAATCGGCAACTCATCGGAGCTGGTCATGGAAAGTTTATCCCGCAAAAGCGTCGATACATCCTTCCATGCATCCACTGTCCCGTAACGTGCGGAAATCAGTTCGATTTCCTTCGCGCCGCAATACGGCGATACGGTCAGCCATATCGCCAGTACCATGAAGAATACGCCACAATTAATTGTTCTCATCGAATTGATCCTTTGCTTTTAGGGGGTTTCTCCAAGCCGTTTTTTGCCACTACTATTATTATACTCGAAGGCGATTTTTTTGCAATTGTTGAAAATGCTGTTTATAATGTACGTTTCTGCCAAATCATTTTGTAATAAGGGTATCGGGGTGGTATTTCTAAAAAATGAAAACACGGCGAAAGTGAATCTTTAGGCTACCTCTTAGAATCGGGTTACGTTAAAATTTGGGCGAAGTTTATTTTCGCACTTGCAAATCGTTTATTTTTGTGATATGATAATTCGCTGGTTTTTACACCGATAAATGGGAATTGTCCGACCGAGGAGCTAAGCGCATTATGGGACTCAACCGATTGAATGAATATGTATATTCGGACAGGTTGCATGTTTTTGTTGCATCGAAAGCATCCGGCGAACATGAAAAATGCACTTTTCACGATCACGAGTATTCGGAAATCGTCTTAATCACGGGCGGTACTGCCATGCATGCCATCGGAAAGCTCCGCAGTCCGATCAGAACAGGCGACGTGCTTGTGCTTCATCCGGGAATAGCTCACAACTATTTGGAGTGCGATGCGAAATTTAAACTTATCAATATCGGGTATGACATTGCCGCTTTGCCGATTATGATGCTTGACAATTACAAACTCCCTTTTTTTAAAATAATTTTCCGTATCGGAATGAACTCATACGATGCACTAAAGCCAGTCATGACTCTGAACGAGCAGGAGCTTGAGCATATTTCTTCGCGGACCGAGCTTCTGCACGAAGAAACTATCGGCATTTCCCCGGGTGCTCAACTGATGACCATGTTGTTGTTTCAGGAAATTGCACTTACGCTGGCACGCTATTTCCATGGTGCTGTGCTTGTGGAGACAACGCGTCTGCAATTTACCCGGATCATCGCTTATTTAAATGCGCATTATACGGAAAATGTGAACATCGACGATCTGGCAAAGATGTCAAATTCTTCGGCTCGGAACTTTTATCGTCTATTCCGGGTCATGACCGGCTGTACGCCGCACCGTTATATGCTTCGCCTGCGTCTGAACCGCGCAATGGAATTGCTGAGATATTCCGATGCATCATTGAAAGAAATCGCCTTCACGTGCGGTTTTTGTGATGTGAATCACTTCTATCGTCGATTTCGTGAATACATGAAAATTTCTCCGCAAAGCTTCCGCAAAAAATTTTAGGGTACCTCTAAAAACTGGAAATTTAGTTGCAAATTGCAGCTCAGTTTTCAGAGATACCCTTTAGAGGCAGCCTGATGCTGTAGAGCCAATTTCACAAAATCAGGTTACTCTGCTTCAAGTTCGGCCTGATGTTGAGCGATGATCTCGTTGGCGACATTGGGCGGAACCTGTTCATACCTGACGAAATTCATTTCAAACGAGCCGCGTCCTTGAGTCATACTGCGCAGCTCGGTGGCATATTTGCGCATCTCGGCATACGGCACTTCGGCGGAAACCACCTCCATACCCTCCTCCACGCTCATGCCGAGAATCCGACCGCGTTTGTGATTCAAGTCTCCGGTAATATCGCCCATGTAAGCATCGGGGATATGCACATCAACATGCATAACCGGCTCAAGCAGAACCGGTTTAGCCTGCGCCATCGCCTCCTTGAACGCCATACGTCCGGCGATTTTAAACGCCATTTCGTTG
>JAISIP010000140.1 GCA_031261965.1 Victivallales bacterium | reverse complement strand
ATGGGTTGCAACGCCTGGTTTTTTATGATTATAAACTGGACGAAAATGCCGATTTTCATCTATGAGGGGCGGATTACCGCCGAAGCGTTAAAGATTGATCTCGGCATGATCCCGTTTTTGCTCGCCGGGGGAGCGGCGGGGATTCTTATCCTCGCAAAAATGCCGCAAAAACTTTTTGAAAACGTCATTCAGGTGATTGTCGTACTTTGCGCGATCTATTTGTTCTTTTGAGATACCCTTGATTTTTTCTCAAAATAATGTACATTGAAAAGTTATGCGAAAAAGTGAATTTCACCCCTCGGAAATCCCCAATAAACCCGGCGTATACGTCTATCGCGACTGGTCGGGTAAGGTTATTTACGTCGGCAAAGCCGCCAATCTGCGTCGCCGGATGAGTTCTTACTTTCAACCCTCCCGAATTGTTCGCGCCGACGCCAAACTTCGCTCGCTGATCAACTCTATCGAAGAGTGGAGTTACGAGGTCGTCCGCTCCGAAAACGAAGCGTTGATTTTGGAATCCCGACTAATCAAAGATTACGCCCCTTACTACAATATCCTGCTGCGCGACGACAAACGCTATTTGCTCCTGAAAATCGATTGGAACGAAAAATTTCCCACACTTAAACTTGCCCGGTTGCGAAAAAACGACGGATCTCGATATTTCGGACCGTTTCCGAATGGCGGAGCATTGCGAATGACCTTGGAGTTTTTGCTGGCAAACTTCGGACTCCGCGCCTGCCGCGATTCAGACCCGAACGAAGATACCCGCAAACGTTGTCTGAAGCGAATCGTCAAAGATTGTTGCGCACCCTGTGTCGGCGCGGTTTCGCCGGAAGAATACCGACAGAGAATCGAACGCGCCATTGCGGTGCTGGACGGCGATATTGCCCCGTTGATCGCGTCGCTGAAACAGCAAATGAGCGAAGCGGCGCAAGCGGAAAATTTTGAAAAAGCCGCCCGTCTGCGTGACGTTATGACCAATCTCGACGCGGTTTTCGGCAAAAAGAACCGAATTTTTTCACGCCCGAAGTTGCCGGGCAGTTCATTGGGCGGCGAGGCGGTGAACGCGCTGGGAGACGCACTGGGATTACCCACTCCGCCAACGAATATTATCGGGTTTGACATCTCCAACATCCTGGGAAAATTGGCGGTCGCCAGCTTGGTCGCGTTCAAAGACGGCAAGCCGGACAAAGAAAATTTCCGCCGTTTCCGCATCAGAACGGTTCATCAAAGCGACGATTTCGCGATGATGCGCGAAGTATTACACCGTCATTTCGGGCGGCTGCTTGCGATGAATCTGCCGTTGCCGGATCTGGTGATGGTGGACGGAGGCAAAGGGCAACTCTCCGCCGCTATCGACGCTCTATGTGAACTTAATTGTCCGCCGTTGCCGGTGATCGGGCTGGCGAAACGAAACGAAGAGATCTTTTTGCCAGGACGCAGTGAACCGATAGTGCTTGACCGTCATGACCCGGCTTTGCGCATGTTGCAGGCTTTGCGCGACGAGGCTCACCGTTTTGCCATCTCCTTTCATCGTGAATTGCGACACAAACTCATTGAGCAATCGAAATTGGACGAAATTCCGGGAATCGGCGATAGCCGGAAGCGGGAACTTTTGCGTGCTTTCGGATCGTTGCGCAATCTAAAAAAAGCCTCCGTTGCCAAGATTGTTCAAAAAGTTCCGGGAATCGGTGAACATATTGCAAATGCCGTCTATAATGCATTGCACAAAGGGGTATCTCTAAAAAATGGTGAGAGAAAAAATGAGTGATTCAATTTGCGAACGGCAAAAACGCACCCGGCTTCTGCTGGGGGATAAATTGGAAATTTTGCGTACCGCGCATGTTTTAGTGTTAGGTACAGGCGGAGTTGGCGCGTATGCCGCCGAACAATTGGCGCGTGCCGGTATCGGCGAACTAACCTTGGTGGACGGCGATAAAGTTGAATTGTCCAACTGCAATCGGCAACTTCCGGCATTGAGTTCCACCCTTGGGTTGCACAAAACCGAAGTTTTGGCGCGACGGTTCGCGGAAATCAACCCGGAGCTGAAAATCAACCTCGTAACGGATTTCATCGAGGGCGAAAAAATCCCGTTGCTCTTGAATGGCAACTTCAATTACGTTATAGATGCCATTGATTCATTGACTCCCAAAGTCGATTTTTTGCTGGAATGCCGACGGCGGAAAATTCCGCTGATAAGCTCAATGGGTGCGGGCGGAAAACTTGACCCGGCTTTAATTTCAGTTGCGGATATTGGCAAAACCCACGGTTGCGCTCTTGCCAGGGCGGTTCGGCTTCGGCTGAAAAGTCATGGGGTCACGCGGGGGATTAAAACGGTTTTTTCCCCGGAAAGCGTCCCCAAATCGGCGGTTGAATCGGCAGTTGGTATAAACGGTAAAGCGCGTTCGGCGGTCGGTACAATCTCGTATCTCCCCGCGATATTCGGTTGTGTTTGCGCCAGCGTGGTGATTCGCGACCTTTTGGCGAGTAAAAAATGACCGCTTTTTTGCGGTGATGGCTTGAAAAAAAATAAAAGCGGACTATTTTAATAAGGCGTGGCGGCTTAGCTCAGTTGGTTAGAGCGTCGGAATCATAATCCGCAGGTCCCTGGTTCGAATCCTGGAGCCGCTACCACTTCTGTCTACCTCGAAAAACTGGAAACTTGGCTAAAAATTGCAGCTCGCAACCGTATGCGCGACCTTGCGCGTAGCTGGTTAACTCTATCGTTAGCCAGCTACTTGCAAAATCGCACCTCCAAGTCGTGAATCTGCCAATTTTTAACTCAACCCAGTTTTTTAGAGGTAGTCTTCTTTTTTTATCTCTGCGGTAAATTCAAGCTCTTGACTTTTTCAAAAGGTCTGCTAATGTATGTTGCACTGCAACGCCGTGTGCACAAGATCAATACAGAAGGGAAATTATCATGAAATCCGTAAAAGGAACTGAAACCGAAAAGAATTTGCTGAAGGCATTCGCCGGGGAATCCCAGGCGCGTAACCGTTACACCTATTTTGCCGGCGTCGCCCGTAAAGAGGGTTATGTCCAGATCGCGAACATCTTTGAAGAGACCGCGAATCAGGAAAAAGAACACGCCGAACGTTTCTTTAAATTCCTCGAAGGCGGGATGGTCGAAATCACCGCCGGATTCCCCGCCGGAATCATCTCCGACACCGCTGCGAATTTGACTGCCGCCGCCGGTGGCGAGTATGAAGAGTGGCATGACCTCTACCCGGCGTTTGCCGAAACCGCCCGCAAAGAGGGATTTCCCGAGATCGCGTCGGTCTGGGATCATGTCTGCGTGGCGGAAAAGCAGCATGAACGCCGTTATCGCGCTTTGCTGGAGAACGTGAAAAACTCGACTGTCTTTAAGAAACCCAAAGAGATCGTCTGGCGTTGCCTCAATTGCGGTTATCTGCATGTCGGATTTGAGGCTCCGCAAACCTGCCCGGCCTGCGCCCATGCCAGAGCCTACTTTGAAGTTCTCGGCGAAAATTGGTAAGCATTCGCTTCCCCGAATAAGAGCTTATCAATTAATAAACGAAAACGCTCTGACTTGCCCCGATTAGCCATTCACTTGTCGAAAAAAATTGTAGATATTTCTTCCAATATCCCCGATTTTTTTCAACTGCGCGCCTGGTTGCCCGGTGCTTCGTCATAACATTTCCATTATTAGTTGATAAGCTCTAAAAAACGCACACCCCGCTTGAGTACATCCTCAAGCGGGTTTTTTTGTGAATTGGTGCAAAAAAACGATATTTTTTTGACTCCCCCTATTGAAAAAATTAAAATTTAATTTATTGTATTGTTATAGAGCTAACTATAATGTATCTGGTCAGAAATATTTACGAGGTTAATATGCCAAAGCCATCGTTTTCGTCTATCGCCAAGGAATTGAATATTAGTGTCGCTATCGTATCGAATGTTTTGCGAAACACCTCGACAACTACATTGGCGAGCAATTCCACAAAGCAACGTATATTGTCCGCCATATGGGAAAAGGGATTGCGATTGAGCAACAATATCGGAGTGATAGTGCCTCGTGAGGTTCGTATGCACGAGGCTCTTTTTTACCCCGGATTTGCCGGCATTACGGAGCGTTGCGCCCGTTTGGGGTTTAGTACCACTCTCTTTACCAGTACGGCAAATGATGAGATTACGGGGTTTTTGAAGCAACATAGCGTTTGCGGGGTAATTTTTTGGAATCAGGCATCTCCATTGTTGCTAAAAACTGCACAGGAGGAAAAAATTCCATTCGTCTTTCTTAATCCTCAGCAAAACTACAGCGAAGCTGACTCGATTTCATTCAACGATTATGATTTGATGTCTGAACTGCTCTTGTATTTGTATGAAAAATCTTATCGCAATTATATCTTTCTCTCTGGGAATGGTTTTTCGTATATCGAAGAGCAAAAGCGGGGTTTTAGCGATTTTCTAAAAGAGAAAAATGTCTCTGGGGTTCTACTGGAAAATTTTGCAAAGCACCGAAAAGAGTTACAGAAACTGATAGAGAACTCCAGCAAAGAGACGGTTTTTATTACATTTGCCCGTTATGAGACGATTAAAATTTTGGAGTATTTTGCCTATTGTTCAAAATCTTGTCCTGACGATGCCGGACTGGTCGCCTCCAATCTTTTAGCCGCCTTTTATGTGCCGAAATTGACCACAATTATGAACCCGTACTACGAAAGCGGCAGTCTCGCGGTTGATATGATTGTGGAAAAGTGGAATAACAGGAAATTTTATCTCAAACAGCATTTGATTTTAAAAGGGAAAGTTATCAAAAATCAATCAACAGAAAGCGGGGAAATGAAATGACTGCACGAATTCAGAAGAAATTTACGCTTATCGAACTATTGGTGGTGATCGCGATTATCGCAATTTTGGCGGGAATGCTTCTGCCTGCGCTAACTCAAGCTCGGGAAAAAGCAAAAGAAACAAAATGCATCAGCAATTTGAAAACACTCGCTTTTTTTGCCAATATGTATTCCAACGATTACGGCGATTTTCTTATCCCGATTAAGATTCAATATGTCTCACCTGCATTGCAAAAAAGTTGGATGGATCTTTTGGTCGAGTGTTATGCATTTTCACGTACAAACGCAAGTACGACAGATACGTATAACGTGAAAAAGCTCAACAACAGCTTTATTTGTGAAGCCAATCCCAAAATAGCCGGGGTATCTGTAACGACCAACTATATGCTCAATTACAATAATGGATCTTTGGCGAATTTTAACAAGCGTACAAAAATTGCTTCGGCTTCGACTTACTGGCTTTTTAGCGATGCCCCGGCTATCGGCAACTATACATATTTGTGTCCGCCCAACAGCACCTATAATTTCCCTTTGATGTACAATCCGAGCAATATTTTTTCTCTGCACTCAGGCGGAGGCAATGTCGCTTATTTGGATGGGCACGCAGATAAAATAAGTGCCAAAGAGAGCAAAAAACTATACGATGAGAACCATTAACGGTTAGAGGTAGTCTAAAAAGAAAGGTCTTTTAAATGAAAAAATCGATTGGCTTAGTATTGACGATGTTGACAATGGGAATCACCATTATTGGAGCGGATAATTTGAGTGCTTCAGCCGAAAACTTCAATCCCGGTAAAGTTTTCAAGCTTGTGGACGGCAAAATCTGCAACAATACAATGTATGCCGGTGATATTATTTGTAATATTGCAAAAATGAGTGCTTTTGCCGCCGATTTTAAAGTAAAATTGTTACCCAAAACCAATAATGAGTCAGGACATTTTTCCGTAAGTATCGATGTCGTCGACGCCAAATGGACTTTTGTAATATATTCCGATGCCAACGGCAATTACAGCATCAATCGCTTGCATATTCCTAACAGTAAAACCGTCAGCCGAAAATATTTTAAACCACAGGCACTTCCTTCTGAGCTCTTCAAAGACGCGCTGGGTATCAAAGTTGAATTCAATGATGAAGTCTTCAAAATTACCTTTGCGGATCAGACTTTTGAACAAAATGTGAATGCCGAAAGCGCGACTCTCTCTTTTGCCAGCTATCGCCAGCCTGTTGAAATTAGCGATTTGAAAATAGAGTATAAAAAAGCGTCAGAAGTCTCCCAACCGTAAAATTTAAATGAGATGAAATGATGCGAATTTATGTAAGCATATGGATTTTTTGTTGTCTGATTTTATCAGTTGGAGCAAGTACACAAAACCCAAAAGATGATTTTTTATCTGGGTTGCAGCTGTTTCAAACTCCATTGCCGACCGGATTTCAGGTTGATAATGAAGTGATTGCCGATAAAAAAGGCAACGGAGGAATTTTGGAGTTACGTCCCAGAAGCATCGCTGAATTCGATTTATCATTTCAGCTCAAATTTGTACCAGGAGAGTGGAAAAATCCCGCCACTTTTTCGATTATTGCCGAGCGTTCTTACGGAGTCTGGCGAATTATCTTATCGCCTTATGAAAAAGGAGGGGGGGCGTTGTTGGCTTTTTTTACCCCCGCGAACAAAGAATTCGGGGAACAAATGTATTTTATGAAACGCAAGTTAATGTTGCCAATCGGACAATTTATCTCTTGCCGTTTGATTGCCGACGACTCCCGGCTTGAACTCTATTTGGACGGCAAAAAACATCTGCTTGGGAGCGCTCCCGGATTCGGCAAAGTCAAACTGCAAAATTATCGCCTTGGCTATGAACTACGCAATGTGGTGTTGAATTACACTCCGGCAACCGAAAAAGAGAAGATCCTTTCAAAAAATATCGTACCAAACAGCAGTTTTGAATACGCGACCAATCGCGATGTCCCCGACTACTGGTCGGGAAGTGCCGACGTTTATCGCAGTAACGGAGTGCCTAATTTATACGCCACCGCCAAGGGAAGAAAATTATTGCGGGATATTTTTGCCTTGCAATCAAGTGACAAGTCACCACACGGCGATAATTCCCTTATGTTGACCCCTCCTGCACATTTGATGAGCAAGTTGATCAATATTACTCCGCAGAAAAAATATGTCTTGTCGGCATATATAAAATGCGATCAAGGCGAAAAAGTCACTTTGGGAGTGACGCAGTCCTCGATAAAGCAACCGTTGTTCGCCAAAACTTATGAAGGCAACGGGCAATATCAACGAGTGGAACTGCCGTTTAACAGCAAACAAGTTAAGCGAGTTTCTGTTTTTGCCCGGACTCAAAGCGAAAAACCTTTTGAGATTGACGCAATACAGCTTGAGCAAGGAGAAATCGCTTCGCCATATCAACCCTGTTTTGCCGATACGGGTTTCTTACTTGCCAATGATGTCAATGCCGATGCTTGTGCCGATAATGTGAATTCCATTGACAGGCAGACTAAAGGGAAATTCTCCGTTGTTGATAGCACCGTGGAAATCGATAACCCCGAATTGCGCATTATTGACCCGCAAACCAGTCAATATGCGTTGACTTGTTCGCTTAAAAACTCTTCGAATATAGCTGCAAATATTTTACTTTCAGCAGTTTTGACGGAAGAGTACGGTACTCCGATATTATTGCAACGCCAAATAAAGTTGCTTCCCAATGCAAAAGAACAAATTGAAATGTTGCCGTTTGCTTTGCAAAATGAAGATAAGGTTTCCATGCGACTTGCGGTTAATTATGCCAATACACTTGATCCGTGTGTAACGTTGAAAAAAACGCTCTATGCCCCGGCGATTTTGAAATGTTACACCGAATATCCCTTTTATCTGCCGGATGAAAAGACGGTTCGTATGGTCGTCGAACTCTCGCCGGAGTTGCAAAAAAGTGCAGCAGGAGGACAGGTCAGCATTCGCTATTTAGTCCCGGAAGATGCCGCATATCCATTTTTTGTTAAAACTTTTCCCGTCCTCGCCGAAAATCGGGCGGTGTATGAAATACCCAGAGAAGTAAATGTGCCGGGAAAAACGTTCGCCTATGAAGTACAGGTAATTTCGGCAACTAAAAAGATCTTGCACAAATCGATGGCCAAATTCATGTCGCTCAATCCTGGGCAATCGAATACAGCACTTCGGGTCAATCGGATTAACCGGGGAATTTACTTTAACGAAGAAGAATTTTTCCCGTCCGGGATTCTGGTTTATCCTGATTTCGGATCTGAACAGCTTGCCTATTACAAGCAATGCGGATTCGATGATATTACAGTAGTCACCACTTGGAGCAACCCGGCGAAAAACAAAGTGTTTATGGAGGAGTGTCTAAAAAACAACCTTCGTGTTTTTGTCTTTCACCAGCAACGAAAATATTCGCTCTCCTCCTTTAATATTCTTGAAGAATTTCGCAAATACCCCAATTTTGCCGGGATGATCCCCAATGACGAATCTCCCGATGTCTCGGTCTACGAATCTACGCTACGAGCCAAAGAAAACTCCCCTGAGCGGTTAATTTGGTGCAATCAAAACTTTTCCACTTATCGGGCGTTTGCCAATCGGCTTGTTCCGATGCCGGGCGATGTTTTGTCGATCGATCGTTATCCTTTTATTTTGCAGCCCCTGTGCCGACCGCAACCGACCCGTGACATCTACAGCATTGATCAGTGTCTGAAAATGCTCGCCGCCGATGCAGAACGAGAACGTAAACCGGTCTTTTTATGGTTGCAATCGTCGGAGAAATTCGACAAAGAGCCGACCCCGGAGCAACTGACTTATCAGCTGTATTGCGGCGTAATCAATCGAGCTATGGGGTTCTGTTACTTTGGTTCACTTCCTGAATCCGATGTCGTTTGGCAAGCAATGATCAGTCTGAATCAGGAACTTAAAGCATTACGTCCGTACTTGTTCAGCCGGAATCCCGAGCCAAAGGGAATTGTTTCTGCCAACCCGGGAATACGGATTTTATCAAAGAAACTCAACGATGAAATCGTGGTAATCGCGCTGAATTTTTCGCTACAGAAACAGACTGGAGTTATTAAGGGGATGGAGAAATCTAAAAATATTGAAATCCTTTTCGAAGATCGAACGATAACATCAAACAGCGATGGAATCTTGACCGATCAATTTGAACCTTTATCACGTCATGTTTATCGGCTAAAAATTAAATAATCAGGAGTTTTATCAATATGGTCTTCAAGGTATCTCTAATCACAAATAAAGCAACGATATTGGCCGGTATTTTACTGATTCTGCTCGTCGGGAATGTGGCATTTTCCAGGGAAAATTTGCAGTACAACAGCAGTTTTGAACATGCGGGGAATCCCGATTTGCCGGACTACTTTTTTCCGATGGGGGTACATGCGGTACGCTCCAATGGGTTAGTAGGCACAGAACTTTCACTTAAAACAATTGCCGAGCTGGAGAAAAAAGTGGCATTGGACGATACGAATGCGTTCGATGGTCAAAAATCCTTTCGAGTCGAAAAACCATTTTTTATCGGAGGGATGGCAGTTTCAGTCATTCCCGGTCAGGATTATGCAATTTCTGTTTATTTACGTGCCGAGAAGCCTAATACTCTGGTTCGATTAGAGGCTGTGGACAATCGACGCGACCGCCCGTTTAAGAGCGTAACGCTAAAGATCACTACAAAATGGAAACGCTATTCACTCGCTTTGCCAAAATATCCTAAGAATAAACTCGCTATTTTGATTGTGCCGACTGGAGAGGGAAAATTGTGGGCCGACGCGGTGCAAATTGAAGCGGGGACAATCCCCTCGACCTATCAGGCATCACCGCTTGATGAAAGATATAAATTTGAGCAGCCGATGATTCACCTTAATACAATGAAGAATCAAATATTGCCCGAAATTTCTTTGGGTGAAAGCATTACCCAAGCACCTCAAATTGATGGAGCGTTAGGAGAAGAGTGCTGGGAAAAAGCTCCGTCGGTTTTCTTAAATTCGATTATGGGCGGACTTTCCTGTGCATCAACCGAAGTCAAATTGCGGTATGATGCTCAAAATATTTATCTGGGCTTTATCTGCAAAGATCCTCAAAAGAACAAGGGACGCGGTGAGTCGTTGGAGATTTTTTTGGATTTTTGGGGTACTGGCAATCCTTTTTATCAATTTATTTTGCCCTATGACGGGGAAAAATTCGCCAACCGCTCGTCTAACGGAAAACATGAATTTAAATACCCGATTGAATGGAATGCAAAAGTACAACCCAATACCGATGGCTGGACGGCTGAAATTCAGATTCCGTTATCGCAATTCCCAGAAAAAACTCAGGCAAAACAGCTTTCCGAACTCCGAATGAACTTCGCACGTAATTATCCCGGCGGGCCTGAAGTCTATTTAAGCTGGACTCCCATGCAGATTACCTTTTTGGAGCCGGAACATTTTGGATTTGTGAAATTTGGAGAAGCGCAAGACAATCCTAAAATCATCGCCTCGGAGTTTCGCAGCACGAATCCACAAGATCAGCGATTCGCCATTGAAACGTTACTTCACAATTCATCTTCTTTGTCTACGGTACTGTTTCTTTTAACGGAGTTGGAAACAACAACTTTACCGTTGCAAAGTTCATATTCCAGAGTGGAGCTGTCCTCCAAAGAAAAAAAGACGGTGACTATCGATAATTTGAAAATTGAAAATAGCCGCATTCGCCTCATCCAGTCACTGTTTGATGAAAATGGTCAATTGTTACAAAAAAAGAGCAATATACGCTATGTACAACAACCGTTGAAGGTCTTTAGCGAATATTCCTACTATACGAGCGAAAAAGAAGCGAAAATTCATGTGGAAACCGCACCGTATTGTGTGATTCCTGATGGCTCAAAACTGACACTTCAACTACGTCTGCCCCCATTGTCCACAGTGCTATCAACCCATACCTATTCATTTAACGGGCGTGAAGGGAATTTTTCGCTCCCGCTAAATCAGAGCTATCGCCCCCACCATTTCAGGATTGAAGCGATCTTGACCGCTCCTGACGGTTCGACAATCGGGCGGCAAAATTTTTCGCTCATACGACGTTCGCCCCGTCCAAACGAAGTTAAGATCAATCGCCTCAACCGGATACCATATGTGAACGGCAAGCCTTTTTTCGCTTATGGCTATCAAGTACATAACATCACCCCGGAAACCATCGAATTTTTAAAGGCGAATAAAATGGACTATGTAAGCTATGTCGGTCATTGGGTTTCCCTGCAAACCAATCAGTTGTTTTTAGATTTGTGCGATAAAAATGACATAAAAGTGATGAACTCTTATTTGATTAGAAGTTATGCCTTGTCCCCGTCGGATTTTCTCGGCAATATCAAAGATCATCCCTCACTTTTTGCCGTCAACCCGGTGGATGAAAGCGACGACGATATGTTGCCGGAAATTGTGCATATGGCGCAAACGATCAACCCGTACATCATCAATTATCGCAATGACAATGTCGCGACCTACAACTATTGGCGTAAACGCTTATACAATAGCAGCCCGGGTGATGTCGGTGCTTTTGACCGCTATCCTTTTGTCGTTCGTCCTGACGGTATGCCGCATATTGTAAATAGTATGCTCTATACGGTGGAGCGTTTTATGCATTTGATGGACGCAGAATCACGCGAGGAAAATATCCCCTCTTTTTGCTGGATGCAAGCATCCGAAACCTTTTCCCGGGAACTCAACGACGTTGAACTGACCTATTTGCACTATGCTGCGCTGATCAACAATTGTGTCGGATTTACCTATTTTGCCGGAGTTCCATACAGTTCTTGCGCCAGAAATACCATCAAACGATTGAATGGCGAACTTAAGGAGATAGAAAAATATATCGTTTCTACCGAAAAGCCCGGTCAAGTGAATATTGTCGCAAATGAAAGAAATGCGGAAATCATCTTTATGGTCAAGCAATTGAACCATGAGTTACTGATCATCGCCTTGAATCGCGCCGCCGTGCCGGTTCGGGGAAAAATTAAATTTGATAAAAAACATATTGATCAGATGAAGAGCGACGAAGTGGAGGTACTATTTGAAAACCGCACGCTTAAAATCAAAGCCGATGGTGAATTCGATGACGAATTCCCGGCATTTGGTCGACATGTCTATCGAATTCCAAGCAAGAAACAGTAAAAATGAATGGTTCTGAACACAAACAAATCGGCAGTAAAGCCGTAAAGTATCTGTCAGGTGAAGCGCGGGAATACTGGCGTGCGGTAACGCCTCTTTTGGAGGATTCTTCAGTCTTTCCCGACGTTTTTTGGTCGGGATATAAAGCACCGCAAAAATATTTGGATCAATATTCCGATTGGCGCGATTATATAATGATTCCTATTGGCGAAGAATTGATCAACTGTCATTCCGCCTTTGACACGTTGCGTTTGGAAGAAACTTATCCGACGGTCTTGGAGTTTTTGTTGAACTCATGCGTCAAAGCGATGAAAGCCAATCAAAAAGAACTCGCTGCAAAATTCGCAGGGGTATTATCGCACATTATCGGCGATACTGGACAGGCGGCTCACGTTTGTGACCCGGCGATTTTAGCTCCGCTGTTTCAAAAAGAGAACGAATGCTATTTGATTCATACATTTATTGAGGCAAAACCAGAAATTTCATTTCCAGATGAGTTGCAATACTCGGCAAGATCGCTTGGCAATTCTCTGCCGGAAGTGTGCTGGAGACTACTCAAAGAGCTTCAGCATCTCAAGAAGCATGGTATGGGCATGATTGTCCCGATTATGGTCGCCGGACAAAAAAACGACTGGAAAACGGCGGGAATTTACGCAACTCAAATGGTGGTCGAATCCACCTGCTTATTCGCCGATTTGCTTGAATCGCTTTATTTGCTTGTCACTAATAAACCTATACCGACTTCGGCTGTTTCTCTAATTGAATTAGAGCCGGACAACTATCATTGTGACGGTATGTTTAACTTTATGCCGCAAAAGAATCATATGCCCGGCGATAATCCCATATCCCCTCTGGCACTTGACATCGGCAACGGGATTCAAGCGGGATATGCCTTGCTCCCGGATATGTTTCCGGGATGTGCCAAAGCGCGAATAGCATATATTGATTTTACAATTCCGGCCGGTGTTTTTGAAACTCTCGTCTTTTCTTGCGGATTGAACAGAAACGCCCGGCGCAACGAAACCAAAGCTGTTTTTGAGGTTTTCTGTGATAACAAAAAAAATTGGAAATCCGCTCCAATCGGGGTTGCAGATCCACCCGTAACCGCCGAAATCAACTTAAAACATACTACGCATCTTCGGTTGCAGGTAAAAGATGCCCGTAAAGACGCCCTTGAGACCAAATTCTTTTATCCTTGTTACATTGAACCTTTATTACAACGCCCGGAATTAACTTATGATCCTAATTCCGTGAACAAAGCTCATTGAATTCGCGGTGCAACGCTTTGTCGCAATACGGGTCGGGTGCGTCAAGCGCAAGTTCAGATTCGGTGTAGCCGGAGAATACAGTACTGATATGCACGTTACTGCCTTCGCTTGAAAACTCAAGCCGCCAAGTGCGAAATGCGAGAATAAAATGTCCGCTTTGCGCCGACGGCTCAATACGTTGACGCTTTGCGTTAAGTTCTCTGTTCCCGAGCTGAATGTTGGCGACGTTCTTTAAATCCGGGCCGCCGTGAGCGACGATCCAACCGGCGGCAATCTCGGATTCCGGCGAAAATGTGACCGCCCTTTGAGTCTGCTCCTCTTGGTCGCGCCACCCGGCACGCGAATGCAAAAAAGCGTCCGCTTTGGGAATATATGGCTTAATATCGAGAATCGGCGTTTTGTCCAGCAGATCGAAGTTGCGGATAAACAGTTTTCGCCCCTCGATTTTAATCAGCTCCACCGCAGAAATCCCGATCGGATTGGGGCGGTGCGGCGAACGGGTCGCGAAAACCCCGCGTTTGCAGTTTCCGCTGCCGTCCGGCGGAGAAACTTTGGGCTTCCAATTTTCGTTGCGGTCAAAGACAAAAATCAGCCAAATTCGCTCAAATCCGGCGAGATCCGTCAACGCCTGTTCAAAATCATAACCCGGCAGGAGTTCGATAACCCCCTCGTTTTGAGCGAATACCGCCTGGCGGGGCGACTCCTGCGGATATGTTCCGCCTCCGGATTTTACAAAGCCGATGGGTTCAAAAGTAAAGGACATCGTTTTTTACTCCCGACGGAGCGTCGCGGTGATCGCCAAGATTTGGGGTAAAAGTTGTTTTTTGCGCGAAAGCACTCCGGGTAAAGCAAAGAGGTTTTTGCCGATCGGCGCATAGGGCAAATCGCGAATTACATTCTCATCGCCAAAGGCGAGCAATTCGGAGTTTTCACGTACCGCATCGGTCACGAGCAAGCCAAAAAAGGCGAGTCCGTCCGTTTCCATACGGCGGTGAATCTCTTCGGCAAGTTCCTCACTGCGCCGATGCAAAAGTTCAAGATTGGTCTCTTCCACCTGCGAAAGTGCAAAACGGAAATCGCCGTCGGTGTAGATTTTGCAGTCACCGCCAATCACTTCCACGGCAGGTTTCACCGCCAAAGGCGAATCGATTTGCATAAGTTCATTCATCAACTCTTCGCCGGTAATGACGGAGAGTTTTTCAAGCCATTCGCACATACGTCGATCGAGCGGAGCAGTGGTCGGTGACTTGAGCAGCAACGTGTCTGAAACAATTCCGCCAAGCAGCAACCCGGCGAGTTCCGAAGAGAGGCTCTCGCCTGAACTGCGGTACATCATCGCGATTAAAGTGCAACTGCTCCCGACGATGTCGGCGGTAAAGCGGATTGGCGCGGCGGTCGGCATCATGCCGATACGGTGGTGATCGACGATTTCGATAATCGGAAGCTCCTCCACCCCGGGAAGACTCTGCTCCGGCTCGTTGTGATCGACCAAAATCATACGATACGGCGGTGCTTCCGACAGCCTCTTTTTCAGCACAATTCCCAACAGGTGATTGTCTTGGTCAATCACCGGCAGAACATCGGAGTTAGAGGCAAAAATACGATTTCTCAGATCGCGCAACCGATCATCGGGCGACAATATCAGCTCATCGCCGGGGAAGTGCATAAACTCCACCGGAGTGCTGAATTTTAGCCGTCTGATTACCGTGGCGGAGTCCAACTCGGTGCGTAAAATCGAGACGCGGTGAGCGGCTGCCTCTTTGAGAATCAAGGGGTCGATCGGGCGACGCCCCGTAATAATCAGCAAACGCAAATCGCGATGCAACGCCCGCAGATGGATTTCGGGTCGATCACCGACAATAAGAGCGAGATCACGGTTGTCGGAGGGAATATGCTCTTCAAAGCTGTCCACCCCCATGGCGGCGACGTAGACGTCAAAATCCTGTTCGACGGCGGTGTCAATGCCAGTCAAAATTTCCGCTTCAAGCACGTTTACTATCAGATCGATCGAGCTGTGAATTCGCCGCCCGGCAAGATCGCTGCCGTCGGAGCTGCCGATATTCAAAAGTTGCGATAAAAGCGAGAGCGAGCTGAGCATACCGAGAAATTTTCCGTCGCCTTTGATCACCGGCAAACGCGGCATTCCCGATTCACGCAAAAGGTTTACCGCCTCAAAGAGCGTACTGCCGGCTTGGATAAATTTGCAAGGTTCAAGAATATCGCGAATCCGCAAATAAATGTCGTTGCGACACTCCGGCGGCGTTTGCCCGAATCGTTCAAAGAGATATTTCGCCCGATCCGGAAGTATGCCCGGACAAAGCGCGGCAACCGGAACTTTGGTTTGGCGGCGGCGCAACTCCGCCAAGGCGTAAGCCCCGGCGATGCTGTCGATATCCGCATTACGATGCCCGGAGACAAAAATCAATTTAGGTTCTTCATTTGGTGTCATTCATTTCTCCATAATAATGTTACGCAGCTTTTCTATTCCGTCAAAGCTGCGCGAACCGAGACGATAGAGCAAATCGGCGTTGAAATCGGTAAAAAATTTTTTATTTTTCACTGCCGGGATATTCGACCAGGTCGGGGATTTTTCGAGAAGTTGCAACTGCTCAGGCAAAAGCCCCGGTGCAAGAATTACCTCAACTTGCCAAAGCTGAATTTGCTCAAACGAGCAAGCAAAATAGCTTTGTTCGACTTCTCCGGCGACGTTGCACCCTCCGGCAAGCTCAATAAACCGGGTTAAAAAACTGTTTTTCCCGGCGGTAATAATCGGCGCAACACCGATTATTACCAGCACTTTGGGGCGTTCTTTTGCCGGAATTGCTCTGTTTTCGGCTTCCCATTGCGCAAGAAGTTTGCGTTTTTCTCTGATTTCACGATCGGCGTTATTTTCTTGATTTAACAATTTTCCCAGACGCTTAAGCGTGATAAAATAATCGTCGAAATCCCGCGCCGGGAACTCTTCGTAACGAATTCCAAGCTCTCGCAATCGTTTCGAGACATTATCATCGCGCAAAGTTTCCGACACAACCAAGGTCGGGCGGGTCAACAGCAAAGGTTCGAGATTCGGCACGCCAAAACGCCCGACCACGGGTAAACTCTTCACTTCCGGCGGGTAGTCGCAGGAACTTGAACGCCCCACCAGCTGATCGCCAGCGCCGATCTGAAAGATAATTTCAGTCAGATTAGGAGAAAGCGAAACAATTTTCTCCGCCCCTCCGAGGAGCGGAGAAAGTGCAAATAAGGCGAGAAAAAACAAACGCTTCATTCCGTTGGAGAAGTTTCCGTCCCGGCTTCGTCGCGTTTGTCGCCCTTGACTTTGCCGAGGTAATCCGGCAAGTCAAGTCCGGCCATGCCGGCAACGTCATGCAACGGCGGCAAGCTCTGGAGCATTCCTGAGAGGAAGTTCGCCGTGGTAGTTTTGCCGTCGGCGGTTTTATTGCCGCCGTCCCAGACGGTGACTTTATCGATCTTAATGCCTTTAATCGCTTCGGTTTGCAGAGCGACGATCTCCTGGAGCTTTTCGATCAGCAGCATTTTGGATGCGGAGTTGGAGTCGTTTTCGCACGCCTCGATAATGGCGCGATAACCTTCGCCTTTGGCTTTGAGGATCTCATAGTTTCCGCGGGCTTCTGCTTCAAGTTTGGCAAAAATCGCGTCGGCTTCACCTTTGGCTTCGCGGCGCAACTTTTCCGCTTCGGCATCGGCGGCGATTTCAATCCGGCTCTTTTGAATTTCCGCCGGAACGATCACTTCGGCACGTTGACGCTCCATTTCCATTTTGGCGCGTGAGATTTGTGCCTCGGCTTCGGCATCGAACTTGGCCTGTTCGATTTGAGCTGATGCCACCTGACGTGCCGCTTCGGCGCGGCGGAACGCCTCGGCCTCCCGTTCGGAACGCGTGGCGTTGGACTGTGCAATTTCGATTGCCGAGACGTTTTCACCCTGGGTTGCGGTGGAGTCCGCCTGTTTAACCGCGATACGGCGGTTGCGGTCGGCATCAGCCTCGCCCGAGATTGCGGCGGCTTCAGCCTGTTTGACTGCGATTCGCCGTTCGCGGTCGGCATCGGCCTCGCCCGAAGCGGCTTCCGCCTCGGCTTTGGCGACGGCAATACGCTCAAGCTTGTTTGCCTCGGCGGCACCGATACTACCTTTGCGCTGCTCTTCGGCGACATCGACTTTGGCTTTGTTGATCGCCCCGGCGGCAGCGCGTTGTCCGATTGCCGCAATGTAGCCGGATTCATCGGTAATATCGGTGATATTGACGTTGAGCAATTCCAGACCGATCTTCTTAAGTTCTTCCGCCACATTGGCTTCTACCGCACGCAAGAAAGTTTCGCGGTCGGCGTTGATCTCTTCGATCATCATCGAGGCGATGACCAGACGCAACTGACCGAAAATAATATCTTTGGCAAGTTCCGAGATCGCTTCGGGAGTTTGACCGAACAGGCGTTCCGCCGCATTACCCATGATCTCCGGGCTGGTCGAAACTCCGACGGTGAAGACCGACGGCACGTTAATGCGGATATTTTGTTTGCAAAGCGCATTATCAAGGTTGACCGCGATTTGCAACGGACGCAACGAAATATAGCCGTAGTCCTGGATGACCGGCCAGACGAATTTCGCGCCGCCGTGAATACATTTCGCCGCCTGATTTCCGCCGGTTTTACCGTAGATTACCATAATCCGGTCGGAAGGACATTTGCGATACCAGGTCACCAGCGAGATAAAAAACATCAAAATGACTAACCCGGCAATGGCTGCGATTATAACAACTCCCATACTGAAAATTCCTTATTTTAAGATTTAAGGACACCTCTAAAAACTGGAAATTTGGCTAAAAATTGCAGCTCATATTCGTATGCGCGACCTTGCACACATCTGGTTAACTCTATGTTAGCCATATATTTGCAAAATCGCGCCTTCAAATCATGAATCTGCTGATTTTTAACACAACCCAGTTTTTAGAGATACCATTAATGACGTTTGACCAAATAACTGCCGTCGCCCAAGTCCTCGGCGATTACCACCGATTCCCCGGTTTTGAATTCAATTTCGGCACGCACGCTGATTTGCCGGGTGCAACCCGGCAGATTTACCGTGATAATTCCGCCCGGAGCACGCTCCGGCGGGACGGTCAGATAAACTGTCCCGTGTTTGCCGATCAACTCTTTTGAGGTAATATTGCCCGACTGCTGGAGCTTGAGCAAAAGCGAAAGCAACAACGCGGTAAGCACCATCATAATTGCTCCGCTGACAAATGCCACGCCTAACCCGCCGATGCCGAGATGACTGTAAAAAAAGCCACCCCACCCGAAGAAAGTGATAAACGCCATAATCGCCTTGAGCGAAAAGAAATTCAGCCCCGCCACGTCGGCGGTGTCGCTTACATGGACATCAAAATCGGCTTCGGAGTCAACGGCATGAAGTCCGCTCATGCTCAAAATGAATTGCACGACAAGAATCACACTGCCGAGAACGGCGATAAAGAGATAAATACTTTGACTGCCGGAAAGAAACTCGTTGATTTCCTGATACATTATTTTATCTCCTATTTTGTCCTGCCATACCTTATCACTTTTTTGAACGAATACAAGCAAACGGGGGATAATTTTACAAAATAATTAAGAGTTTATCAACTAATAAACGAAAACGCTCTGACTTGCCCCGATTAGCCATTCACTTGTCGAAAAAAATCGTAGATATTTCTTCCAATATCCCCAATTTTTTTTCAACTGCGCGACTGGTTCCCGGTGCTTCGGCATAACATTTCCATTATTAGTTGATAAGCTCTAAGTTGTTTCACTCCAGCTTTTTTCGATTTTTCGCTTTTCCAACGGCAACGGCGCAAGTCGGGCGATAAGCCATATGCCGGGGGTGAGCAGAAACGCGATAATTACAAAATAGGTTTTGTAGCCGTAAAGCGGATTGCCCTCCGGAGCGAAATTATCGCATATATCAAGCAAAAATCCGCTCAAAAGCATACCGATAATTCCCGCCCCGACACCGTTGACCACAGCGATGAATATCGAGCCGGAGACATGACGTTCTGAAGGGACAGATTGCAAAAAGTAATGCATGACCGAGTTGTAAGTCCCTATATAAGTACTCCCTACAAGCAGAAAAGTAAAAATCATTAAAATGCGGTTTAGCTCTTGGGGGCATACGAACCAAAGCACTCCCGCTCCGAGCAACAATATGTAGTTGTAAAGCATGGCTTTGCGCGGACCGATCGCATTTGAGATTTTGCCGGACACAAACGAGCCTACTGCACACGCGCCGAATTGAGCCAACGCATAAAGCAATGCGTCGGTATCGCTGACACCGTAGCCGCGCTTCAAAGCAAGCATCGAAATTGGCATAATTGTAATTACTGCGACATTGACCGACAACCCCGCCCACAGCAAACGCAACAACGATTTATCTTGCAAGGTTGCACGCAACTCGGATTTGATTGATTTTCGTGCCGAATTCCGGGGCGATTCGGTCTCGTCAACCCGGTTGACCAGTTGCGACGAGATAAAGCCGAGAACCGCGCCGACGATGATAATCCCGGTCAACATATTGAGATTGTCACTGATTTTCAGAAGAAAGCTTATTGAAGACAGGGCAACCAGGGCAGAGATGTAAAATATCCCGGCATTGAATCCGAGGAATTTGCCCCGGTCGGCATCGGTCGTAATATCCCCAATCAAAGGTTGCGCCATTACCGCTCCTGCCGCACGAAAGCCGTAAAAGAGAAACGCTCCGCATAGCAGAAGAATCGTAGAACTTGTCAAGTCGCCAAAGGTCGCGCTGACAAACGCGCTTGAAGCGACCAGCAGTGCAGCTGTATTGCGTGCTATCCAAAAGACCGATTGGGTTCGGGCGGCTCCGACTTTTGCCGTGACGTTTTTGCCGAGCGGCAAGAGGACATAGCCTAAATACTGTATCGCGCCGAGAATCGCGATGATATAGTCGGGGCAACCGAGCCGAACTGCCAGCAAAATCAACACGGTTTCCCCCAGACACATGTACGATAAGCCGTTGATCAGGTTGAAAATATTGTAATTGGTTTGCGATTTTGCGCGTTGTTCTTTTGTCAATGGCTGGTTTTGAATCATATCAGATTTTCCTCATATTCCTCTTGAGATGAAACCGGGGGCAGGTCGATTAGTTTTATATGTTTCCACGCGCCGGATTTCCGCCGCCAAACCATCAATGCGGCATCAACAGCGATGTAAAAGGAGATAAATGCCCATACCGTTCCGATCGTGGCGTGAAAATAATAGACTAAAATCACCGTCCCGGGAATCTGAATCAGCCACGAAGTCCCCATGCCGATGTAGAGCGGCACGGTGGTGTCGCCGGCTCCGCGCAAACACCCCATGGTGATAAACCTGGTGGCATCGAGAATGTTGAAAAGTGCCGCATAACGCAAAACCGTGACCGTGTAGTCGATCACCTCGGACATATTCATTGTTGCCGAAGTCGAGTCGCGGGAACCGAAAATTTTGATCAGGAACTCAGGAGCAAACACGTAAAAGACCCCCATGGCGAGTGTCCAGCACATCAGCATTCGCCACGACCGCCCGGCGATACTTTCGGCAATACGCAATTTTCGCCGCCCGATATACTGCCCGGTGATTACGCTGCTTGCATCCATAAGCCCGATCATCGGCATATTGCCGAGCATATTGATCGACAGCGCGATGCTGGTGGCGGCAAGCTCCTCGTTGCCGAGTATGCCGATCATCATAATTACCACCGCAAACGCCGCATTGCGCAAAAAAGTCTGGAATCCGGCGGGCATACCGAAGTGCAAGAGTTTGGAGACCAGTTTCCAGTCAAACTTCTTATTGCTCCGGGTCGGATATTCCGATTGCCGCACCGAGAGAAATAACCCCATGGCGATCAGGAGCGTACACAAATTGGCAAGTGAATTCGCCAACCCCGCGCCGAGAATTCCAAGTGCCGGAAGACCGCATTTGCCGAAAATCAAAATGTAGTTCAAGGGAACGCAAACAATGCAGCCGATGATTTTAACTCCGGCAACCAACGCGGTTTTGCCGCGTCCGGTGAAGAACGAGAGCAACGCGGTCTCCATACAGGTGAACCCTGCGCACGGAGCCATTGCGACAAAATAATCCGCCTCATATATCGCGATCGATTGCTGATGACCGTTGTGCATAATAATCCAATATCCTCCGGCCGGGAGTACAAACGCGAGCAATGCCGCCACCGCCGAGCCGAAGTAAAAACCGTTCCACGCCGCCCGAACACAGCCGACATTGTCTTTGGAACCGTGATATTGTGCCACAATCGTGGCGGTAAAACCCGTGGTGATAAGAAAAAACGCCATTAACGTGAAGAACATTTGCGCCGCCGGCATCGCTGCGGCGATCTCTTCGGAGGAACTTTGCGCGATGAATACGCGGTTGGTGATCATCATAATCGTGTTGCTGGCGTTTAAGACGACCAGCGGCCAGGCTATTTTCCAGATTTCACGGTATCCGCCGGGGTTGGTGAACTCACGGCGGTCGAAATATTTAGCGAAAATATGCTTAGGCATAACAGATTGTTTTCGGATCGGAAAGCCTTATGTTTCCCGATTGAGAGTATAATATAGTTCGATATTCTCAAATTACCATATTGCCTGATTGAAATTTAAGGTATTTGTGTTATATTTTCAAGAGAACTCGGAATAAGAGCTTATCAACTAATAATGGAAATGTTATGACGAAACACCGGGAACCAGTCGCGCAGTTGAAAAAAATCTGGGATATTGGAAGAAATATCTACGATTTTTTTCGACAAGTGAATGGCTAATCGTGGCAAATCAGAGCGTTTTCGTTTATTAGTTGATAAGCTCTAAGAACTACCTCTAAAAACTGGGTTGAGGTAGCATAAGGAGAAAATATTGTGAAAACTCTGCTACACATTGCGGCGTCACCCCGGCTTGAGCGTTCGGAATCGCGGCGTCTTGCCAAGGAGTTCATCGCCGATTTCCTGAAAAAGAATTCGAATTATATCTTTGAAGAGGTCAATATCGGGGCGATCTTGCAACCGCGTTTCGGTGAGCCCGGCACGACCGCGAAGTACAAATCCAGTCGGGGCATCGCGTTTGAAAAAAACGAGACTGAGGAGTGGAACGGCGCAATGACCGCATTTAACCAACTGAAGAACGCCGACCGGCTCGTGATCAGCACCCCGATGTGGAACTTCTCGCTGCCTTACCACCTTAAGCAGTGGATCGACCGGGTCACGCAAGCCGGTTACACCTTTGGGGTTGACCCTAAAAAAGGCTATTACCCCATGCTCGGCGATAAAAAAACCCTGGTGATTTGTGCGATGGGGGGAGTTTACGACACCCCGGATAAACTCGCACTCGACCACTTGCGTCCCTACTTGCGTTTTTGGACGAAGTTCAACGGGCTTGATGCCACATTCGTCTCGCTGGAGGGAACCAATATGGGTACCGATATTCTTGCCCAAAACGATAAAGAAGTCAAAACGCAACTTACATTGCTCGCCAAGGAGTTTTAAGCGTGATTGAGATTGCTCTTTTGCTGGTTGCCGGAGTTGCATTGCTCTATTTCGGAGCGGAATTTTTGATCCGGGGCGGGGTTTCCATCGCAATCGGCTTTGGCGTTTCACCGTTGATTATCGGGCTGACCTTAGTGGCGATGGCGACCAGCGCGCCGGAGTTGGTCGTAAGCGTACAGGCCGCCCTCAATAATTCCGGCGACATAAGTATCGGCAATGTGGTCGGCTCGAATATCTGCAATATTCTTTTGATTCTCGGACTTTCGGCGGTGATCGCACCCATGGCGGTAAATCGCAAGGTGATAGGTTTCGATATGCCGATTTTGATTGTCGCGACTTTGGCGATGTCGGCAATCGGATTCTTTTTGAGCGGATTTAACCGGCTCACAGGGGGGGTGTTCCTGCTCGGTTTAATCGTCTATATTCTCTGGAATATCCGCATTGAGAGACGCGCCGGGGGGCAAGTTCCCGATGAAGTTGCGCAGGCGAAAAAATTGCCATTTTATCTTAGCGCGATTTTTGTGTTTGGCGGACTTGGCGCATTGGTTGTCGGCGGCAAATTTATGGTTGACGGCGCGGTGTCGCTCGGTCGCATGGCGGGACTGTCAGAAGCGATTATCGGGCTGACTATCGTCGCAGTCGGCACGAGTTTGCCGGAGTTGGCGACCAGCGTGGTCGCCGCCTGCAAAAAAGAGGCGGACATCGCCATCGGTAACGTGGTCGGGTCAAACTTGTTTAACATTCTCGGCATTATGGGAGTTGCTCCGTTGCTTCGCCCGGTGTCGTCGGTCGGGATTTCGGCAGTTGATTGGGGAATGTTGCTCTTTGCGTCGGTGGTGCTTTTGCCGTTGATGATGACCGGCAAAAGAATTGTCCGCAACGAGGGTATTTTGCTGTTGGCGATTTACGCAATGTACATCGCGTTTCTCGCGATGAATGCTTAATTCTATTAAAAGAGGTGTGTTATGAGCAAAAGTCACGATGCAAAAAAAGAAGTCAAAAAGACCCCG
>JAISIP010000110.1 GCA_031261965.1 Victivallales bacterium | reverse complement strand
GAAGCAATTTACCCAACAAATTGTACTATTATAGCAACGAATGGTTGAAAAAAGAACTGTAAGATTTTCTTTTAGTATCAAAACCATATTTTTGCGAATGACCGGTTAACACAGTTGACAGGTCATTTTTTGTGTCCCGCCTTAAAATAGCTTGTGCAAAGGAATCGTGTATAACTGAAAAAAGAGGGGTTGAATCGTTGAAATTGAATTGAACAACATTTTTTTTTCAATAATTTACTTCGCGGCTTATTGCTTTGATCGCTGTTGTTATATATAATAGCAGTAGAGCTGATTGCAAAACTATTTTGGTTCGCTTTTGAGTTCTATTGATTTTTTTCTTCCTTGACTCGCTTTTTTGCGTAGCGCTGCCACGCTTTGAAGCTTGACAAAGAACAAAAAATTCTCAATGCACCGTCAAAATCATGTCAAAAAGTAGTTTTGTAATTAGCTCAGTAGGCAAAGTTTAACGGCGACCTTAGAGGCAACTTTAGAGGCAGCCACAAATAAAGGAAACCCAAAGATGAAATTGTTTCTGACTTGTATCGCATGCCTTTTGGGAGTATTTCTCTATGCGGAGATCCGCGTGGACAAACCCGGGTACGCCATTCGTATAAGCGACGACGGCACCAAACTTATCGGCATTAGCGCCAAAGCTTCAGGCAAGACCCTCGCGGCGAACGTCGATCTTTGGGAGATGATCCTTAGAGATGATGCAAAAACCGGCCCGAAGGCTTTTCTCAACTCGGCGAACAAGGGCAAGTTCTCGCATAAACAGACCGATGACAAATTGACCCTCCAATACCGTTCCGCCGCCCGCTCGTTCGATATTGTCTTTTATTTGCAGGATCAGGAGTTCAATATACAAGTCGAAAATCTGGTCAACACCAAAGACGTCGTCCGTTTCGTCGCGGTTCCGGCGAAGTGGACTTTCCCGCTGGATAACATGAAACGGTTTGTTTTTCCCAGCCAGGCGAACTGGTCGATGGGAATTTGTTTTTTACCCTCGTTTTTTGAGAAACGCCCCGAAAACGACGCGATATACAAGACCACAGCCGCCCCGTTCAACGGCATGCAGCGGTTGTTTAACAGCACCACGGTCCGCGTCAACGAACCCAATTCGCGGATGCAATCCTGGGCGGTCGTGACCGAGCAGGGCAAAGCGTTTTACTCCCCCGAGGAGCAACAAGATCTTTCCAAGAACGGCTTTTTGCGCATACGCAACAAACAGAGCAACCCCAAGGCGTTTGAGCTGGGGCTGATTCGCAACCAAAATCAAGAAATTCCCTTTTTGATCGGGACGCAATTCGGCGGCAAAGGCTATCTCTTTCAATTCCAGTTCGTCCAACAAAACGCCACCAGGCGCGATGCCATGGTGGAGTCGATCATCTTCAACACCATGAGTGCGTTGCGCCGTAAATCCGGCGATTTAATCAATAATAAGAGCTTTGTCCTGATCGATTACCCCAATATGCTGCCGATGGTGAACGGTTCCGACCCGGTTTCATTGAATATCAACGACTGGCGGCGTTTGACCAAAAAATACAGCAAAAAATTCGGCATTGAGCTTCGCACCGTGACGAATCTCGCCGATTTGCGTTCCGTCCTCTCCGACGGTACGGTCGGGACGATCCTCAACCCCTACGGCAACGTCTTCCCCTCCGACGACGCGGCGAACTTCGGCTCGGATCTCGATGCGGTTAAGAACTTTGTCAAAAAAGGCGGGATCTGGTGGGAAGTCGGGTCACGCTCCTTTGATACGCTGCTTCGCAAGGAGTACTTTGCCAGTTACGACCGGCAGGGGCGTTACCCCTCCGCCGCCGCCGATTACGCCTGCGCGGAATACGGCGACAATCAGACTGTCGCACTCTTCGGGGTGCAGCCGACCATGCGTTTCCCCTACGACAAAGAACGGGCGGCGATTCCCAAGGCGTACGCTTTGCGCGGCGAACCCACTGGGGCGACCTTTGTCCACCAATGGGTCTCGTGGGTTGACGCCAAGTCCACCCGCCCCTGGAACTCGTCGCATTACCGGGTCAGCTTTAAACATTCCGACGCCCAGCAGGGGATTTACGCTTACGAAAAAACCCTCGAGCTGAACCGCAAACTTGAAGACAAAGTGAAGCCGGAAGTCCTCAAGAAGCTGAAAAACTCCATGCTGATTAACTTCTGGCATGATGATGCCGCCTCGGATATCCGCTCCTGCAAAATCCTGCCCAAAAACAATATCGCCCACTTTATCGGAGCTTTGGCGAGTCGTTTCGACGCCAATTACCCCGAACACCTGCCACCTTCACCACATTGGGGTACTTATGACGATTTGCGCGAACTAATCAAAGTCGCCCACGACAACGGTCACTTGATTATGCCCTACACCAACACCACCTGGTGGTTGCCGCACGAAAATGGCAATTTGTCGCCCAGTATGGAGAAGTGGAAAAACGACAAAAAAGCGGTCATGGCGTGGACTCAGGCGGGTTCGCCGATGTGGCGTGCCGGGCGTACCGGGCAGGGTTGGGCACTTAATTTCTACCACCCCTATGTTCAGGAAGCGAGCTTGAACGTCACCAAAGAATTCGCCAAGCTCGGTTGCGATATGATTTTTATGGACGAAATGGGCGGTCACCCCTGGACGTACAACTGGAATCCCGCCGAACCGTGGCCGGCGACCGCGCTGGACGGACGTATCTCGATGTGCTGGGACTCCTCCAAGGTAATTCCCACCGCAACCGAGGAAGGACACGACCGGTTGCTCAATTTTAACACGCTCTTTTGCGGTGGCACCTGGAAGACCTTCCCCAACAGTCAGTTTGAGTCGTCGCGCTATGTCAATCAATATCGCCCCGCCGACTGGCAGTATTGGCCGGCGTTTCTCTTCATCGGTCACGACAAGGCGCTTTTTACCATACATGACCTGAACTGGCGTTTCGTCGGGTTTGAGGACATTTCGCTCGCGCTGGGTCTCGGCTACAAGATGAAAGACTATTTAAGCTTCAAAGCCACCCCCGAAAGATTGGCGTGGAGCAATTTCCTGGACGCAATTCAAAAGACCGTTTCCAAAGAGTACGAGGGGCAAAAGTTGCTCACCTTCCGCTATCCGCTGGAGAATACCGATTTGCCCTACCGCAACAACTTAGTCTACGTCGAATACGCCAACAATGTGAAGATGGTTTGCAATCAGACCAGTCAGGAAATTCCGCTGTCGCAACTGGATTTGCCCTTTGACCCCGCCGAAATGGCGTTTCTCAAAAAGCAAGTTCTGCCACCCTACGGATTTTACGTTTCGACCGGCAACGGCAAATGCGGGTATTTGAATCAAAACGGCAATACGTTCGCCTTTGCCATGGCGTCCGAGGATAACGCGTATCGCGCCTCGGTCATAAACTTCTCGAACTGCAAAACCTATACATTGCCGGATAACGAGCAGTGGAAAGCCGGAGAGTTTAACGCATTCCCGGGCAAAATGACCGTTGCCAAACAAGACGGCGAAATTGCCCTGACTTTGCCGGTAGTCGGCAAGGAGGATTCGGGCGAATACGTGTTCACCCACTACAATCCCGATGAAAAACCCGCTGCGGTCATGCTTCAGCTGATTAAAGACGGCGCGGTTCAATCCATACAAGGCGGCAAAGTCCCGGTCAACACCACGGTGTCCAAGCCGGGCAGCCCGCTGGAGTTCGCCGGAGACACCAAATTGCAAATGACCGTTCCCCAGCAGGGAGAGTCAATGACTTTCGTCGCCGACGTCACTGTTGGCGAACTGCCCAAGGCGGGATTCGCCGAGATAGTCACCCGCCGGGGTTGCAACAGCATTCTTGGCATCGACCCCAAAGGGTGGGTGATTTTCACCATGTGGTACGCTAATAAATCGACGAACAATCAGGTCTTGTCGAAAAGGCGGCTGAAAGCCGGGGACACGGCGCGTATCGCCGCCGTCGTCAAGGCGGAAAAGGGTCAAACCACCATTTCTCTCTACATAGACGGTCAGTTGCAAAACACTCGCACGACGCAGCAAATGCCGTATCCGTATAACACGACGCTGTTTATCGGCAACAAATTCAAGGGGAGCATCGCCAATCTCTTTTGGGCGAGCGATGCATTGAGTCAAGATAAGTTGCAAAATTAGGAGGGAGCCATAATTAGTTGTAATGTGTTTCAACGGTATCAAAACGTACATTCCATATGGGAGGGAAAGATAATGAGAAAACGAAATTTCATATTGATTGAGCTTTTGGTCGTAATCGCGATTATCGCGTTTGCGCAGGAAATTTGCGGTTCTCCGCTGAAAGTTGCCCAGAATTTTGCCAATGAAAATTCTGAGGAAAAACCCGCAGTTGTAGCCTCGCCGTTGATTAAAGACGGCGTAATAGGCAAAGTTCCGGGGTGCAATGTTTTGGTCAACACCACGCAACCTACGGTGGATAATCCGTTGAAATTCGCCGGGGACGCTTCAACCAAGTTGCAAATCAAAGTCCCTCAAAAAGCGTCGATGAGCTTTGTCGCCGATGTCATTGTTGACGAACTTCCCAAAACCGGGATCTCCGAAATAGTCACCCGCCGGGGTTGCCATAGTGTTCTTGGCATCGACCCCAGAGGACGTGTTATTTTTACTATGTGGTACGCCGACAAATCTACGGTCAATCAGGTCTTGGCGAAAAGACTGTTACAAGTTGGTGAAACCACGCGTATTGCCGCTACAGTCGATGTCCAAGATGGTCAAACCACCATTTCACTCTACCTCGACGGTCAGTTGCAAAACACTCGAACCACCGCGCAAATGCCGTACCCGTATGGCCCGGTGCTGAACATCGGCAATAAGTTAAAAGGCGGGATTTTGAATCTTTTCTGGGCGGGAGCATGTCTTAGCCAGGAAGAGTTGCAAAATCTATAGAAAGCGGAGAGTGTAAGATTGTTTTATGATATTATCGTAGTCGGCGGCGGTGTTGCCGGGGTAGCCGCCGCCGTTCAAGCCGGGCGTGCGGGGCTCAAAGTCGCGCTGATTGAAAAAACCGCCTTGCTCGGCGGGCTTGCCAGCAGCGGTTTGATCAATGTCTTTTTGCCGATTTGCGACGGAAACGGCACTCAGGTGAGTTTCGGCATTTGCGAAGAGATGTTGCGCCGCAGTCTTAAATACGGGCCGGGTGAAATTCCGCCGGGGTGGCGCGGCGAACGCAACGCCGAGGAGCGAAAACGTTTTATCAGCGTTTTTTCCCCGGCCTCTCTGGTGTTGAGTCTGGACGAAATGCTCGAAGAAGCCAATGTCACTGTCTATCTGGACACTCTGGTTTGCGATGTGCGTCTTGAGCAAAATCAGATTAGCGGCATCGCCGTTGAAAACGAGAGCGGACGTTTTGAAATCGGAGCCTCGCAATTTATCGATTGCAGCGGCAGCGCGGTTTTGGGGCGGAAACTTGATATGCCCCTGATCACCGGCGAGAACTATCTTTCGCTTTGGGCGTTGGAGCTGGTCAACGGCAAGCTTGAGATGAACTACGGCGCAGTGTATGGCAACGGTGCTTTGACCAATAAATTTTGCGATGAGGCACTTGACGAGGCGGGAATCAGCAAATCGTACCTCGCCGAAACAAAACAGTTTGGCACAAGCGGCAAACAAGTTTCGGAGTATTTGCTCAAAACCCGCGCCTATTTGCGCGGATATTACCGTTATATGTATAAAAACAATTTAGCCGACCGCGAAACCTTGTTCCCGGTGAAATTGCCGATTATGCCGCAATACCGCAAGATTTACGCGATCAAGGCGGCGACGATGATGAGCGACAACCAGGATTGGACATATATCGACGACTCCGTCGGGCTGGTTGCCGACTGGCGACGCGCCGGGTTGGTCTGGGAAATTCCGTACGGTTCTCTGTATTCAAATTCTGGACCGGATAACCTTCTTTTCGCCGGGCGTTGCATGGGAGCAGGGGGGGATGCGTGGGAAGTTATGCGCGTTATTCCCTCGGCGGTAGTCACCGGGCAAGCAGCCGGACTTGCCGCGGTGTTATCGCTTCGCGACAAAATTTCGCCGCGCAAATTAAGTTGCAAAAAATTGCAAAAAGAGTTGAATTCTTTACAAATCCCGCTACATTTTAATCAGTTGGGTATCTCGAAACCATGCCAAAAGAAAAATCCAATGCAGTAAAATCGTTTCGTCCCATGCCCTTTTGGGCGTGGAACGGCGATTTGTCGCCGGAACGTTTGACCATTCAAATTTGTCAAATGAAAGAGATGGGGTTCGGCGGATTTTTTATGCATTCCCGTTTCGGGCTGAGTACCGAATATCTGGGCAAACGCTGGTTTGAGTGCGTCAAACGCTGTATCGAAGAGGCGGTCAGTTTGGGAATGGACCCCTTTTTGTACGACGAAGACCGCTGGCCGTCGGGCTACGCAGGAGGGATGCTTACGACTGCCCACCCGGAGTACACCCAGTGCGGAATCGATTATGAGTTTTGCGAGATAGCCGGGGCGGGCAACCACGACATCGGTTATTTTGCTGTTAAGTTCAAAGACGACACCATTGTCGGCTATCGGCGAATCGAACTTGACGGCAAACTCCAAAAAGATGAACGTTTTTGCCGTGTTTTTGAGGTTTTAGCCCCGGTTGACGACTCTTTGAATGCCAGCAGTTACATCGATATGCTCAACCCGGCGGCGGTCAAGGAATTTATCAAACTCACCCACGAGTGTTACCTGCAAAAGTTGGGCAAAGATTTTTCGCATGTCGCGGGAATTTTTACCGATGAGCCGACCTACAACAATTTTAGAGGCAAACTGCCGTGGTCGAAATTGTTGCCAGAACGCTTTTTTGAAGTTTATCATACGCGCATAGAAGAATCTTTGCCGGAGTTGTTTTTTGAGATTGACGGGGTAAGTACCTCCAAGCTCAGGCTGGATTTTTATAATTTGATAACCGCCGAGTTCGTCAACGCGTTTTCCCGGCAAGTGGGTGATTGGTGTCGCGCCAACGGTATCGCGCTGGTCGGTCACATTTTGGGCGAAGACGATCTGTTCGCCCAAACTCAGGCGGTCGGAAGTGCCATGCGCCATTATGAATACATGGATATACCCGGAATCGATGTGCTTAGCGAACACTGGAATTTATATCTTGCTGCCAAGCAGTGTTCCTCGGTGGCGCGTCAGCAGGGCAAGGAGTTCCGCATGTGCGAGCTTTACGGTTGCACCGGCTGGGACTTTCCGCTTGAGGGGCATGTCGCCATCGGCGATTGGCTCAACGTTCTTGGAATCAATATACTTGTTCCTCACCATTTCTGGTATCAGATGGGCGGGGAGAGCAAACGCGATTATCCGGCGAGCATCTCACCGATTTCACCGTACTATCTTGCTTATCATGTAGTGAGCGACCGTTTTGACCGTATCAACCGGGAGTTTGCCGGCAAGCAGGAAGTTCGCAATATATTGGTGATTAACCCGCTTGAATCGATTTGGTTCGGTCGTCCGCTTGAAGCTTACGGCAAAGAGCGAATGATCAACGAGAACGGATTTTTCATCCATACCGGTGCGGAAAAGTACGCCGAGATGAATCGGGTGCAAAGTGTTGTCAATGAGCTTTTGAGTCGTCATTTGGATTTTGATTTCGGCGACGAAGAGCAAATGTCGCGTCTGTGTCATGTGGAGCAAAACAAGCTCCTCATCGGCAAAGCCGCCTATAAGACGGTTATCGTGCCGGAGTTGCGGACTATTCGCGCTACGACGCTTAACTTGCTAACGGCATTTGCCTGGACCGGCGGTGAAGTTTTTTACTTTGGCGACGCTCCGGCTTTTGTGGATGGTTTGCCGGATAACCGGGCAAAAGAAGCCTACCGCGAATTCTTTGCACTTACTTTTGACTCTTCTCAACTTGAAAAGTATCGCGATGTTTCCTGTTCGCTCGCCGGTGGCGGCGAAGCCGGTTCGGTATTGTACCGCTTGAGTGAAGATGACGACTCAAAAGTGCTTGAGCTGTGCAACACCGGCACGGAAATGCAGGAAGATATTCACGCTTTTCCGGCAGTATGTGAGCGAAATATAACACTCAAAAACGCGTTGATTAAGTGGAAACTCTCCGAAGAGTATCGGGTTTTTGAGCTTGATGTGAACTCCGGCAGCAAAACCGTGGTTGAAACCCGGCGCGAAAACGGCTTGACCGTATTTGCCCGCGATTTTGATCGCTTGCAGAGCCGGGTTTTTATCGCGACGCTCAAAACTCCGGCAAACACGGTTAAACCGAACACAGTCGTTCCCGTCGGAGCGTTTGAGCTAAAAGACGAAGCTTTTGAGTACGAATTATCCGAAGAAAACATACTGGTCTTGGATCACCCGGCGTGGTCGATTCAAGCAGGTCACTGGCACGAACCCAAATACGTCCTCCATCTCGATACCGAATTGCGCGGACTTATCAATTTGCCACCGCGTGGAATCATGGCGCAACAACCGTGGTTCGACCGCAGCGTCAAGGCGAAATATCTTCCGCTTACATTGGGTTATACCGTATGCTGTAAAAAGGATTTTGAGCAACTCCGGCTGGCGATTGAGAACCCGGAGCAGTGGCAATTCAGCCTGGACGGCATGTTGTTCAAACCGGAGGATTGCGGTTGTTGCTGTGACCATTCCATGCGCATAGTCACTTTGCCCGCGTTAACTGCCGGGCATCACGTTCTGGAACTGACAACCCGTTTCAACAAGAACACTTCGCTTGAGAGCATATTTTTGCTCGGAGATTTTGCGGTGAAAGGCAATGACGAGTTGAGCAAAGCTCCGCTCCGACTGAAAAAAGGCGATTGGACAAAGCAGGGATTTCCATATTATGTCGGGAACGTTACCTATTATGCGGATTTTGACGCTCAAGGCGAACTGCTGGAATTTGATTTTTCGGACCGTTCCGGCACGGCTTTCGGCGTTTCGCTCAACGGCGAAAAAGAGAGGGTTTTCGTATCACCTCCCTACAAATGTTTATTAGCCACGTGCAAGGGAAAGAACCGTTTGGCATTTCAAATTTACGGTAGCCGACGCAATGCGCTTGGACCGTTTTACATTCGCGAAACGCCGTATATGATAACCCCGCGGACGTTTAAACAATATGAGACCCCGGTAAGGCAACTGCGTCCTTACGGGATTGACGCAAAAGAGGAGCAATAATGAAATTAATTGGACATATGTTATTTGGAGGCGCAATGCTTATGAACAATGTAATGGCGACGGAAATCGAAAGTAAGAGTGCAAATATTCATATGCGATATATCAATATAGCACCCATGTTCATGGATCACAAAACCGAGGTTTGCAAAGATATTGCCCAACTGTACAAACAAGGGATCATCACCGAAAACGCGTTTATGATGAAACTCAATCCGCAGGGTACTCCTCCGGTTGATTTAGTCACTGAAGCGGCTAAAAATTTTACCGAAATGCGAACCGAGTTGCGCAAGTATTCCGACGTTCCGCAGGGGATTTTAGTTCAGGCAAGTATCGGTCACGGCTACTGGCAGGACACTCCGCCGGAAGATTTTACCTGTATGGAAACAATTGCGCCGGAGCAAAATAATTCGCTAAAATATATCGTTTGCCCCTATGACGACGACTTTCGCACCTATTTTAAAGACATGGCACGCAAATTATCGCAATTGAAGCCGGATTTTTTGCTGATTGACGACGACTATCGGATCATCACCGGGCGTTTCGGCTGTTTTTGCCCGTAGCATATCGCCGGGAACAATAAAAAAAGCGGGAAAAATTATACACGTGAGACGTTGAGTGATGCCATTCGTAAAGACCGCAAAACCGCGCTTGACTACGAGCAGTTCTTAGGCGAAACCTTCAGCGAGGCGTTGAGCGATTTTCGCGCAGAATTCAGCAAACTTGCGCCGGAGGTTAACATCTATTATTGCTCCTGCACCATGGATCTCAAGTTTACGGCGGAATTTGCCCGCCGATTGGTCGCTTCCGGCACGAAGCCGGTTATCCGGCTTAACAACGGGCGGTACTCCAAAGAGACGATGCGCGAATTTCCGTTGCGCATGTACACCACCCGGGCGATGATAGATTATTTGAATCGAGAGGGGGAGTTTGAACTTTTGTCCGAGGCGGACACTCACCCCAAAAACCAGTACTTTACCTCGGCGGCGTTGTTGAACTGCCACATGGCAGGCTCTATCGCCGAGGGGGTGGCAGGGGCGAAGCATTGGATTACGTCGTTGAGTGGGCACGAGCCGGAATCGGGCAAAGCTTATCGTGCAATTCTTGCCACTTATTCGGGTTTTTATCAGGAATTGGCGAAATTGCAGCGACAGAAGCGGGATTTGGCACTCACTATGGCTACCCCCGGCAAAAAGTTTTTGGAGAATTCTGTCTTTTGGAAAGAATTTGTCGATGCCCAAGTGGAGTTTGTGGTCGCTATGGCGCGTCTGGGGTTGCCCGCCAACTATGCCCCGGCGGGCAAAAATGTCTCGGTGCTTAACGTCGAATTTATCGACTTTTGGAGCGATGACGAGATCCGCGAAATCCTGAAGAACGGGGCGATTATCGAGGGCGAAGCCGCCTTGCGTCTGGCGGAACGCGGATTCGCCGAGGCTTTGGGTGTTGATGTCGTTAAGGGAGTTTCCGCCAAAGCCACGGTTGAGCGGCTTGCCGACGGCAGAAGAGTTGCGGCACTTTCCAGCAATTTAGTGACACTTAAACCGCGTTCCGAGCAAACCAAAACGCTTTCAACTCTTTATACCAAAGTGGGCAAAGGCACAAAAAGCGAATTAGTCGCCGTCACCCCGGGTATGACCCGCTTTAAAAATGTGTTGATTTTTGCCGGGACACCGTTTCGCCACATTTATTGGCCGAATTTCACCGCGTTTTTGAACGGGACGCGCAAAGAAATTGTGCTGTCTCAGGTTCGCGATATGGTGGAACTTCCTGCGGTTTACTCCGGGCCGGACGATATATACACCAAGCTCTGGCAAGTCGGCGATCAGGTCGTCATGCCGATAATCACCCTCGGTCGCGACGATATGCCGGAACTGGAGTTGACCGTAAGCAAAATGCCGACAAAAATTGAATCTTTGCAGCCTTCCGGCAAATGGGCAAGCGTGCCTTTCCGCCGGGAGTCGCCGGAAAAGATCGTTATTGAGCAGGAATTTCGGGCAACCCGTCCATTTGTTCTTAAATTTTCATATTAAATTATAAAGCGATAAAAGAGAATGAGTTACTTAGATTGGTTGATTGTGGCCGTCCCGTTAGCCGGGATTATATATCTGGCTTTGCACTCCCGCAAATATGTGCGGGGCGTGGCGGACTTCCTTGTGGCGGGGCGGGTCGCCGGGCGTTACGTGATGTCGATCGGAGATTTGTCCGCCTCGATGTCGGTGATTACCCTTGTGGCGATTTGCGAGCAAAATTATCAGACCGGCTTCGGCATCGGATTTTGGAACAATATTATTATGCCGGTCAGTCTGGTGCTGGCGTTGACCGGTTACTGCACCTACCGTTGGCGGCAAACCCGGTGTTTATCCAAGGGGCAGTTTATCGAATTACGCTACGGCAGCAAGGGTTTCCGTATCGTCACGGCGGTGATCAGCAATATGTCTGAAATGATCGCCAACGCCATTGGTCCGGCGATTGCGACGAAATTTTTCATCTATTATCTCGGCTTGCCCCATAAGGTGATGATTGCCGGAGTGCCGTTGCCTTGTTACGGCATTATCGTGGTGCTTTGTCTGGCACTTTCGGCAGTGCTGATTCTGCCCGGCGGTAGGGTTTCGCTGTTGATCACCGACTGTATTCAAGGCATTCTCTGCTACCCGATTTTTGCGATATTCACCTTCTTTATTTTGCTGAAATTCGGTTGGGACGTCGATATTATGCCGATTTTGCTCGGGCGCGTGCCGGAGCAGAGCTTTATCGACCCCTATGATATTGATCAGTTGCGGGATTTTAATTTGTTTGCGCTGGTGGTCACTCTAAGTACCACAATCATAAATCGGGCGAGCTGGATCGGCAACGACACCACCGGGGCGGGGCGTACCCCCCACGAGCAGAAAATCGCCGGAATTTTAGGAACTTGGCGCAGTGGCTTCAGCGTGGTTATTATGCTTTTGCTCGGAGTTACGGTTTATGTGTTTATGAACAGCGGTCACTTCTCGCGTCACGATGAACACAATGGCTTTAAAGTCACCAACAACGAAGTGCGGCAGGAGTTGTCGGATCGGGTTTTAAGCGAAACCATTTCAGACCAGGCGCGTTATGCCAAAATCATCGGGGCGGTCAAAGCACTGCCCGATATAACTTACACTCCGGGAGTGGACGCTCCGCTTTCTCAGCAACAGAATCTCGACACCCGTTATTTTGACACCGTTCAGCAGGAGTTGGGAGACACTCCGACCGCCCGCAAGGAGTTTCAGAATTTCCGCTCCACCTACAGTCAGATGATGATGCCGACTCTGTTTAAAAATATTTTGCCGATGGGGCTTTTGGGGTTGTTTTGCCTCCTGATGATTATGTTGCTGATTTCGACCGATGCTTCACGTATTTTTAATGCATCCGGCGGGATTGTGCAGGACATAATTTTGCCGTTCTACCGGGGACACCTCACGCCGGAAAAACATTTGCTGCTTTTGCGCGGGACCTCGGTTGGAGTAATTTGCGTATTTTTGTGCGTTTCGCTGCTGTTTGCGCAGATGGATTATATTGTAATGTTCACCACGATTATGTGTGCTTTGTGGCTGGGCGGAGCCGGTCCGATTATGGTGTTCGGCTTGTACACCCGCTGGGGAAATCTCACCGGGGCGTGGTGTTCAATCATCTTCGGTTCTGGGACATCGCTTTTGGGAATGCTCTGCCAGTACAATTGGGCGGAGACGATTTATCCCTATTTGGAGTCGATGAACTTTGTCCACTTTGTGGATAATTTTTTAGTGACGGTAAGCGCGCCGTTCGATCCGTATGTCAAGTGGCAGATGAACCCGGTGAAATTCCCGATCAACTCTTACGAGATTTTCTTTATCGCCATGGTTTTGGCGATCAGCGGTTATGTAATCGGCTCATTGTTGACCTACAAGCCGTACAATTTAGATAAACTTTTGCACCGGGGCAAATACGCCGACGGCGAAAGCCTCGTCCAACCCAAGATGCGCTGGACACTGTCGGCGGTGATTCAAAAACTGGTCGGTATCGATTCGGAATACACTTTGGGCGATAAAATCTTGGCGTGGAGCGTATTTGGTTACTCGTTTGTCTTTATTATCGGCGGGACGTTCCTCGGGGTGATCATCTGGAACGCGTTTGATCCCTGGCCGATCGAGTACTGGAGTCGCTATTTCTTTGTGGTTTCGCTGGTGTTGCCGTGTATTATCGGCGTGATCTCCACGGTATGGTTCACTATCGGCGGATTGGTCGATACCAGACGCTTGCTTCGGGATTTGAAAATCAGAGTGGAAAATCAAGAAGACAACGGTCAGGTGATCAGCTCCGGCAAGGAGTGAGCGTTAAAAGACATCCTTAAAGGCTGCCTATACACTGTTATGAATACCAACGGAATTTGTAAACTTATTATATGCCTTGGAATAGTCTTGCCGCCGACAATCCGGGCGGCAGAAAACCGCCTTGCCGGAATATTCCCGAAATGGGTCAAAACTATTGCGCTGGTCGCCCCCGCCAGTCCGGGACCGTCCATTCAAAAGGTGGATGAGGCGATCGGTCTGTTGACGGAGGCGGGAATAAAAGTGAAGGTCATGCCGAACGCCCGTGAGGGAGAACCGGCGGGATACACCTCCATTCCGGCAAAAAAGCGAGTCGCCGACCTGGAACAGGCGTGGCTTGATACCGAAGTCGATCTGATCTTGTGTATCCGTGGCGGAGTCGGCACCATCGACATCGTGGATAAGCTGGACTGGGAGAAGTTGCGTACCCGACCGAATTTGCCGGTTTTGGGATTCAGCGACATAACTGTACTGCACATGGCAATGCTAAAAGAGAAGGTCGGACATCCCTATGCCTCCGCATCGCTGTTGGCTCTGCCGATCATTGACAATGATAGTCTGAAGAGCATTCAATCGGTGCTGAACGCTCAATCGCCGGAACCTGTTAAACTCACGCCCCTGCGGACAGGAAAAGCTTCCGGTGTGGCGTTGGCTGGGCATCTGCGGTTGTTGGATACAGTGAGCCGGACTCGTTTTCGTCCGGAAACGCAGGGAAAAGTGATTTTTATAGAATCCCCCGATCTCGCGCCGGCCGAAGCGGAAAAAACCTTACAAAACCTTCGGGAATCCGGCTTTTTTGATTCTTGCGCCGCTGTGGTTTTCGGTCGGCTCAGCAACTGCGGAGAACATGAGGAAATTGTAATGCGGGATTTTGCCGGCAAGGTAAAATGTCCGGTTTATATGGGATTCCCGTACAGCCACACTCCCCGTAATCAAATGATCGATCTGCGTGGTGAGATCACGATCGATGACAAGGGATGGTTGCGGCGTTGAAATCGCTAAAGGGTATCTCTCAAACCAGTTTTTAGAGATACCCTAAAAAGGTAGATAGGAACTCTAAAATATGGTTTTGGGCATTTCGCTTTTGGTCGCGACCGGGATACTGTGGGTTCTTACCGGAGCGGTGGCGGGAGGTGCCGCACGCAAAAATTTGCCGATCGGAGTGGTGCAGGCGTGCGGGAATATTTTTTCGATCTCAATCGGAATAACGATACTTTTGCTGTTTCCTGACCCGGAATGTGATTTTTGGGTTAGTTTTTGGACGAAAGCATCGCTTTTCGGATCGGGATTCCTCAATTATTTCGTCATTCAATTTATGAGTAAAGCGATGAAATCCGGGCCGAACGGCATGGTTTGGGTGATTATTCAGTCCGCATTGATTTTTCCTTTTATGGTCGGAATTATTTGCTTTGGCGTGCCGCTTGGCGTGCTTCGATTAAGTGGATTATGCGCGATAATTTTTGCACTGGTCATTATCGGGTTGTCGCGGGACAACCATCTGCACGGACGCCACTGGCTTGTACCTGCGCTTGCGGCATTTTTATTCGCGGGAGTAAATCAAAATCTGGCAAGTCTGCCAAGTTATTTTTCCGAGGCGCTTGCGGTTGGCAACGTGAGTCGTTCCGTCTCGGCGGCAACGGGTACATTAACGGCGTTTGCACTCACAAATTTTCGGAATTTGTCCGGCGTGCTGCCGGTGCTGAAAAATCCGCTGATGTGGCGATATATAGCTTGCCTGGGCGGCAGCGGAATTATCTCCGGCTATCTTTTAATGTACCGGGGATTGAATTTAATTGCCGAAGCCGGAGTCGGTGCGATCGGTTACCCGGTGATGATTTCAAGCTGCATTGCGGCGTTTACGCTGTATAGCGTTTGGGTGCTGAAAGAGCGGATTAAGCCACTGCAAATTGCCGGGCTGTGCTTTGCGCTTGGCGGTATTGTGCTGATCTCGCTGAAATAAAGGGTATCTCTAAAAACTGGAAACTTGGCTAAAAACTGGAGCCGGCTGTCGGAATCGAACCGACGACCTGCTGATTACAAATCAACCGCTCTAACCATCTGAGCTAAGCCGGCGTTGTTATAATATAGTGCGTTAACCGCGAAAGTTCAAACAAGGGTATTCTAAAAAATCTTCGGCTTAATCGCTTGTAAAATGTCACTTCAGGTGATATAGTAATCGTGTTAGTAGAATAAACTGGCATTTGTGAGACCTTGATCCGATGTTTTGGATCGAACGCGATTGAAAGAAGACTCGAACAGGTTACTTGAAACCTCGAACCGAGAAGCGATCGCCGCACCGTGGGGTTTTAACGCAACGCAGAAGTTATTTTTTGCGCGTTTCTTTCTCCCGGATTGGTTTTGCGAATTGCAAAAACATGGAAAGTCCAAATGGAAGAGGCCGAACACAT
Source organism: Victivallales bacterium (assembly GCA_031261965.1). GTDB lineage: Bacteria > Verrucomicrobiota > Lentisphaeria > Victivallales > Victivallaceae > Victivallis. Next base: position 14,770 of record JAISIP010000110.1, on the reverse strand, counting down.
TTGCGTGTACTCCGGCAGTGCGCACCCGGAGTTGTCGCTACAGATCGCGAACTATCTCGGGATCGGGCTGGGCAAGGTACATCTCACTCATTTCCCCGACGGGGAGTATTTTGTGCAATTTGAAGAGAATGTCCGCCGTGCCGACGCGTTTCTGATTCAACCCACCTGTAAGCCGCCCAATGACAACCTTATGGAGTTGCTCATTATGATCGATGCGGCGCGTCGGGCGAGTGCCGCTCGAATCACTGCGGTGTTGCCCTATTTCGGTTATGCCCGGCAAGATCGCAAAGATAAGCCGAGGGTTCCTATCACTGCAAAATTAGTGGCGAATTTGATCACCGAAGCCGGTGCCGACCGGATTATCACCATGGATCTTCACTCTCAGCAAATTCAGGGATTTTTCGATATTCCGATGGATCATCTCTACGCTCGCCCGGTGTTGATTCCGCACCTGAAGAAGCTGGTCGGTTCCGACGGCGTTGTGGTTGCTCCCGACTCCGGGTCGGCAAAGATGGCGATGAGCTACGGTGATTTGCTTGAGGCCGGGTTTGCGGTGGTCACCAAGCGTCGCATAAACGCCACAACCGTGGCTTCGAGTCATCTGGTCGGAGAGGTGAAAGACAAAATTTGCGTTATCACAGACGATTTGACCAGCACCGCCGGGACGCTTTGCGCCGCGGCGAAAATTTTGAAAGCCAACGGAGCGGCGAAGATTTACGCTGCGGTTTCCCACTGTATGCTTAGCGAGTCCGGCAAGGAGAAATTGCTTGCCACGCCGGAGATCGAGCAATTGGTCACCACCGATGCTGTCCCGATAGTCGATGATCTCGGCGGGCGGATCAAGGTGATCTCGGTCGCGCCGCTTTTGGGCGAAGCGATTAGGCGTATTCACGAGGGTAAATCGGTTTCTTCGCTTTTTTATATTAAACACTGATTATCAGGCTCATTAAATTACCAAATAGAAGTCAAGAAAGGGGTTCCATGAGCAAAGTCAACAATGAAATTGCGGTGCAACAGCGCAAGGATTTCGGAAAGTGCGCGTCTCGACGTTCCCGCAAGGCCGGTTTGATTCCGGCGGTCGTTTACGGCAAGGGCAAAGCGGCGAAGTCGATCATGATCGACGCCGATGCGTGGAAAGTGCTTGCCGGGCATCACGTGCAGATGGTCACGCTGATCGACGGGAAGAAGAAAAGCAGCGCGTTGGTCAAAGAAGTTCAGTTCAATCATCTGAAAAACTATGTTCAACACATCGATTTTCAAGAAGTGGACATGAACGAGGACTTGAGTGCGATGGTTCCGGTACACACTCACGGCGAGTGCATTGGCGTGAATCATGGTGGTATTCTTGAGCTTGAAATGCACGAGCTCGAGGTGATTTGCCACCCGGATCATCTGCCGGAAAGCGTCATTGCCGAAGTAGCCACGCTGGAGATCGGTGATCGCTTGCTGGTCAAGGATATTACCTTGCCGGAAGGTGTACGCACGGCAACCGACCCGGAGGCGGTCGTGGCGCATGTCGTTCGTCCGAAAGAAGAAGTTGTAGCCGAGCCGGAAGCGGCCGATGCCGAGCCGGAAGCGATTAAGGAGAAGAAAGCTGACGCCGAAGCGTAAGCTTGCGGCAGTCTCTGGAGTCCGGCAATGGTCAATAGCGCAAATGGGCGAATTCTTTTGATTGCGGGGTTGGGTAATCCCGGAGTTGAATATGAAAAAACCCGTCACAATGCCGGATTTATGACCATCGATCGGCTTTTGACCGGGTTTCCGGCGGGGCGGTTTGAGTTTCGGCATATTGCGCAAAGTTATGTGTATGCCGGAGCGTTTCGGGGTAAATCGCTGTTTTTGCAAAAGCCGCAAACGTTTATGAATCTAAGCGGATTGGCGGTGGCAAATTTCGCTCGAAAAGAACAGATCAGCCCCGAAGAGATTTTAGTTGTGTCCGACGATCTGGATTTGCCGCTCGGGCGGTTACGGTTGAGGATTGGCGGTTCGGATGGAGGTCACAACGGGCTGAAATCAGTGATTTCCGAACTCGGAAGCGCGGATTTTAACCGGCTCAGAATCGGGGTAGGTCGCCCGGAGAAGAGCGATAGTAAAGATTATGTGTTGTCGAAATTCGACGGGGAAGAAGCGAAGTGTTTCGACTTGTCGCTCGATGCGGCGGTCGAGGCAGTTAGAACGGTGTTGACCGCCGGAATTGTCCGGGCGATGAACAAGTTCAACGCGTGGACGCCTCCGATGGAAGACGAAGACGAAGAAAAAACGAACCAATCACAGTAAGAGGTTTATTTTGAAAAAATATGAAGCAGTATTCATTTTGGACATCCGCAAGACGGATGACGAGGGCGCGGCCTTTACCAAGGAATTCGCGGAGCTGATTTCTTCGCTCGGCGGTAAAGTGGAAAGTTCGACTCCGATGGGGCGTCGCCAATTTACCTACGAGATCAAGAAACGCAAGGCGGGCATTTATTTTGACTTTATTTTTGAGCTTGATGCCGAAAAAGTCATCGACATCAAAGAAAAGTACAAACTTGACGACCGTATTTTGCGCAATATGATTTTGCTTTTCGACCGTCCCGAGACGGCGAGTGGCGAACCGCTCAAATTGGATTTTGCGTAAACTTAAAATAGGTACGGCAATCCGAATTTCATAAAAACAGCCGGAGGAACGCGAAATGGCATCGTTAAACAAGGTTTTTTTGTTGGGTAATTTGACCCGTGATCCCGATCTGCGCGCATTACCGAGCGGTAAGTCGGTATGTGAGTTCGGTATTGCCGTGAATCGGCGTTATTTATCCAACGGTCAAGAGATTGACGAGCCGTGTTTCGTCGATATTGTAGTTTGGGGGGGCAGTGCGGAAAATTGCAAGCAGTATCTGGAAAAAGGCTCTCAAATTATGGTCGAAGGGCGACTTCAGCTCGATCAATGGGAAGATCGCAACGGCGGCGGAAAGCGTTCGCGCCTCAGGGTGGTTGCCGAGCAGGTTCAGTTTTTGAGCCGCCGACCTGGTAATGACGCTCCGCACTCCGACAATCAGGGGTATGCCGACAACGGAGTTCAGGCGCGGCGACAGGACGGTTATCAGTCGCGTCCGGCATCGGGTGGAATGCCGCGTTCGGCGCAAAGCGGTCAAGGCGGGGCATCGCGTTTCCCGCAGCCGGAGATGCCGCCGATGCCGGACAACGCATATAATCCCGACGTCGGTACGGAAGACGACATCCCGTTTTAAGGGAATTTATTATAAGAGCGGGGCAAATTGCTCCAAAATAAAATCAGCACAAAATTGCTAAATTAGCGTTATAACGAAAGGTATCACTATGATGCAACCGAAGAGACAAGGTCGCCGCAGATCGCCGGCGAAGCCGAAGAATTGCCGTTTTTGCGAGGCGAAAGTCAACTATATTGACTTCAAAGACGCCGAAACCCTGAGCAAATTCCAGACCGAAAAAGGCAAAATAATGCCGCGTCGAATCACCGGGACTTGCCTTGATCACCAAAAAATGCTCGCCATTGCGGTCAAACGCGCCCGCATTATCGCGTTGGTTTACTAATTTCAGGAGGAAATACATTATGGCTCACGTGAAACTTATCCTCCTCGATGATGTCGAGAACCTCGGGTTGGCCGGGGACGAGGTCAATGTCGCTCCGGGTTACGCCCGCAACTTTCTTTTGCCGCGCAAGTTGGCGGCAAAGGCGACGCCGGGAACTTTGCGCTTGATCGAATCGCGCAAAATTCAGATTGCCGCCCGCCGGGAAAAAGAAAAAGTCGATGCGACCGCATTGGCGGCAAAGCTCGCCGGAGTCGAACTTTCGATTCCGATGCAGGCTACCGAAGACGAACAGCTTTTTGGCTCGGTAACTGCCCGCACGGTTGCGGAGTTGCTTGCCGCCCAAGGCTATGTGATTGACCATAACCGGATCAAAATGGAGCCGGTTAAAACGCTGGGGACGTTTGAGGTGGAGATAAAACTTCACCCCGAAGTGACCGCGATGTTGAAGCTCTGGGTTGTCCGGGGCTAAACGCGCATGGCGTTTGAGGGAAAAGCCAAGAAAGAGCCGATTCCGGGAATTCTCCCGGATCGGACTCAGCCGCACGACCCGTCGGTGGAGCGTGCGGTTCTCGCGGCTATGTTGCGGGAACCCAACCCGTGTGTGGATATTGCAATAGAGCATTTTCGCAGTCCGGAGGTATTTTATTCGCATGTACACCGGGAAATTTACCAAGTTATCATTGAGTTACATAAGACTCCCAAGATAAAAATTGACATTGTGTCGGTGGCGCATAAGCTTAAGACGATCGAGAAACTCGATGCTATCGGCGGCGAAATTTTTCTCGCCGAGTTGGATAACTCGATTTCCACGACGGTCAATATGGAATCGTGGTGTCTGATACTTCAGAAGTACGCGATTCTTCGCAAAATGATCGATGTATGCAGCGAGTCTCTGCTCAAATGTTACGATTCCGATGCCGATGCCGGAAAGTTGGTTGATGAAATTGAGACCGACATTTACAAGGTTCGTTACGATCAGGAGCAACGTTCCAGCGTCGAAATACAAGAAATTATCGGCGAAGAGTTTTACCATCTGAAAGATATTTGCGAAGGTAAAGTCGATGCTGGAATTCCCACCGGGTACACCCAGTTGGACGGTTACACCGGTGGACTCAAACCGGGTGAAATGTTTGTCGTGGCGGCACGTCCGTCTATCGGCAAGACCAGTTTGGCGTTGAATGTGATTCGCAACCTTGTTTTGCCGAATCGTTCGCCGCATCCGCGCAAGGTGGCGTTTTTCAGCCTTGAAATGACCGCGTCACAGATCGCCCGCCGACTGCTGTGTACCGAGGTGGGGCTGTCGGAGTCGGTGTTTTGGAAAAAGACGTTTTCGAGTGATAACTTAACAAAAATGACCAAGGCGGTTGCCGCGTTTCAAAAAGCGAAACTTTTTATCGATGACACCGGCGGAATTACCATTGCCGAGTTGCGTGCCAAGGCGCGGCGGTTGAAGTTCAAAGAGAACATTGATTGCGTGGTCATCGACTATTTGCAGCTTATGCACGCCGACGGCAGAGTGGAAAGCCGTCAACAGGAAGTGGCGGAGATTTCCAGCGGAATTAAAACCCTGGCAAAAGATTTGAATATCCCGGTTTTGGTACTCGCCCAGCTGAACCGCGAAGTTGATAAAACCGCCGGAGCAAGCGCACGGCCGCGACTGGCGCATTTGCGCGAATCAGGAGCCATTGAGCAGGATGCCGATATTGTGACCTTTTTGCATCGAAATCGCGATGATGCCAAAGAGATTTCAAGTGGAAATCAGAGTGTCGATGCGGAGTGGATTGTCGAGAAGAATCGTAACGGGCAGACCGGAACTGTGAAATTGCTCTTTTTTCCGGCCAAGATGGAATTCATCCCTGCCGCGCCGTACAAAGAGGAAGATTGTCCGCAATAGGCGAAGTTTGCTTTGTAGATCGGAATACGTTTAGGAGTAAAAACAGTGAAATTCGCAAAAAAAGCAGCCCTTGCACTGATCGTTATCGCGTTTGGCGCGATTGGATCAAGTGCGACCGAAGTCAGCGAGGTGGACTTTGAACAGCAGGGGGTGCATACCCTCTCAACGGAGCAACTCAGATTGAATGTTCAGTTGCGCAAAGGGACGCAATATAATCGGGAGATTCTCGATGCCGATGTCAAACGGCTTTTCAACACCGGGAATTTTGCCGACGTGGTTTCGGAAGTCACTAATTTGCCCGATGACAAGGTCAAAGTTACATTTAAACTTCGCCTCAAACCCCAAGTTAGCCGGATTCAGTTTAAAGGCAACGTGAAATTCTCCGCTATCGAGTTGGGCAAGCAAATTACTCAAACTGAAGGCGCGTTGCTGAACGACAAGGCGTTGCAGGACAGTGCGCAAAACTTGCGGAAATTTTATACCGAAAAGGGATACACCGACAATAAAATCACTCCCGAAATTCTCCCCGACGAAGACGGCGCGATCACTTTGGTTTTTCATATCGAAGAAAATCTCAAACTAAAAGTCAACAACGTGGTGTTTGACGGCGCGGAACGCTTTTCGCAATGGGACTTGAAACATTCGATCGCCAATCAGTATTCACTATGGAATTTTTTGCCGTTTGTAAACGAATATTTGAATTACGGGTTGCTGAATCGCAATGAACTTGAGCTTGACCGGGCGCGTTTACGTGAAAAATATCACGAAAAAGGCTATCTTGATTTTAAAATTGAGAATATGGAAATAACCCCGGAAGCCGACGATCCCGAATATGTGAATATCAATTTCAAAATTTCGGAGGGAGAACCCTATAAAGTCGGCAAACAAAGTATTATCGGCTGCACGGTTTTTTCGGAGCGGGAGTTGCTGCCGTATTTGCGTCAAAAAGAGGGAGAAACCTTTTCCAGTACGGCAGAGCAAGCGACCGTGCGCGGTATCGCGTCGCGTTACGGTTCGCTCGGATATGCGGATATGAGTTGCCGCCCGGTGCGGCATGAAGACTTTGAGAATAAAACCGTGGACATAGTCTACGAAATCACCGAGGGGCGTAAGTACTTTGTCCGTCAAGTGGTTATCGTCGGGAATACCGATACCAAAGATAAAGTTATCCGCCGTGATTTGGTGGTTCATGACGGCGATCCGCTCGACCCGGCACGGGTTGAAATAAGTCGGCAACGATTGCTTGGCATGGGTTATTTTGAAAGCGTCAAAGCCTCTGAAGTCGGGGCGGATGCCTTGGACGAAAAAGATGTGATTTTTGAGGTGGCTGAGAAGCCGACGCGATATAATTTCCGCATCGGTGCCGGTGCGTCGGATATGAGCGACTTTTTTGGTATGGCGGAAATTTCAACCGACAACTTTGACATTATGAATCCCGGCAATTGGTTTTACGGCGGTGGTCAGCGTATGCGTATTCAGGGGGTTTTGGGTATCGAAAACGCCGGATTCAACGTGGATTTCGTCGAACCGTGGCTCTTTGATTTACCGTTGCGTTTTGAAATTTCCGGCTATATGAATTTGGTCGATTACGATGACTGGCGGGAAAATCGGGTCGGCTTCAGGACTTCGCTAACCCGGCGAATCTTTGATGATTTTACCTCAATTTCGGTCGGCTACAAGTTTGAATATGTAAAGATCAACAAAGTTTCGCACCGCTATAAAAAATATATGAATGACAATAATCAAACCGAGGGGCAGTTGGTAAGCCAACCCTCGCTCTCGTTGACCCGTGACACCCGTGATAGTCTTACCGACCCGACCAGCGGGTATCACGTCAATTTGTTCGGTTCGGTTACACCGCAATTTCTCGGATCGTCCAGCTCTTATTATCGGCTTGAGGCAAAAGGGAGTTATTACTACAACTTTTTTGACAAAGCGGTCGTTGCGATGATCGGCGGAAAAATCGGCACGGTTGCTACGGTCAACCGTGACAAAGTCGTACCGATTTTTGAGCGTTATTTTCTCGGGGGCAGCGATTCATTGCGGGGCTTTGACTACCGTTCGGTTTCGCCGACCTTCGGACACGGCAACAACTACGGCGGTCAAACGATGCTGCAAGTGACTGCGGAAGTAACCCATCCGATCTGGGGACCGATTCGCGGCGCGGTGTTTTGTGACATCGGTAACGCCTGGCGCAACTCATTTGAGTTGAATTTTGAGGACATCAACGTCGGGGTGGGGTACGGGTTGCGAATCAAGCTGCCGGTCATCAACGCGCCGATTAAGCTTGACTTGGCGTATCCGATCGTAAACAAGCAGGATTATGAATCGAGCAAATTGCGTTTTCATTTCAATTTGGGATTTTCGTATTAGATGGGCAAATATCCGACATTTGAGCCGAGTGCCGAATCGTTGTTGACGATTCTTGAGCGACTTCGCGCTCCGGGTGGTTGTCCGTGGGATCGCGAGCAGACACGGCAGACGTTGAGCCGCAGTTTGGCGGAGGAGTGTGCCGAGCTTTTGGACGCGATCGACCGCAACGATCCGGCCGACATCTGCGATGAACTTGGCGATTTGTTTATGAATTTGCTTTTTCAGTGTGTGATTGCCGCCGAACAGGGGGAATTCACCTATCGGGATATGGCAGGACATATAATTGAAAAAATGGTGCGTCGTCACGCTCATATTTTTGGTGACGAGGAAGCTCAAACCCCCGAAGAGGTGTCCGCGCTTTGGACAAAGATAAAGGAGCAGGAAAAAATCGCTTCGGGCAAAGCGCGGGAAAGTTCGATTTTAGATGCGGTAGGATTGTATTTAAGCAGTCTTGACCGTGCGGAGAAACTTCAAAAAAAAGTTGCCAAAGTCGGCTTTGACTGGAGCAACGCTCAAGGCATTGTCGAAAAAATCGAAGAAGAACTTTCTGAACTCAAGACGGCACTGGCAAACCACGATGAAACTCATATCGATGAAGAACTCGGCGATTTGCTTTTTGCGGTAAGCAATCTATCGCGTTTTCGCAAACGCGCCACGTCGGAGGAACTTTTGAGGGCGGCAAACCGCAAGTTTGAGTCGCGTTTTCGTTACATCGAACGCCGTTTAAAAGAAAAAAATATTTCGCTTGAGCAAGCCGGGATCGAGCAACTCGAAGCCCTGTGGCAAGAGGCAAAACACGCCCAAGTAAAAGCGGATTGCTAAAGAACCGATGAGGTAATATTATTATGCGCAATGAATTTTTACCGTTTACCAAGCCTGCCATTACCGAAGCTGACATAAAGGCGGTCACAGAAGTGCTGCGTTCCGGCTGGATCACCAACGGTCCGCAAAACGCGGCTCTTGAAAGCGGGGTGTGCGAAATCACCGGCAATCGTTTCGGAGTGGCACTTTCCTCAGCTACCGCAGCGATGCACCTGTTATTGAAAATTAAAAATATCGGGCCCGGTGATGAGGTTATTACGCCGTCTATGACTTGGGTTTCGATGGTCAATATGATCGCTTTGACGGGAGCAACCCCGGTTTTCTGTGATATAGATCGCGATACCATGCTTGCCACTCCGGAAAAGATCGCCGAAAAAATCACGCCGCGTACTAAACTTATCGTGCCGGTGCATTTTGCCGGCGCGCCGCTTGATCTTGATGGAATTCGCAAGGTTGCCGGGGAAATCCCGGTGATCGAAGACGCGGCTCACGCGCTTGGGACTTATTACAAGAGTCGCCATGTCGGCTCGGATGGCTCGGCAATTTACTCATTTCACGCCATAAAAAACATCACCACCGGTGAGGGCGGTATGTTTGTGACCAATGACGAAAAAGAGGCTGAATTGATGCGGCGCTGGAAGTTTCACGGCATTGGCATGGATGCGTTTGACCGCCAGAACCGGGGGCGTTCGCCTCAGGCGGAGGTGATTGAGCCGGGGTTTAAATACAATTTGACCGACATTTGCGCGGCTCTTGGGGTTTCGCAGCTTTCGCGTTTGGTCAATATCAACACCAGACGGCGCGAATTGGCTATGCTTTATCGCAAAGAGTTGGCAAATATTTCGGAGATTCGACCGCTGACCGACCCGGATTATGAGTTTAAACACGCCTGGCACTTATTTGTGGTGCGGGTGGATACTCCCAAAATCGATCGCAATGGTTTTATGAACGAACTTAAGTTGCGCAATATCGGCACCGGGTTGCATTTTCGTTGCGCCCACTTGCAAAAATATTATCGGGAAACCATGAATTTCCGGGCGGGGATGCTGCCGAATACGGAATATAATAGTGATCATATTTGTTCATTGCCGCTTTTCCCCGATATGACTTTTGACGATGTGATCGATGTGGTTGAAGCAATCAAGGCAATTCTCGCGGGAAAATAAGATGACGAAGCATAAGTTGACATCTGAGCCAAAGACGAACTATAAATATGGCGAGTTGTTTTTTTGGGTATTTTCCGTATTGACGCTTTTTTTGTTTCTCGGTCATAACGCGCTTTGGGCATCGGAAGACCGCTGGGCGGAGATCGCCCGCGAAATGATAATAAGCGGCGATTATCTGCACCCGTCGATAAACTGGCAAGTCTACTTTGACAAACCCCATTTGACCTATTGGTTGATCTTGCCGTTTGCGATATTGCGTGGCATGTTCGATGAATTTATCGTGCGGATTCCGAGTGCGTTAGCCGGATTGGCGGGGCTTTGGGGAATTAGGATTCTCGGCAAAAAACTGTTTTCGCCGGGGACGGCTCTTTTGTCCGGATGGTTGTTGCTCGGTTGCTACGGTTTTCTCTTTTGGGCGAGAACTGCGGCGGCGGACATGGCAAATATGGCGGCAATCGTCGTTGCGGTGGCGTATTTTTATCAGATTGAGGAACGGGCGAAATTTTATCATTATTTTGCCTTTTATTTGATCTGCTTTATTGGCGCATGGGCAAAAGGACTCCCGGCGTTGGTTATGCCGTTTGTGGTAATCGCACCGCATTTGCTTGCCGATAAACGCTGGATAAAACACCTTAAAATCACAAATTTTTCGGCGTTTTTAATTGCCGGAGGAATTTATTTTTTGCCGTTTTATTTCGCTTCGATTCTACCGTTGGAGTCACCGCAACATCTGCCGCCCGGCGAAGCCCTGACCGGGCTGGAGTTGGTTTGGCGGGAAAATATCGTAAGAGTATTCAACGCGTTTGACCACAAAGATCCGTTTTACAGCTATTTTTACAATTTGCCACGGGTGTTGTTGCCGTGGATTTTGGTGGTCGCAGTGGCGATCGCCGGAATGCTCAGAAACTGGAAACGTTTGCCAAACTCAATTCGCGAGTTGATGATCGGAACGCTTCTGATGTTCGTTTTATTTTGTTGCTCAACTTCGCGGAGATGGTACTATATTTTGCCGGTAATGCCGTTTTGCGTGTTACTCGCGGCGACGGGACTTACCGGCTGGAGCGTTGAAAAATGGAATCGCCCGGTTTTGTCTTTTATGCGGATTTTAGTGATATTTATCGCATCGCTTGGTGTTGCGAGTTTAATTGGTCTGCCGTTGTGGTATCGGTTTTTCAATTTTGATCCGCCGTTGCTTTCGGTAATTGCGCTGCCACTTGCGGGGGCATTGGTGCTGGCGGTTGTATTGTTGGACAACCAATCCGACAGCCCGATTGAACGCTTGACGGGTTTGCCGCAACGGTTGGGTTCGCTGGTTTTGGGCGTGGCAATACTGATGGCAGCGGGGTTTGACTGTGTGTATCCCTCTTTAACGAAGTATCGGACCGAGAAACAATTTTATATCGCCTTTGCCGAGATGGACTCCGAAATTTCGCCGGAGCAGATTTTTATTTGGCGAAGCGAGACACCGCCCAAACTCTTGTTCTATCTGAATTTGCCCCGCCCGGTAAAAGACAGTTCGCGGGATGTCTGGAAAGACGGACTTTCACCCGAGGCGATGCAAAATATGCCGTCCAGTCAGCGAAAAAAGTTGCAGTTTCAACGGAATTTTGCCGATCTTGAAGCTTTTATCGAAAAAAATCGCGGTCGAGCGGCGGCGATCTTTTCGTATGATCGCAAAACCGACCTTGAGCTGTTAAAGCGTGCTGCCGAAAAATTGGCGTTGCCGATAGATTTATCGGAATCGACTTTAAATGAGCAAAAGTTCAATGTGCGAAACGATAAATCCAAGAAATTGGTCGTATGGGTTTTTAATATACCGCAAAAAAGCGAGGAAATAATTGAAAATGACAACAAAAAATAGTAAAATTGAATTCATTTCTGTGGTCGTGCCGGTCTACAACGAAGAAGGTTGTTTACAGGAGTTGATCGACCGTACCCTTGCGACGCTCGACGGAACAAAACGCAAGTTTGAGTTCATTATGATCGATGACGGCAGCCGCGACAGCTCTGCCGAGATTATGAAAGCAGCCAGTGCCAAGCGGCCGGATGAAGTCGTCAGTTGTATCTTAAACCGCAACTACGGGCAACATTCGGCGATTATGGCGGGATTTTCGCTGGTGCGTGGCGATTTGGTTATCACGCTTGACGCGGATTTGCAAAACCCGCCGGAGGAGATTCCCAATCTTATCGCAGCGGCGGAAAAGGGTAACGATGTGGTAGGGACGGTACGCCAAAATCGACAAGACACGTTTTTTAGGAGATTTGCCTCAAAAATCGTAAATTGCGTTGCCCAAAAAGCGACCGGGGTAAAGATGAACGATTACGGTTGCATGTTGCGTGCCTATCGTCGTCATATCGTTGATGCGATGATGCAATGTAACGAGCGCAGCACTTTTATTCCGGTGTTGGGCAACAGTTTTGCGCGTAATACTTGCGAAATTCCGGTGAAACACCACGAACGTGCGGTGGGTGACTCCAAGTATTCTTTTTGGAAACTCATCAATTTGCAATTTAATTTGCTCACCTGCATGACCACGATGCCGTTGCGGGTGCTGACTTACTTCGGTTTGTTTGCGGCGTTTTGCGGATATTTGCTCAGCGTCTACATTGTCGTGCGCCGTTTCTTTTGGACGGATGGCGATCACTGGGGGCAGGGCGGTATATTTACATTGTTTGCGATTATGTTTATTTTTACCGGGATTCAGATGGTCGGCATTGGAATGATCGGGGAATATATCGGGCGGATTTATACCGATGTGCGTGCCAGGCCGCGCTATTTTATCGAGAAAGTCTTTGGACGCAGCGACGTGAATTAGGAGGCGTTTTAGCCGATGATTGCAGGAATTATCGTATTTTTAGCGGTTTTGATTTTACCGCTTGGGTTGTTGGCAACCTATTATTTCCGTCGCTCGAATGCGCTTGAGCGGGCATTGGATCGCGCCAACGAGCGACGGCGTGAAATTACGAAATTTCTCTCGCGATTTTCATCGGGTCTACAGGAGGAGGACGGAGTCGAAGGTGCGATGCACTCCGCTGCCCGGCATGTCGCGGAGCAGACCGACGCGGAGTCGGTGGCAATTTACGAAGTTTTCGGAAGTGAACTTCGGATTATCGGAGTTTTTGGCAATTATCCTCTGATCCACAGTTCAAATCAGCTGTTGTTTGCGCGTCATCACCATTTGTTTGAGGCGTTGCGTCGCGAGGAGATTCCGCTGGGCAAAGGATTTTTGGGGGGATTGGCGATTACACGGGAATCGGAGTTGATTCCCGATGCGGCGGCGGATTCGCGATTTGTGGAGTACCCGGATTTTGCGAATTTCGGCAGTATTATGGCAATTCCGCTTTTACGAGAGGGGATTTTGGTCGGCGTGGTGTGTGCCGCAGGCAACCAGTTGCGGTCGAACACCTCTTTTTCGGAAGCTCAATTTGAACGTTTGAAATTACTTTCCGGGCAGATTCTTATGGTTCAGAATCTGGTCAAGGTTTACAGCGAAATCAGCAAGCGCGAGCGAATTGATCAGGAGTTGGATTTTGCCCGTCATTTGCAGCAATCGCTGTTGCCGCCGGCGTTTCCCGCCTGGGATCAATTTTCGATTAACGCCTACACCCGTTCCGCCAAGGAGGTCAACGGCGATTTCTACGATTTTGTGGAAATCGACGACAATCGGCTTTTGATTATCATCGGCGATGCCAGCGGCAAGGGGATTCCGGCGTGTATGCTCACGGCGATGACGCGCAGTTACGCCCGTTGTTTCGCCGCGGCGGGGAGTTTTACGACGTTGACGGATTTTTTGCAAAAAATCAACGATAAACTGTTTTTGGATACTGATGCGGATCGATTTATCACTTTGGGTTGCTGTCTGCTGGATCGCCAAAATTCCCTGCTGGAATTCGCCCGTGCCGGACACACCGACTTGATCAGTTTTGTTCACGACCATATCAGAACATTTTCGCCGGCAGGTACCGGGCTGGGGATTCTCCCCAATGAATTTGCCACGTTTGAGACGATTTGTCTGGCGATTGAGCCGGGGACTTCGGTTATGATGTATTCCGACGGACTGTCGGAGGCGTTGAACAAGGACGAGGAGGAGTTTGGCTTGACCCGCCTTTCGGAGGTGTTTAAGAATTCTTGCGAAGTCGGCGGGGCACCCCAGGGGATAATTGACCGCGTGGTCGATGCGGTGGTCACTTATGAGGTCGAGCAAAACGACGACCAGACCATTGTGCTGATCCGCCACACCGGCAAAGCATAGCCTTACGACAGAAGCCAACGCTGAATCTGCCTCAGGGTGTTGTCCTGGCACTGTTCCGGGGTGATTTTGCCTTGCAAGCACAAGAGAAGCTCATCGCCAAAAATGCCAAGTGCGGAACGGATATTCTTAAAATCAAATTGCGGTCGGGCAGTTTGTATGGTTTCGGTTATCGCCTTGCACAATGATTCCGGCAGATCGTTCAAATGTGCCGGAGCATCGATTCTTGTCGGCATATCATAATTAAAAGACAGCGGATATTGCGCTCTTTTTTGGAACAGAAACTTTAACCATTTCCATGCCGCTTGAAGCTCATCTTCGCTATGTACTCCGCCTTTGAAAATGCCGACGGAAAATCCGCCCAAAGAGGAAAGATTCGGGGTTGTTCCATGTGCTGCGGGAATTGGGTAGAAGCGAAAATTCTTATAACGTTGCATTATAGTCCCGAAATCAAAAGGGATGGCGACTTGAGTCAATGCAATACCGATTTTGCCTAAAAAAAACATATCAGCGTCGTTTGTCGGAGCGGGAGTACCGATTTTATACCATTTTGCCAAGGAATAAAGCCCATCCAAAAAACTTTTTTGCCTGATGACTTTTATAAAACTTTCCGCCGATATATCCAGATCTTTGGCATCACCCCATAAATAAGGGAAATACCCGATCACATTGTGCCAGCCGTTTGGAATCGGCATGGTAATTCCATATGTTCCGGG
>JAISIP010000080.1 GCA_031261965.1 Victivallales bacterium | reverse complement strand
GTTTAACCATGTGCTCAACCGAATTGCGGCAAAAATGATTTTGCCGCGATTGCGTTTGATTGTTGCGCGTGGCGATACGACTCAAAAATATCTTGAAAAGCTCAAGTTAACCAATGTTGTACGCGGTTTTGACGTTGCGTTTTCGCTGAAAACCGATGCTGAAGATATGAATAGCGTGACGAAATTTTTGCCCTCCTCCAAAGGGCGGATTATCGGGATTTCACCCAGTGAAGTGGTACATAAATTGTGCCAGGAAAGGCACATCGCTTATCTTGAAACACTCAAACAATGCGTGGAGGCGTGGGTTGCCACCGGGGTGGATTGCGTGATTTTTCCGCATTCGGCGCGACAGGGAAGTTCTAAGACGCACAACAACGATTTGCCGTTGCTGCGCTTGCTTGCCGATATACTGCCGAAATCTCCTCATGTCCATGTGATAACCGAGGAGTTAAGTGCCGGGCAGTTGCGTATGCTTATAAGCAAGTTTGATTTGCTGATCGCCTCGCGGTTTCACGCGATTATTTCGGGCTTGGCGACCGGCGTGCCGGTTGTGGTGATCGGGTGGAGTCACAAATATGCCGAAGCACTTGCGCCATTTGAGCTTGATGCTTTTGTCATTGCGTATTGGGATCTCAGCAGTTATGCGGTGCAAAAAAGGGTGGAAAAAATCGAAGAATCCCGCCCTGGGCTGGTAGCGCGAATTCAGCGCGTTTCCGCCGAAATTGTGCGTGACAATGTTAAATTTTTCGACCGGCTTGTCGAGTAGCGGGTTTATTCCACGAGCGGAGTTTGCTGGATTTGCAGTTCCTTCGGCAACGCGCTGAATCGTTTTTCAGTGATTTCCGACTCAAATTCGTCGAGCAGTAAACACCTGATTGGTTTATCCAGAATTATGGAGGATTGCGGAAAAAGCAAAATCCATAATCTGCCTTGCTCGTCCTTGAACGGAAAAAATCGCTTTTCATATTGCGGAATCAGCTCTACCGGACCTCGGAACGTCACCCACATGTCACCATACTTAAAGTCGCGGCTGGAAATCTGATTGTTGAGAAATTTTTCACGGTCGCGGATTTTGGAGAGAACCGGCAAATTTTCGCTTTTTGCCACCGCAAATTTTCGCTCGGAATCAAGCAGGGCAAATAAATGCTCACCGTGACCAAATTGATTGATTGCTCGAATCAGCATCAACAAAAGCAACATACCGGCAAAAAGTGCTTCGGCAATAACGACAAGACTCTTTGAAAAACGGCGTTTTAGTTCATCGCATCCGGCTCGCCAACTTACACTTAAAATGATTATGGCAAAAACGGCAAGAATCAAAAAGTATCGCCCGTGCGGACGTTCAGGGTGCAAAAACGGAAAAATTTTGTAAACCATATAGCAGTGAAGCAAATAAACCGTAAGAAAACTCAAAGTGATAAAACGTTGTTCCTTGTTCCCTTTTCTGAACTGAAAAATCGCCAGCGGCAATGAGGCGACAAACAGCATAATCAACGGGACGGTTTCAAAGTATTTCCCCCTGAAATCCAGCGGGCGCAAAAATGAGAACAAATATTGGAAAAAGTTGAGATATTGCGGATTTGGGCGACTCTTTAGGTGAGAACCCATGATAACTTCTATCCGCCCTAAACTTGTTCCGAAAAGCCGGTTCAAAAGCAACGTTTCGACCACGATTACCAAAAAAATTCCCAATGCCATAATAAAGATTTCCGCGCCGAAATGAAATTTCCAGATTTTGAACCGAGTCTTTTTCCCCGACGGAAAGAGCGAAAAAAACAAAAGAAACGCCGCCCCCCAATATAACGAGGTAAATTTGCAGCCGTAGGCGATTCCAATTAAGATTCCGGCAAAAAACACCGGCAAAATCCTGCCACTTGCAATATGGCGCATGACCAGATAAGTGGCGCATAACACGTAAAACGCCGCCGGTAGCATCGGCAAAAATTGGGTGCTTTCGCGTACGGTGAGCGGAAAGAGCATACACAATAAAAACGCCATTGTCGCCGCCACTTGACTGCACAAACGCCGGACGATCAAAAAAAGCATAATCCCCGTCCCCAACGCCATAAGCAAGGGGTAGATGTAGTAGACGAAAGGCGAGTCACCCAAAAGCTCAATAAAACCAAGCGTCGGCATATTTATACCCCAACGCCCCTGGTGGTGATCGGGATAGAGCGGATACCATTGATCGGTCATGGCGTAGTAGCGCAAAAAACCCCATTTCCAGACCGCGTCGCCGCTTTTCTCCATAAAATTCAACGTAACAGCACGCCACACCGTAAAAAATGTACACAACACCAAAAGCAGTCGATAGGGCGAGGCGGCGTTGAGTGTTTTTGCAATCCGCTCAAAGGCAAATTCAATATAGTTGGTTAATTGTGACAGGCGCATAATGTTGAATTATCGTTTAGAGTTGCGGTTTATTGCCGAATTCAGTGCGATTTCAAGGAGTTGAACCGTCCACTCCACATCCGCCCCGGCACGGTGGGCGGTCATGTTTTCTTCGGACGGCAACTGAAAGTAAGCACGCAAATTTTGCAAACTGTAGGACGGCAAACGGGGATGGGTGTTGCGCAACAATCGCAACGAATCAAGAGTCTTGCCTTGCCAAAGCTGCATTCCGTTGCGGGCAAGGCTCTCCTGCAAAAAACCGAGGTCAAACCGGGCGTTGTGAGCAACCAAGGTACTCTCTTGAGCCAGGTCAAGAAACCCGGTGATCGCGGTTTTGAAATTTGGCGAATCTTTTACCATTTCATCGGTGATGTGGTGAATTTCGGTCACACCCGGAGGGATCGGCCGTCCGGGGTGAATTAACGTTTGGAAACGTTGCATGGATCCATCCACCTCCACCCGGATTGCGGCAAGTTCCACAATCCGATCATAAGTCGGACTCATTCCGGTGGTCTCAACATCGAAAACCGTAAATGGACCAAGTTCATGCCAAATCAATTTGCATATCCGTTGGGGTGTTTGAGTTGCCACTTCCACGCCGATTCGATAATCGCCTGGGCGGATTCATACTTCGGCTGCCAATGCAAGTCCGCCTTAATCCGATCACTGCAAGCGATAAGTTTGGCGGGGTCTCCGGCGCGGCGGGGGGCAAGTTCGTAATTTACTTTTTTGCCGGTGACTTGCTCGGCAGCGTCGATAATCTCTTTGACCGAAAGTCCGTTGCCGGTACCTAAGTTGTAGTGACCGCTTTGAGGAGCGGACAGTGCAAGTTCATGCGCCTGGGCAAGATCGAGTATATGGATATAGTCGCGCACGCAAGTGCCGTCATCGGTGTCGTAATCGTCTCCGTAGACCATGAGTTTTTCGCGTTTGCCGCGGATTGTTTGCAAAATAATCGGGATAAGGTGACTTTCGGGGCGGTGATCTTCGCCGTATTTCTCCGACGCTCCTGCGGCGTTAAAGTAGCGTAACGCCGCGTATTTCATGCCGTGAATTTCGCTGTACCATTTGAGGACTTTTTCAAAGCAGAGTTTTGATTCTCCATAGG
>JAISIP010000018.1 GCA_031261965.1 Victivallales bacterium | reverse complement strand
CAATCACCATGGCTGGATACAGTTTGAAAGTACGCTCGGCAAAGGGACGAGCTTTTATATCTTTTTGCCGTTTAGCGTGCAGGTTGATCAGGAGGGAAACGGGTGATTAAGGTCGTTAGCGAACACCATTTTGCCTTGGCGGAATGGGCGTGTTATCGTCGTAAATTGGAGTCACCTCCCGCGCTTCTGACCTTTGATTATCACACCGACACGCTTATGGCGTTTGGACATGCCGCGACCGACGAAGCTGAACGGCAAGGCTGGATAAAGGCATTCGATTATCGCTCCGACCAATCCATCGCGACGGCGTTGCAACGCTTGCGTCACGACGAGCATATTGATTTGGCGTTGCGGGGCGATGTGGTGAGTAGGGCACTGATCGTTGCCCATGCGGAACAGCCGGGGTGTGCCAATGAGCGAATTCAAGTGGTTTGCGATCGAAGCTGGCCAAAAATGCAGGAGTTGTTAAACGACCCCGAACGATTTAAACCGCTTGCCGGGCAAATGTTTGAGAGCGATTTTTTGCGTTCGCGTCTGCAAGAGGCTGAATTTGAGACTGCTCCAGGCTTTATTTTTGATCTTGACTTGGATTATTTACTGTTGTCCAAAGCGTTGAAGCCAAACGACAGGACGGTACTTAATCAACTTTTGCGGAGTGCCGGTCTAATCACCGTTTCGCTGGAGTCCGATTGGGTGGATTTATTGAAATTGGAGGCTGATTTAAGTGCTGATTCGCTTTGCGAAATGTTCATGCAACTTTACAAAAATGCAACAATTACGCGAAAAAACGAGAGTTGAACTTTTTTTGCAAGATTAGAGGGTGTATATTAGGTTTGTTATGGAAAAAGACCAAGAGAAAAAATACGAAGACTTGATTTTACTGCCACGCCGCTGGTTTCCGATGCCACGACTGGATACTTATATCTTGCGCGAGTTTTTGATTAAATACAGCGTACTGTTGCTGGTGTTTATCATTCTGTTTGTCCTCGGCGATGTTTATCGCGATATTTCGGACTTTCTTGAAAACAAGGCACCGTTTCGCGAGATCCTGCTCTACTTTGCCTATAAACTGCCGGGAAATATCCGCTTTATTCTGCCGATTACCATGCTTTTGGGCTGTATGTGGACGATGGCGACCTTTGGCAAGAATATGGAGATCACCGCAATGCGTGCGTCTGGAGTGTCGCTGTTTCGTTGCGGCGGGGCGATTTTCGTGGTGGGTCTGGCGGTTACAGGGATCAATATTTATTTTAACGAGGCGTTGGTTCCGTACACGGAGCGTTCGGCGGAAATTATCCGCTCAAACGTCGCCGAACGACGGCGATATGTGCGTGGGCTGTTGACCTATCGCAGCAGCGATCAGCAGCGCCACTGGCTTTTTAACAACTTTGACACCGGAAACACTCAAAAAAATGTGACGCTCAAGACCTTTTGGTCGGAACCGATGATCGATTCGCTGATCCTCGTTTCGGATGAGTCGGCGCAATTAAAAATGATTCGCGAAGTTTTTCCGGGCAAGGCGGACCAGATTCTCGGTCTGTCGCGGGAGGAACGCGAAAAAAGGATACGCCGCGAATTGTTGGGGCGCAAAGTTGATTTTTTCGCCGCCGAGGCAAGTTATAATCCCGGCAAGGCGGAATGGACTTTTCACAACGGGATTTTCACCTCATATGACCGCAACGACAAGTTGGAGATCACTGCCGGGACGGGGATTTCCGCCATTCACGATCAGATTCCGTTTACGGTGTTGCACTTCGGGCAAGACAAGATTCATGAGTCGCCCAACGATATACTTAACGCGATCAAAGAGAAAGACGACCTTCCCACTTGGGTAATTTGGAATCTTGTCCGCCGCACTCCGGACATCGCCGATCGGGTTAAGGCGATTTATATGACGGTTTTTTATTATCGATTGGCGTTCCCGTGGGCGTGTTTTTTGGCGGTGTTTCTGGGAATCCCGCTGGCGACGAAAAATGAGCGAACCGGCAGTTTAATGGCGATTATCACAGCGGTGATAATTATTGTAATATATATTGTAACCGCACAGGTGTTTCTGGTTTTGGGCAAAGGGGGGATTCTTAGCCCGATATTCGCCGGGCTTGCCCCGACGGTGGCGTTTATCGCGTTTTGCGCGTATCGTATTTATCACGACCGAAATTGATCAAGGGGTGTATGATATGGCAAAAGAATTTTCCATCTCGGAGCGGGGGCGAATCCTTGCTTTTGTACGCGAGGTAATTGCATGCGAATTAGCATCGTCCGACCTGCCCGAAGCACCCGATATTCCGGGACTGAATGAGTTGCGTTCATGCTTTGTGACCTTGCACGATTGCGAGGGGAATTTGCGCGGTTGCATCGGCAATATCGAACCGTTTGAACCGTTGAGTGAAAATTTAGTACGCAACTCGATCAACGCGGCATTTTCCGATCCCAGATTTCCGCCGTTGGAAATGGAGGAGCTTGGGGAGACGAAAATCGAAGTTTCGATTTTGACCCAATTGGAATTGATCGCCGACCCTACCCGATTTAGGGTAGGCGTTGACGGCATAATTTTGCGGCAGGGCAAACGCGGGGCGGTATTTTTGCCGCAGGTGGCTCAGGAACAAGGTTGGAATCAGGTTACTACGCTGGAGTATCTCTCGCAAAAAGCCGGGCTTGCGGCGGACGGTTGGCAGCACACAGAAACCACGTTTTTCGTTTTTCAAGCCGAGGTATTCGGCGAATAAGTTTTTAGAGATACCCTTTAGAGATACCCTTCAGTGTGAGGCGGAAAAGTTTCGCCGAAACCCCTGGGGGGTTTGGTTATAGCGTTGCTTAAAAAGCAGACAAAAATAACTTGTACTCCCGAATCCGAGTCGTTGTGAAATCATCCATATGGGCAAATTGGTGTCGCGCAACAGGCGAAACGCCTCCTCCAACTTAAGTTCGCGCAAATATTCTCCCGGCGATTGATCAAAAACGCTGTTCCAGCAACGATAGAAGTTTCGGCGCGATATGCCGTTATGCCGCAATAACTCGTCGAGGTCGGGTGGTTCTCTGAAGTTCATGCGGAGATGGGAGGCAATTCTTTGGATTCTAACGTCAACGATTTCGCCGGATTTTTGCGCATTGCGCATAACCAACAATCTTTGAAACAGTTCGATAGCCAATAAATCCAGCCGATCGACAACGCCGTATTCGTAAACTTTGCCAAACAAATCGCGTACTTCCTGCAACAGGTTGTTGATTTCGGAGGTCAGCGTGAATTCCCAGCAATACGGAGGGGTCAAAAGACCGGCGGCACGCATTGATTCCGCCAACTCCGGCGCATACTTAAAGTAAACCGCGTCGCGTGGCTGAGTTATGCTGATAGTATGCAATAAATCCGGCGGTTTCAAGCAGACGTGAGGGAAACGGCAACGGTAGGTCTCTTTGCCGAAGCGATCAACGGCAAATTCCTCATTTGAGCCGAGTCTCAGACAAAGTTCCAGCATGCCGGATGTCGTAATTGATGTCCTTGGGTGATCATGAATAAAACCGATTTCGTTCAACTGAAACGGCAGTCGGAAATTGCGTTTGAGATTTTGCATATGCAAATAGAGGTGACTGGTTTCTATCTCCATTTGCTGAAGTTTCTTTTCGCGATTCCTATTCATATAAAATTCTCCAAATTCTTATATAAAAGAACATTAAACGGCTGTTTTTACAAGTGCTATGGCACAAATTTGTTATGTTTTTGGCAAAAATCAAAATATTAAGTCTAAAAAAACTGCTATAATAAGAATAGTTGAGGTAGCCTTGAGTGATAAATTTTGGAGGTAGCCTAAATATATGGCGTAAATTAACCTAAAAAGGAGGGATGAAGGATGAAACGGAACTTTACCTTGATTGAACTCTTGGTAGTAATTGCGATAATCGCGATTTTGGCGTCGATGCTGTTGCCGGCGTTAAATCAGGCACGCGAACGCGCCAAAGCGACCAATTGCGTCAGTAATATGCGCCAGATCGGTCAAGCTTTTGCATTTTACACCGATACTTACGATGGACTTTTGGCGGTACGCCGTTGCGGTCGGCTTAATTCCGTCCGTTGGGCGGAAGAGATTTTTGACGATCAGGGCGACAGATTGCCAAAATATTTGCGTTGCAGTAGTATTCCCGATACGCTGGAGGCAGGGTATAATCGGGGAGGATTTACGTACGGTATGCTCAATTTCAGCAACGGAGCCGCATATGATAAACTGTTCGGCAATCCCTGGAGCAATCCGGCGGCACTGCTTGATCAAAGTAAAACGCAAGCCATGGTGATAAAACGGATTGCAAACGCGTCGCGATACGCATTCCTGTTTGACTCGGTTTTTTGGGGTAATGTCGCTTCAAGCTCATACGGCAGACAGTATTACGTCGTCGATTCGGGGATTGGTGGAGGAATTCACTTGCGTCACAGCAATAGGGCGAACACTCTTTTTGGCGATGGACACGTCGGAGCGCATACTTTTGAAGAGTTGCGTTATGATTTTTTTGCGGATGCGACCCAAAAGACCAATCAGAACTACATTTATCGCAATAATGATTACGCCAGCGGGCATTAAATAGGAAATATCTTATGCGTTTTAGATTTATGACGATTATTGCTGCGGCGATGATTCTGCAACTTCACGGCGGGGAAATCGAGTACACCAAAGGCGAAGAATTCGCGCCGGTATCGATGGATAATGTCGCAATTGTCCCCGGCAGCGCGTTGGATCTATCCAATCTTATCGAAGCACCGGCGGGAAAATACGGTCGGATTGTCGCTTCGCCCGACGGCACGTTGTTCGCGGAACAAAATAAAGGGCAAAAATTTCGCCTCTTTGGTGGCAACGGCGTACCTACTGCGATGTGGCACGGCGGAGACGATGCCGAATTTCGAAAAAACGCCGCCGAGTTCGCGGTGGCGTTTCGCCGACAGGGCTACAACTGCCTGCGCTTGCACGGGATCGACCAAAAAATAATGACCGACACCGGGAGCGGCAAGCCGTTGCAGTTTAACGCCAAGTACTTGGATCGCTGGGATTTTCTGCTTTCGGAGATGAAAAAGCAGGGGTGTTACTTTCAATTGGTGATTTTTTCGTTTCATCTTTACGAACCGACGGTCAATCATACCAAGGCATTTAAAGATCGGCGACTGCACAAGCTAATGATGTACCTTGGGCGCGATTGGGAGCGTGAGCGGTTTCGCAAAGGCGCGGAATTGTTGCTCAATCACGTCAATCCCTACACTGGTATGGCGTGGAAAGACGACCCTGCCTTTGCGGTGGTGGAGTTCTATAACGAGCAGTACGATGGGCTGTTTACG
>JAISIP010000011.1 GCA_031261965.1 Victivallales bacterium | reverse complement strand
ATGCGGTTTGTCGTGTATAATAAATAGAATGGAGCGGGTGACCGGAGTCGAACCGGCGTCGCCAGCTTGGGAAGCTGGAGCATGACCGTTTTGCTACACCCGCATTAGATAAGCAACGTGACAAAATATAACCGTTTTTTACGGAATTACAAGGAGTCCATATGAAAATTTTATCAACCTTTCTTGCAACCGGGCTTGCCTGCCTCATTCTCGGCGGTTGTGCCGGGGTCAGTTCCAAGCGACTCCCATCCGAAGACCTTGAAGTTCCGATACTCTACCCCGAAGAGATCGCGATTTTAAAGAACCCCAAACTAACGGCGAACAGTCTGGAAAAATACAATGCGATCAAAAGCCTGATCAAAAAAGTCGATTTCTCGCTTACACGTGAAGCCAAAACCATCGACGATCTGCTCTACTTCGGCGACGGCGTACCCGACGCCACCGGGCGACCCGATCGCATCATAACCTTTAACTATCAGTACGGCGACCATTATGTGAGACTGGTTTTCTATCTTTATTACACCGTGGTTCTCCGTACCGATGTGATCGAAAAATAATCGTTTTTTTGTCATGACCGATTCCGAATTCATGAATATCGCGCTTGCTTGCGCCACCGAAGCCGCCGCCGCGGGGGAAGTCCCGATCGGCGCGGTCGCGGTAGTTGACGGTCAGGTACTCGCCACCGCCCGCAACCGGGTAGAAGAGTGCAAAAGCGTAACCGCCCACGCCGAGATCGAGTTGTTGCGGCAGTTGGAGCGACTTCGCGGCGATTGGCGCATGGAGGATGTGACCATTTACGTCACTAAAGAACCCTGTCCGATGTGTGCCGGAGCACTGGTAAATGCCAGGGTGCGTCGAATTGTCTATGGCTTGACCGATCCGCGCTTTGGCGGTTGCAGCGTCTTTGGCATAACTTCACACCCGGAATCACTTTGGCATCCCGAGGTCACAAGCGGAGTCGGCGAAGAAGAGTCCAAAGAGCTGATCACCAAATTCTTCCGCCACACCCGCTCAGCCAAATCCCGTAGCGAAAAAGTTTGATGCGAGAACGTTTGATGCGAGAAGGAAAAACCTTTTTAGGGTCCGTACGACGGACGGCGATGCAGGGGCTACCACCGGTCGCCCGCTTCCATATACCAACCGCAAAATACGCAAAAAAATCCCCCTCCTTATCGCCCGACCCAAAAATGAAATATTAACTTGAAAAGATACATAGTCAGGGACTTGCAATTCGCGCATTCTTGCGTTATGGTATTTACGCCGAGTTTTAATAAAAGAGTGTCCAGCCGGGGAGAATAAACGCATTATGCCAGAAGATAGTGAACAAAACTCAAGTGATTCTATAACAAAATATTTAGACCAATATTTGACTACAAAGAAACCGGGCTTTGCAGTTTTTATTGACGGAGCTTGGGGCTGCGGTAAAACTTATTTCATCAAGCATTATAAACATAAAAATGAAATCCCTAAATATAAATTCTGGCACTGGAGATTCCGTTGTTATGTCTCGTTGTTTGGAGTCAGCGATAAAAAAGATTTTGATTTTCGAATATGGCGTGGTATTTTGTTTCCTAATTGGTGGATCTGTGTGTTATTGCTGATCATATTGACCGTAAGTCTGATTTATTGGTCGCCACCGATAGACACCTACATAAGTATTTTGCCTGCAATTGGTCTATTTATATGGGCATTTGCGAAATATTATGCCAGAGATCTTGCGTTGAAAATTCGGTATCTAATCTTCGACGATTTTGAGCGTGCTTCGGCGACTCCGGCGGAGGTTCTTTCGTATATAAGCGAATTAGTTGAGCATGAGAATTGCCCGGTAATTATTATCGGCAACCAAAGGAAAATAAACGGCAAAAAAACTCCTGACGAGCAATCGCAAGAACAAGCATCGGATAATGACGTGCAGGCGCAATCCTCGGCAAATCAATACGATCGAATTCGCGAAAAAGTAATAGGAAAAACTTTTGAATTTAAATCCGATGAAACGCATGTGGTCGAGGCATTAGTCGGCGAACTTGAAGATACCTCTTCGATAAGAAAAATCATTTCAGAAAATAAAGGTGGGTTTGTGCCTGGTTTATTAGATGAACTTAAAAACGCAGTTAAAGACGGACAATCGCAGGAAATCGCAGTGCAAACGACCAAGAGTTTCGCTCCTGACAAAGTTCAAATCAATTATCGTGTATTGCGACACTGTTTCAGAGAATTTGACTACTATTTTAGCCGCAAAGAAATCGAAACGTACTTGGAAAACGAAAAAGTTAAATTACCTCTGGTTTGGCAATTTTTTCTATTGAAATACGGGATACAGATTTGTGGCGATAAATGGCTGGAATGCCCGAAGGAGCAAGAAGCATACATTGCATTTGGTAAAGAATTTTTAGGCAAAGATAAGCAAGAAATCCTCGATAAAAAAATATGGGGTGATATACAGCATGATCGATATATTCCACCGTCCTCAATAGCCGATAGCATAGCAAGTTTCTTGAAACCCAAAAATTTAAGGGATCGTTGGAGAAACCTTTTGTGGAAGGATGATAAGGAATTTAAGGATTTAATTTCCGGCACCCGCAAGGCTATGAGAACCCTTGAAATTACTGACCCGGAAGAAATTCTTGATATAGCGGAATATTCATTACAACTTGCTTATTCCGCAAGACTTGTTAAACCTGAGGCAATCCAGCGTTTGGCCACGCGATATATTGATCGAGTTATTGAAGCTAAAAAAATAAATACCCTCTCTTATGAATTTTCTGAAAATGAACAAAATTCTTTTAGAGACATGAGAATGGCTGATAACAAGCATTTAAAAGCTATTATGGATGAGATTGACAAGTATTTAAAAGACAAGCTCGAGAAAAATGACGTTTTTGTTTATAAGCAAAGATATAAAAAAATATTAGCTGATATAGAAGACGAGAAAAAATCAGAATGGGATGAATTCAAATATCGTAAAATCGATCTTTTTTCCGGGCGAGATCCCCAGGAACTACTCAATGCTATTGAAAATCTATCCCCGGAATTGTTTATGGATCGTCTGAATTGTTTTTGGAATAGAGTATGTAAAAAGGAGATAAAACCTAAGGAGATTACTTTTTGGCAAAATTTTATTGGACTGACGCGAGAACTCGTTAAGAAGTGGCGAGAGAATAAAACCAATTGGACAAAGCAGATAATAGCAAGTAATAGATGTAACCGTATTGAAAAAAATCTTAAGCCCGACTCTCCAAAAGACAATAGTCCCAATTCTTGAGGAATAAAAAACCTGTAATGCTCCCGTCAAGGGTAGCGTTACAATTCGGAAGAGTCCTTTGACATTGGCGCAGTCCGTCAAACGCATTTTCCCATCCAGGGCGGACATTTTCAACTGTCGACAAATTGTCGACAGTTCAAACTCGGCCTCGGAATGAACACGCTTTTTCATCTTAAACCAATAGTCGCGGGGATTTACGCTGTCAGTTAGAACCGCGACCACATCAATAACGGAAAAGAACCATTCGTCATTCACCAAAATCCGTCGAATGGTTTTATTTTGAAAAACAACCAATTTAGGCTACCTCTAAAAACTGGAAGCTTGGCTAAAAATCGCATCTCGTATTCGTATGTGCACTGCTTGCGCGTATCTGGTTAACTCTATGTTAGCCAGATATTTGCAAAATCGCACCTCCAAATTACGACTATGCCGATTTTTTAACTCAAGGTGAGTTTTTAGAGATACCCTTTATTTGTAGCGGCATTTGTATCAGACATTTGACATCTCCATACACGTTTCAATGGGAGCAATATAAAGGTTTGGAAAAGGAAGAGCGCGATCGGGCGAACAACAGTTCGCCCCTACACCGCCGTCCGTCGTACGGACAAAAGGTTTTTCCTTCTCGCATCTGATTTATCCAAAATCAGTTAAATTACGATATTGAGCAGGCGTTTGGGTACGAAGATGACTTTTTTCACTGTTTTGCCGTTGATCGCGGCTTGCACTTCAGCAGAAGCAAACGCAATTTTCTCCGCCTCTTCTTGTGAAACATTCACCGGCATCATCAATCGCGCCTTGGGTTTGCCGAGTACTTGCACGAGGATTTCCACCTCGTCAAGTTTGAGCAACTCCTCGTTCCAGCCCGGCCACGGAACATATGCCAAGGTCTCCTTGTGACCGAGTTGCTCCCACAGTTCTTCGCCGAGATGCGGGGCAAACGGCGACAACAGCAATACGAATTTCTCCGCCGCTTCACGCGGAAACTCTTTTAATTTGGAGAATTCATTGAGAAAAATCATCAGTTGACTGATAGCCGTATTGAAACTCAAGCCGTCGAGGTCTTGAGAAACCTTTTTGATCGTCGCATGTAGCAGTCTTTCCTGCTCTTTGGTACACGGCACATCGGCAATCGTTGATTCGTCATACAACCGAAACGCCCGTTTGAGAAAGCGGAAAACCCCTTCAACCCCCTGGGTACTCCACGGTTTAGTCGCCTCAAGCGGCCCCATAAACATCTCGTAAAGCCGCATCGAGTCCGCGCCGTATGCCTTTATCACATCGTCCGGGTTGACCACATTGCGCAACGATTTGGACATTTTAGCGGGGAATTCCACCAACTTTTCGCCATCGCTTTTGAGTATCGGACCGTTTGATGTAAACTCCACTTGGTCAGTAGGAACCAACGCGCCGCGTTTGTCCTTGTAGCTGATACCTAAGATCATCCCCTGATTGACCAGTTTTTTGAACGGCTCTTTGGTTGAAACCAACCCAATATCAAAAAGGACTTTGTGCCAAAAACGCGCATAGAGCAAATGC
The DNA here is from genome assembly GCA_031261965.1 of Victivallales bacterium. GTDB lineage: Bacteria > Verrucomicrobiota > Lentisphaeria > Victivallales > Victivallaceae > Victivallis. Next base: position 1,924 of record JAISIP010000011.1, on the reverse strand, counting down.
AACACCGCGTGTTCCGCGCCGCCGACATAGAGATCAACCGGCATCCAGTACTTCTCCTTGGCAGGATCCCAGGCGCGTTCGCCGTTATCGGGGTCGATATAACGCAAATAATACCAGCACGACCCCGCCCATTGCGGCATGGTGTTGGTCTCGCGCCGCCCTTTGCGTCCGGTTTCGGGGTCAACGTATACCAGCCAATCTTTGGCTTTGGCAAGCGGAGGCTCGCCGTCGCCGGTGGGCTTAAAGTTCACCATTTCAGGCAGATCCACCGGAAGTGACTCGGAATTCACCAATTCAATAGAGCCATCCTCATAATGGATGATCGGGAAGGGCTCACCCCAATAACGCTGACGGCTGAAGAGCCAGTCGCGCAACTTGTATTTTACCGATTCTTTGCCCAGATTTCGTTTTTCAAGCCATCGCGTGGCTGCCGGTTTCGAGTCGGCTACCGAAAGCCCGTTGAGATTCAACCCCTCGTTGTTGGACGAGTTTATAAGTTTCCCCTCCCCCGTCCAGCACGCTTCGCCGGCAAGTACGGCTTTTACGTCTACGTTTTCCGCCTTGGCGGCTTCGGAATCCGGCTCAATTATGCAAATAATCGGCAACTTGAATTTTTGAGCGAACTCAAAATCGCGAGTGTCGTGTGCCGGTACCGCCATAATCGCCCCGGTGCCGTAAGAAACCAGCACATAGTCGGCAATCCAGATCGGAATCTTCCTGCCGTCAACCGGGTTGATGGCGTAAGCCCCGGTGAATGCGCCGGTTTTCTCGGTATTTTCGCCGGTGCGTGCCAATTCGCTTTTTTGGGCGGCTGCCTCGCGGTAAGCATCCACCTCGTCACGCTGTTCCGGGGTGGTCAAAATATAAACCATGGGGTGTTCGGGTGCAAGCACCATGTAAGTTGCGCCGAAAAGGGTATCCGGGCGGGTGGTGTAAACCGTAATCGCTCCACCGGCGGATGTCTCAAATTTGACCTCCGCCCCGGTTGACTTGCCGATCCAGTTGCGCTGCATTTCCTTAACGCCCTCAGGCCAGTCGAGGTCGTCAAGATCGTTGAGCAACCGCTCGGCATACTTGGTAATGCACAACATCCACTGTTTCATCGGCCGGCGGATAACCGGGTGGTTTCCCCGCTCCGAAAGTCCGTTGATAACCTCTTCATTCGCCAAAACCGTCCCCAATGCCGGACACCAGTTTACCGGGATTTCATCGAGGTACGCCAACCTTTTTTGGTGAAGTTGGGCAAAAATCCACTGCGTCCACTTAAAATAGGCGGGGTGCGTGGTATTGATTTCACGGCTCCAGTCGTACGAGAATCCCAGTGCCTTGATTTGACGGCGAAAATTGTCCACATTCTTCTCGGTGGTGACTTCAGGGTGAGTCCCGGTCTCAATCGCGTATTGTTCAGCAGGCAGACCGAATGCGTCCCAACCCATGGGGTGCAACACATTGTCGCCTTTCATCCGGCGATAGCGACAGAGAATATCTGTGGCGGTGTAACCCTCGGGATGCCCGACATGCAGTCCGGCCCCGGAGGGATAGGGAAACATATCCAGGCAATAAAACTTCGGTTTGGGCGAGAAATCCACCGCTTTAAATGTTTCGTTCTTTTCCCAGTATTCCTGCCATTTTTTTTCAATTGCGGCAAAATCGTATTCACTCGCCATTTTCAGTTCCTATTTTTAAAGTTCATCGAAGTTTTTTTAGAGATCGCTTGGAGAAATGCCTAAAACGAGACGTTGACATCGCCGTGAATCGGAATCGGCGGATCCATCAAAAGCATTCCTGCCGGAGTATTCCAATCCCGCCCCCAGTCCCGCACCAGCAAGGGGTCGGTGGGTTCTCCCCATGGATTCAAGTCGATAATCAAAATCTTACCGCCACTGGTAAAGTAAATATCCATAACCAGGGTCTTGAGCGGCAA
>JAISIP010000144.1 GCA_031261965.1 Victivallales bacterium | reverse complement strand
AATTCGGCGAGAAAACTTGCGGTTTCTTCCGAGAAATTGGCGGCGGTGAAGACCGCCCGTTTTACCGCAAGCGGGTAAGTCGCCTCCGAAACGCTCTTAAGATTAGGGGTAACTCCGTCAACGCTCAGGAGTTTGACTTGAGCTGGAGTACTGGAGAGATAAACTCCAAAGCCGATCGCGTTCGGATTCGCCCCGGTCATGGCGAGGAGTTCGGCGGTCGAATTAAAGAATCGGGTGTTTTGGGCGAGTTGAGAGCCTCTGATCAGAAAATGTGCCATACGTTCCGCCCCCGGTTTGCCGGGTTTAACCCCGTAGCGTTGAATGTCGGCGGATAAAAAACTGTAATTTTGCCAATTGGGTTGTTTCAGCGTAAATATATCGCGCAACTGGGGTGTTTTGGCTTCTTCGAGCGTATTGGCGATATTTACATAAAAGACCAGTGAGTCCACGGCATAAATTTGAATCTTGCCCTTGAACTCCTTGGGTTGCGCTAAAAGTTCCGCCACGACTATTTCGACATTCCCTTTGGCGAGTTCGGCAAATGCCGAACTTACGGTGGCGTGCCGGTATTGGATTTGCTGTTTCCCTGCGAGGGATTGACGCAACGCGAGCTGGCGAATCGGCGCGTCGCCGCCGGGAATCGCATCGGCGATGCGCAACTCCCCCCCCCGTAAACATGTCGAGACCAGCAAAATAAGAAATAGTGGTATTATTTTCATGCTTTTTACAATACCACGCAAACAGCAGGAATGCAATCAGTAATTTGCCTCATCCTTATTTGAATTGCACCTTACCGTCACCGAGATAGGGCAAAACATCGATTTTTTTCAAATTCGCCCGAAGCTCATCATTACGCTCAAAGCAGTTGACCAGCGGGGGACGCTGAGGACCGACAGGCTGCCCGATAAGCTCCATAAATTGCTTGCCGGCGGAGGGGTATTTGTAGATTAACAGAACCAGTTTCTGGCTTTTGAGCTGAAGTTCCCGAGCAGTTTCCATATCCCCGGAACGAAATGCTTTTATCAAACTTAAATAAAGTCCGGCGGCGTAGTTGTAGGTGCTGCCCACTCCGCTTTCGGCACCGAGTGCGAACCGTCAAAAAGAAAACCGTCCGCACCGAGATCAATCTGAAAAACACTTTGAGATACATCGTGTACGGCAAGCTCGATGTCCACAAGGAAGTCGCCGCCGGCGATTTGGCGAGGGGCGACGTAACTTTCGCCGGACTTTAAACGCATTGGCTTTGCCCGGAAAATCTCCCGTTTACCCAAGGCGAAGGTGGGGAATTCTATAGCTTGAAAATTTGTCTGGTTAGTTGCCTTTGCAAGATCAAAGCCGGATTTGATGCGTTTTCCCGATCTATAATGCTCGAAAATTGCCGCCATTTGTTTAATATTCAACGACTTATCGTAGAAGACTACTTCATCGACCGCGCCTTTAAAACGATTCTCGGCGGATTCGCCAAAGCGTCCGCACAGGGTAAAAGGAACTTTGGCGTTGCGCATGGGAGCGGAAAGCGGCAACCGCATAACTCTGCCGTGGAACTCCGGCATTGAAAGCGGTATGGTCAACAATCTTGCCTCGCCGTCACCGGCGGAGACGATCACCAGATTATAACCGTTCGGGTCTACGTTGTTTGCTCCTTGAACTTGAATTTGTCCTGTCGTTGTCCGAATTAAAAAATCGAAACGACCAAGACCTGGGTGGTATCCGACCCAAAAAGCGCGATCGGCAAAAGTGACGGTGGATTGCGCCATAATAATGCAATATTTACCGCTTTGGGATGGTGTGCACAGAAAACTGACGGCGAATTCACCTTTGCCGATCAATTTTCGCATTTGGTCGGCATTCAAAATTTCTATGATTTTTGAACCGTCCGAGTTCAAATTTTTCGGATATATAACTCTAACTTCGGTCGAAAAGACCGACAAGCTGAGTGCAAAAAGTAAAGCGGTAAAAATGCTTTTTTGGACACAAGAGTACACAACCCCCCCCTTTCCCCCCTGGAGTTACCCGGGAGAAAAAAACTTTCACTTTTAATGTTTAGAATAGTTACTTTGTATAACGCGACAAGTGTTGTTGCATCAACCCTTGCGCAAGACTCAAATTTTTATCGTGAAGAGCTTCGACAATCATCAGGTGAATTTCCGCCGCCTTGCGATTATCTTCGATTGAACTGTAACGCGTCTTTAGCGAGACAAAAAAACTGTCTATAAGCATGGCAAACGATTGAAGCATTTCGTTGCGGGTAGTCTCCAGGAGTTTGCGGTGAAAAAGCATATCGCCATCGATTGAACGGCGGATGGACTCCGGCGAATCATCTTCGCGGTGTTTCGTCATAACATTTCCATTATTAGTTGATAAGCTCTAAATTTAAAATTTTAGGGATTGTCTAAAAGGCTCAAAATGCTATATTATACAATATGAATTCTTATGAAAATATCGATTTGCCGGTAAAAACCGTGTTGCCGGAGCTGATCACCGCGTTGCGTAATTTCTCCGGCGCGGTGCTTAGTGCCGCGCCGGGAGCCGGTAAAACCACGTTGGTTCCTTTGGCGTTGCTCGAAGCGTTTGCCGGCAAAGTTATTCTGCTTGAACCGCGCCGGGTTGCGGCACGGGCGGCGGCGCGACGGATCGCCTCGCTGTTGGGCGAATCGGTCGGGCAGTCGGTCGGCTACATCGTGCGGGGCGAAAACCGTACCGGCGCAAAAAACCGGCTTACGGTTATGACCAACGGGGTGTTGTTGCGCCTCTTGCGCCAAGACCCCGAACTCAAAGATGTCGGGATACTTATCTTTGACGAATTCCACGAACGCAAGCTTGACTCCGATCTTGGGCTGGCGTTTGCGCTTGATGTGCAAAAGCATCTTAGAAATGACCTGAAGATTTTAATCATGTCCGCCACGCTTGAATCCGGTCAAATTGCCAAGTTGCTCAACAATGCTCCGATTGTGAATGCTCCGGGGCGGCAGTTTCCGGTGGAAATCCGTTACAGCTCCGGCAATCTCGACCGTTACAATCCGGCACCTGAAGTTGCGCGGGTAATTCTTAAGCTTTTTGGTGAAATCGACGGTGACTTGTTGATTTTTTTGCCCGGTGTCCGCGAAATTGACACCTGTGCCGAGTTGTTGGAAAATTCTCTTCCCGACGACGCGTTGTTGTTAAAATTGCACGGTTCACTGGAGAGTTCCGAGCAAGATCGTGTACTTTACCCGCCGCCTCCGGGACGGCGAAAAATCGTGCTTGCGACCAACGTGGCGGAGAGCAGTATTACCATCGACGGGATTGTCGCGGTGGTGGATTCCGGGCTTGAACGGCGAATGCGCTTTGACCCGGCGGCGGGATTTTCGTTTCTTGAGCTTATGCCGATTTCCAAGGCTTCGGCGATTCAACGCGCCGGACGCGCCGGGCGAACGCGACCGGGAGTGGCAATTCGGCTATGGAATGCCCATGAAGAGCTGACCCGTCGCGACCAAACTTTGCCGGAAGTCCTTGAAGCCGACCTTTGTGCTTTGGCGTTGGAGTCGGCGGCATGGGGGACGCGAGCGGAAGATCTTAGCTGGCTGAATCCTCCTCCCGATGCGGCGTTGAGCGTGGCGCGAAAAACCCTCACCGCGCTTGGCGCGTTGGATAAATTCGGAAAAATTACCCGACGCGGGCGCGAGCTTGCCGAGTTGCCGATACATCCGCGCCTGGGTGCGATGCTCTTAACGGCAAAGGAACATAATCTTGTTCCACTGGGCTGTGAGCTTGCAGCACTCCTCGAAGAACGCGACGCGTTTCGCCGTTTCGGGAGTGCGGATTTGAGGCTGAGGATTAGCCGGATGCGTAGCAAACCAAGTGAATTTCGCAATCAATACGTTATTTTTCGGCAGTTGCTTGAGCTTATGAACGAAAAAAAGCAAATTTGCGACCTCGAAAAGGTCGGGATTTTAATTGCAACGGCATTCCCGGACTGGGTCGGCAAGGCACGGACACGGCATGGCGGACGCTATATTCTAAGCGGTGGTTCAGGGGCGATTTTAATGGAAAAAGACGACCTTGGGGGGGAAGATTTTATCGCTGTGGCGCGACTCTCGGGGGGAGGGAATGAACCGACGATTCAGCTTGCCGCCCCAATTGACCTTGAGGAGTTGACGGAGTATCTCGGCGATCGGCTCAATGAGGTTGACACAATTGAGTTCGAACCCGAAAAGGAGTGTATAGTTGCCCGTCGGGAATTGCGGTTCGGGGAAATCGTGTTGCGTTCTTTGCCGCTTGAGAATCCGCCCCGGGAAGAGATCACCAAAGCAGTTGTCGCCGAGGCGTTGAATCGCGGTTTCGCGTTGCCGCCCGCGGAGGAAAAATCGGCTTTATATTTGTTTAACCGAATTGCGTACGCACATCGGCAAGAGCCGGATAAATACCCGGATTGGGGCGAGGGTTTTGCCCAAAAAATATCACCATACCTCCCGAATGTCCGCTCATTTGCCCAGTTGCGAAAAGTTGACTGGCTCAAACTTTTGCGCGATTTGCTCGGAGAGAATTTGCGCGATCTTGACGCGAACTATCCGGAATTTTTCATCACCCCGGCCGGCGCGAAACATTTGATCGACTATGCCCAACTTCAACCCACGCTTTCGGCAAAAATTCAGGAATTTTACGGGGTAAAAATCCACCCGACTGTCGGAAAAAAGCGCATTCCGTTGCGAATTGAGTTACTTTCTCCGGCGCAACGCCCGGTGCAAATTACCATGGATTTGCCGGGGTTTTGGCGCGGGAATTGGAGTTTTGTGCTCAAGGAGATGAAGTCGCGCTACCCCAAGCACCTCTGGCCGGACGATCCGGCGGCGGCGAATCCGACCCTCTTGTCGGTCAAGCGGCGAACTTAGAGCTTATCAACTAATGGGTATCTCTAAAAACTGGCTTGAGTTACAAAATTGGCAGAATCGCAATTTTTAGCCAAGTTTCCAGTTTTTAGAGATACCCTAATAATGGAAATGTTATGTCGAAGCACCGGGAACCAGTCGCGCAGTTGAAAAAAATCGGGGATATTGGAAGAAATATCTACGATTTTTTTTGACAAATGAATTGCTAATCGGGGCAAGTCAGAGCGTTTTCGTTTATTAGTTGATAAGCTCTTAGAGGGCATAGCAGGTCGGGTCGGGTACTCCGGCTTCGCGAAATCCGGCGATTCGCAACGCGCAAGAGTCGCATTTGCCGCAACTGCGCCCGGCGGAATCCGGGTTGTAGCAGCTTGTGGTAAGGGCGTAATCGACTTCGAGTTGAGTTCCGATTCGGATAATTTCGGCTTTGCTCATGGCTTGGAGCGGGGCGTTGATATTGTAGCTCCAGTTCTCATCTACCGCGCAAGTTCCGAGCCGAGCCGTTTCGCGAAAGGATTCGATAAACGCGGGGCGACAGTCGGGGTAGCCGGAGTAGTCCACACTGTTTACACCGATGAATATATCACGCGCTTTGAGCGTTTCCGCCCATGCGGTGGCAAAAGATAGAAAAATTAAATTCCGCGCCGGAACATATGTCGCCGGAATGCCTTGAGACTCTCCGGCTTCGGGGATTGCGATCGCGTCGTCGGTCAACGCCGAGCCGCCCCACAAACGCAAGTCGATTTTTACAATGTTGTGACGTTTCGCGCCGAGTTGCCGGGCGATTTTTTTTGCCGATTCAAGTTCGCAAGAATGGCGTTGCCCGTAATCGAACGAGAGGGCGTAACAATCAAAATTCGCTTTTTTCGCAATCGCTAAAACTGTGGCGGAATCCAGCCCGCCGCTTAACAGTACCACCGCATTTTTCATCTATTGTCCTTTCAAAAGGTCGTTTCATAATATACACCGCCGGAGACTCCCTGTAAAGGGCAAAATCATGTGACAAAACGATTGACAAAGAGTGCTTGCCATGATAAATTATTTCCGATCAATTTTAGAGATGCCCTTGAGCTACCTTACAAACCGTGGAGAAAGAGTCCGACTGTGGGAATTTATAAAGAAAACCGTATACCGCGCTGGGTCGGAATTCTCGTTTTGGCGGCGGCGTTTTTGGTTTTATACGAACCGTGGTTTCTCGGGTTGCGCGAACTGTTTCGCCTTGAGGGCTTTTACGCAGTGCAATCCGCCGAATTTTCGATAGATTCCGCGATGGTGACGGCACACGGTGTGGCGATTCGCAACGCGTATCCGCTCTATCCGGCGTTGGCGGCACTGTTGAACCGGGGGCTGGGGCTGGAGATGGAGTTGTCGTTGCGACTGCTCTCGGTGATCATGGTGGCGGCAGCCACTGTTGTGGTCTATGTCGCCGCCGCGAGCGAACGCTCTTCCCGCGCCGGGTTGGCGGCGTCGGCGATGTTTCTGGGTACGAACTTAATGCTCGACAAGGCGGTGGACGGCGACCCGGCGATGCTTAATGTCTTTTTGTTGCTTTCGGCGCAATTGATGTTTTTTCAATTTGGGGTGCGGAGGGCGAATTGGAGCATGGGTTGGATTTGCTCGTTATGGTTGCTCTCACTGGGGTTTTTGTCCGGCGGATTTTGGGTGGTGTTGCTGTTTGTTTTTCCGATGTTCTTTTTTCGGCGACCGTTGTCGGTTAAGTCCAAATTTCGCAAGATCGGGTTTCCGATCGGGGTGGCGATTTTGGTAGGTACGATTTTGCTTTGGGGTATCCCGTACTGGATTCTTTCGCACTCAATCCCGTTGGAGTCGTTTTGGTTTGACGGTATTTCACTTTGGGAATATCTGCTTAAACTCGTGACTTTTCCGTTTGAATTCGCTATGCGGTTGTTGCCTTGGACGCTGATTGCGTGGATTCCGTTTTGCGTGGCGTTGCAGGCATTGGATGAAACTCCGATTTTGAGTCGTTATTTGCGGACGCTGGCGATTTCGACGCTGTTTTTGCTTTGGTTTTTGCCGGACAACGAGTCACGCGACTTGATTTACATGCTCGGACCATTGTCGATTTTGGTCGGCATTAACTACGATCTTGCGATGCGGCGTTATGGCATCAAACTGCGCAAGGCTTTAATTCTTTGCGAATACTTTCTTGTTGGAGCGGCAATCGGTATAGGCGTGGTCTGTTTCGTGCCGGAACATTTACTCGACAACTTTGTGAGTTTGAGCAATTCAACCGATTTCAGCGGCTCTTTTCACTATCGCTTATTTGCGATGCTGTCGGCGGGATTGCTGTTGGCGTTGGCGTTTTATTTACATTACGGCAAAAAGAGCCGAGCCCTTTGGCTGATGTTGCTTTGCACGTCAATGGGGATGGGAATCTTCTTTTGGTCGGTCATTCAGCCGTATCGGGTGCAGGATCACCAAAAGCGTAAGTTTGGCATGGCGATAGCGCAAATATTAAGCGATGAGCCGGTCAAAATTCTGTATAAAAGCAATATTCTTGATTTATACGGCGAACTTTATTATGCCGGAGTCGAGGTGCGGAAACTTCAAGAGCCGATTCAAATTCCGGCGCAAGCGGAGGTTGTTTATCTGCTTGGTACGGAGTTTCCGCAACAGCCTGACCGGGTTTGGACAAACCTGCTTCCGGCGGACTACACTTATAGAAGGCATCGGCTCGGCTTGTGGCGAGGAGTACTCCGCTCCTCCGAGGAAAAATAATCGCCAGTCCGTTTTTTTGCGAGAAAAAACCTTTTGTCCGTACGACGGACGAATAAATGCGGAATTTTTAAGTGGGTAGTGATTAGTGGGTAGTGGGCAGTGGGTAGTGGGCAGTGGGTAGTGGGCAGTGGTCGATGTAGGGGGCGACCGCCTCGGTCGCCCGTTTCCTGTATAACAACCGCGAAAAGCGCAAAATTTCTCCTTAGCTTTTACCCGTCAAAAAAATATTGAATTTTTCTTAAAACGGGCTTGCATTCTTCAAGAATGGGGATTACAGTACTTTTAGAGACAGTTTCTTTAAACAAC
>JAISIP010000148.1 GCA_031261965.1 Victivallales bacterium | reverse complement strand
TGCATGTGCGCGATAAAGTTCGATGCAAACCGTTTCACTTTCCGGCAAATTCGTCCACCATGCCGACACCTCCACTTCCGGTATCAGAAGTTCCTGACCGTCCGCCCAAGTCAATCGCTCGGTCACTTCAACGATCATAAACAGCGGCATATCTTTCAAACCACTCGGTTTGCGATGTGACAAAGTACAACGATAAACATTCTTGCCGTCACGCGATGAAATTTTTTCGCCGCAACGACGTGCAATCGCCAGATATTGCTCACGGGATTCACTTCGCAAATTGCGCTTAATTAAGAAATTAACGCCAGATTTACATAATGTCTCAAGAAGATTCCGATCATCGTGTCCTGAATCCATACGCAACAATAGCTTTTCTGCGGGAACGCCAACCTTTCTGGCGTTTCTGATGCAACGACTTACAAATTCAACCGCCCCTTTTGCGCTGTGCTGATTTCCTGGACGAAGTTCATTAGCCAACATAAAGGGTATCTCTAAAAACTGGTTTGAGTTAAAAATCGACAGATTCGCAACTTGGAGGTGCGATTTTGCAAGTATATGGCTAACATAGAGTTAACCAGCTATGCGCAAGACCGCACATACAATTGTGAGCTGCAATTTGCAGCCAATCTTCCAGTTTTTAGAGGTATCCTCAAACCGCATTTTCGCGTGTTTCATATGGAAGCGGCACAAATGGGAGATTATGAAATGTCACCAGAGTCGGCATGAAATGGAAAGGGCATGAGCATAGTCATATTCGGATATCCAATTTTCGGTTTTAAGGCTATCTCTAAAAAAATCGTCCGACATCTTTCCAATTCATGAAGCAGGTATGGTGAAAGTCGGCAACCTCACCGCCGGAATAAATGACATAATCTTCAGTCGCATGGAAAACCGTTCTCAATGAGGAAATATTTTTGAGATGGTCGCGAGACAGGGTTTCGGAAGACTTGATTTCCACCAGCCGCATCTTTCCCGGCAACTCCTGCACGCAATCAATCTCCACTCCTTTTGCGTCCCGAAAAAAATAATAATTCGCGGGCAAACCCTCGTTGAACCGTTGCTTGATCAGTTCGGAAAAAACAAAATTCTCAAAGAGATTGCCACGCAGATAGAAGGTATCTAACTGTTTCGCATTTTCAATATTCAGCAAGGAACTGACCAACCCGGTATCGTAGAAATACAGTTTGGGCGATTTGATCAGACGGCGGCTGATATTCCCCGAGTAGGGTTGGATAAAGTACAGAATATAGCTTGCTTCCAACACTGAGAGCCACGATTTTACGGTATTCACCGCGATATTCGCATCGCGGGAAAGGGAGGAAAGATCAAGAATTTGCCCGACCCTGCCCGCGCATAATTTTATAAACCGCACAAAATTCGTCAAGTTTTCAATATTTTTCAACATTCTGACATCGCGCTGCAAATACGTTTCAATATAGTTCGGGAAAAAATAGACAGGGTCGATGCCTTCATTGAACAAGCGGGGATACCCGCCACGAAACAACACATCATCCAAAGCGGAATTGGCAAACTCGGTATTCTTCAATTCGGAATACGAAAAAGGCAAAAGCTTCAATGAGGCGACCCGACCGGCCAGACTCTGCGAAATATGTTGATTCAATAGAAAACTTTGCGAACCCAGCAAAATAACCCTTCCATTTTTCGTTGCGGTGTCCAAAATTTCCTGCAAATAAGAAAACAATTGAGGAACATATTGTACTTCGTCAAGAATAAATTTTTCGCCAGCAGAACGCAGGAAACCGCGGGGATCGGTCTCGGCGAAAACCCGGATATCCGGGTTTTCCAGTGAAAAATACCGATAACCGTCCAACGTTTTTGCCAGGGTAGTTTTCCCCGATTGGCGCGGACCGGTAACATGAACGGCAGGGAATTTATTTAGAAGCATCAAAAGTACTTTCGCCATATCCCGCTGAATCATTATCGTATTCCTCCGTGTAATTTTGCAATGACAATGCAAATATACACCGCCATAATGGAATTACAAGGCTTTTTTTCAAAGCTATCTCAAAATTCTTCTACACGATTTTACGGAAATCAAGCTGTATATCGCCCTTCACCGCTTGATTTTTGCGTTTAACGGGCTATTTTAATTAGGCAAGACTAATTAAAGGGTATCTCTAAAAACTGGAAACTTGGTCAAAATAGCTTTGCAATTAGCTCTATTGGAGAAATCATGGGTTTTTATTCTTGGGATAGATTATTGATCGTATTATTCGCGCTTGTCGCAATATTTTTGCTAATACGGAAATTCAAAAAAGGCAGCTGTAATTGCGGCAGCTGTGCCAAATCCTGCCCGGCACGCAAATGCCCCGGACAATGAGTCATCAGGGCATGGCGAGGTAGCGGCGAAAGTTTTTCGCCAAATCGCTCATCGCCTCCTGATAAAAGCGAATCTGCTCACGCGTACCGCAAGAGGAAACTGCCCCGGCGGTCTTGCCGTCTTCGGTGGGATGGGTCAAGTCGCCGATCGTCATAAAACCGTTGACTTGCAAGTCGCTTAGCGGGCTGATGAAAATATCCGCGTCACGCAAAATCGACAACCCCATAGAGCCGACGAACTCCCCCATCGACTCCGGCATAAGGCGTAAAGCAATCTGATAAAACACAGGGTGAATCATCGAATAAAGTTCCAAAAGTTCATAGCTTTCGCTTGACCCCTTGCGGGTATGCCAAAGCCGACGGTTGAACTCTCTTTGGAAATTCAAAAAACCATCCAGCGGATCGTCATAATCGACATATTGCCCGGCGCGAATAAAGACCAAACTCAACTCACGTTCGGCGGGATTTCCGCTTTTAGGCTCCGAATCCACCGGGAACAGCATCTTGCAGTTGCGAAAGAAATGGTGCTGTGACAGTCCCCAAATCAACATGCCCGCCACCGTCGCAGGTCCCTCCATAAATGTGGCGTATTTGTCGTTCAGTTCGCGGCGCAACTGCAACAACGGCTCGAAATTGATAAAAAATCGGTTGCGAAAAAGCCGGTTGCCGGCGTAAAGAATTTCAGGTCGGGCAGCGGGAGAATCCGCCGCCGGGTACGCCAAAACTCCGGCGCAACCCCAGCGATTTTTCAGATCGGCAAGAATCTCCTGCATAGGCATTCCGTCAACCGGGACATGGTGATACTGCATCCATAAATCCGCCTCGCGGAAATCAGGCGTAAACCGGGCAATCACATTGAGCAATCCCCAGCCGGGATTGCGGTATTTGCGCAAATTCGGACTTGCCAACCGCCGCGACAACATAGTTTCGGGGTCATCCGGCAAAAGTTCGCAATGAATAAAGGTCGCAGTGAGCAACCGTTCAACCAAACTTCTGAGTTCATGCCGCGCTCCGTAACTGTAACCCGGCACCCGCCTCGCCCAGCGGCGCAAACGCCCCGCCAGAACTTGACTTTGGTCGCCGCACTCGCTGACGCGCAGTTTGTTCACATTTATAACCATGCGCCGCAACGCGTCGCGAATATGTTCTTGGGTCAACAAGTGAAAATTTTCGCGGCTGCCGTCGAAATGCATTTCAATCCAGAGCAACTCGCCGGTTTTGTCGTAAAACGCCTCCGCAATGTCGGTGAAATCGATTTTTTTACGCCCCATACGAAATTTCGCCGGAGATGCCGACCAGTGCAACTGACTGTGACTGCGGATGTAATCCGCCAAATTGCCGATCAACAGCTGCCGCGCCGTCAAAAAATTATCCGGGATCGGCGCGTCACGGTAAAAGCGCAGTCTGAAACAGGAAAGCACAAATTTCGAGTACTCGTTGCGGAGGAAAATTCCGGTCGCTTTGCGCCAGCCATTCTCCTCGGCACGCATGCCGAATTTTTTGCAAACTTGCAAAATCTTGATAAAGAACAGCAAAAATACCGTGCCGAAACTCCACCGATCCACCAAACGCCTCATCTTTAACTTGTAGGATTCGGTAAGCTGCCGCAACTGCCCGATATGCAAAACTGCCGGAGTTTGAGGCGGGACAGGCACGCTTTCACTTGGGACAGGCAACGTCGGAGCGGTAGAATCAGTCAAAAAGTCCGCGATAAGCGTCGCCGTTTCCTCCGGCATCTCCTCTTGCGGCGAGTGTCCGCATTCCGGAAATACGACCAGTCTGGAATTCACCAGGCAATCGCGAAATTTATCGGCATCATCCAGCGGGATAATTCGATCTTCCGCCCCCCAAATAATCAACGCCGGCAATTTATGTTTCTGTAGATCCGCCTGAAAAGACGGCACATTGGGAATGCGAAAATCACGCGCTGCGGAAATCATACACTCACGCGCCCCGGGCAATCGTGCAACTTGCGCGTATTCACTGAGCAACTCCTGTGAAATTTTCCCCTCGCAGAAATACGCCTGACTCATTACCACGTAGACCAGCAAATCTTCACTGGCAAAGCGCAACAACGGGTTTTGCGGCGAAATCAGCGCAAGCGTCGCGATAAATTCCGGCACATCGGTAAACATCCCCGCCGGGTCGATCAACACCACCTTGGAAATCCGCTCGCTAATGTCGGTGTAGTTTAACAACAAACACGCGATCGCCCCGCCCATGGAGTGACCAATCAGCGTTAGCTCCTGTAAATCAAGTTCGCGGATAAACTTCGCAACACAGACGGCCTGGTCGAACAGTGTAAGATGCCCGGAGTCGTTCTTGGAAGAGTAACCGAACCCCTTGACATCGATTCGTATATAGCGAAAATTCTCCGGTAAAAAACCGAGCAACTCATCCCAAGTGCAGGAAAATTCCGCAAATCCGTGGATAAGCAGCACCGGCGAACCTTCGCCTCCGCTGTCATACCACGCGATTCGGTCGATACCGCCACGCTCGTTCGGCAATTCCACATACCGGCGTTCATTCATCGGCATGACTCCAAACCGAGGAGGAGGCGGTAGTACAACCTCCCCCTCGGCGCATGTAGGAACTCAATCGATAGGGGCAAAATCACTTCGCGTCCGCAATCGCGGCCTGCGCCGCCGCAAGTCGCGCAATCGGAACTCGGAACGGACTGCAAGAAACGTAGTTTAGACCTACCCGATTGCAGAATTCCACCGATTTAGCCTCACCGCCCTGTTCACCGCAAATACCGATCTTCAAAGCTGGTTTCACCCCGCGACCGTTATCCACCGCAAAACGAATCAGTTTGCCGACACCGGCTTGATCAATGGTCTGAAACGGATCTGCCGCAAGCAGCTTTTTCTCCAGATAATCATCCAAAAATCCGCCAATGTCGTCGCGGCTGAAACCAAAGGTCATCTGAGTTAAGTCGTTGGTGCCAAAGCTGAAGAAATCGACTTCAGCCGCCATCTCGTCGGCGAGCAGACAGGCGCGTGGAATTTCAATCATCGTACCGATTTTATAATCGATTGACTTGACATTGAATTTTTTCGCCACTTCATCGGCGACCCGTGAAAGAATATTCTTTTGGAAGCGGATTTCAGAAGCATCGCAAGTAACCGGGATCATAATCTCCGGCAAACACGGCTGCCCTTCGCTGCTTAGCTCAACTGCCGCTTCGAGAATGGCACGCATTTGCATTTCGGAGACTTCCGGGTAGGTTACACCCAAACGCACGCCGCGATGACCCATCATCGGATTTACCTCGTGCAGATTTTCGGCACGTTTGGCGATCTCTTCGACGCTGATTCCCAACGCATTGGCAAGTTCGGTGCGTGCCTCCGGCGCATTGGGGACAAACTCGTGCAACGGCGGGTCGAGCAGACGGAATGTGACCGGCAAACCCGCCATCGCTTTCATCGTATTTTTGACATCGTTTTTGACGAAACCGAACAAATCGTCAAGCGCGGCAACACGCTCGGCATGAGTGTGCGACAAAATCATCTTGCGCAATGCAAAAAGCGGTTTCTCGCTGTTCTTGCCGTAAAACATATGTTCGGTACGAAACAGACCGATACCCTCCGCCCCGACACCGCGGGCGACTTGCGCGTCATCGGGAGTATCGGCATTGGCACGGACACCAAGCTTGCGGAATTTGTCCGCCAATGCCATAAAATGCTTGAGCTGACTGTTTTCGCTCGCATCGATCGTGTCAATTTTACCGGCATAGACATAACCGCGACTGCCGTTGATGCTCAACGTGTCTTTCTCGGTATAGGTCACATTATCGATTTTCAGCGTGCGTGACACCTCATCAACGATTATTGCTCCGGCACCGACAATACAGCACTTGCCCCAGCCCCGGCACACCAGCGCGGCATGACTGGTCATACCGCCGCGTGCGGTAAGAATGCCTGAAGCCGCTCGCATACCTTCGACGTCCTCGGGGTTGGTCTCTTCGCGAACCATGATCACAACTTCGCCCTTCGCCGCCGCCGCAACCGCTTCGGCACTCGAAAAGACGATTCGTCCGACCGCGCCGCCGGGACCGGCAGGCAACCCTTTGGCAATCACCTTGGCACTTTTTTCCGCTTTCGGGTCGAGAATCGGGTGAAGCAACTCATCAAGCTGAGAGGGCAAAACCCGCATTACGGCGGTTTTTTCGGTAATCATCTTCTCTTCGAGCATATCCATCGCCATATTGAGTGCGGCGGTGCCGGTGCGTTTGCCTACCCGGCATTGCAACATGTACAACACGCCTTCTTGAATCGTAAACTCAATGTCCAACATGTCAGAATAGTGTTTTTCGAGCGTGTTGCGAATATCGAAAAGTTGTTTGTAAAGAGTCGGATAAAGCTCTTCAAGCGATTTCAGGTGCTTGTTTTGTTCGTTGCAAGTATCGGTATTCAACGGGTTGGGAGTGCGGGTTCCCGCCACCACGTCTTCGCCCTGCGCATTGATCAGCCATTCGCCGTAAAATTTATTCTCGCCGGTGGCGGGGTTGCGGGTAAACGCCACGCCGGTGGCGGAGGTTTCGCCCATATTGCCGAACACCATGCTTTGCACATTGACCGCAGTACCCCACTCGTCCGGGATACCCTCAATCCGGCGATACGAGATCGCCTTTTTGCCGTTCCAGCTTTTGAACACCGCTCCGATACCGCCCCACAGCTGAAGCATCGGATCATCGGGAAACTCGGTTCCGAGGGTAGCTTTGATTTTTTGCTTAAACTCTTCGCTAAGCTGTTTCAACTCATCGGCGGTCAGGTCGGTATCACTCGTGTATCCGCGGGATTTTTTGAGTTTATCAAGCATTTCGTCCAGCTGTTTGCGGATCGCCTTGCCTTCTTCCGGTTCGATACCCTCGGCCTTTTCCATAACCACATCGGAATACATCATAATCAATCGGCGATAGGCATCGTAGACAAAGCGTTCGTTACCGGTTTTGGCGACCAAGCCCGGAATCGTCGCGGTCGAAAGCCCGACGTTCAACACGGTTTCCATCATGCCAGGCATCGAACTGCGTGCTCCTGAGCGACACGAAACCAGCAGAGGATTCACCGGGTCGCCGAACTTCATGCCCATATCTTTTTCAACTTTGGCGAGCGCCCGTCTAACCTGATCGGCAAGACCGAGTGGCAAAGAACTGTCACATTTAAAATAATCGACACAACCCTCGGTCGTAATCGTGAATCCCGGCGGAACCGGCAAGCCCAGCGACGCCATTTCAGCTAAATTCGCGCCTTTGCCGCCGAGCAACTCTTTCATTGAACCCGAACCTTCGGAGTCACCTCCGCCGAAAGAATACACATACTTCTTTTCTGTCATAACCAACACAAGTCCTTCCTTATTTCCTTATTTCCTTAATTTCCGTATTTTCGTAACGATTTAACAGCTTTGCAATTAGCTCTCTAATAAAATTTATCTACTACCTTGAGAA
>JAISIP010000147.1 GCA_031261965.1 Victivallales bacterium | reverse complement strand
CGGTGCTACTTCTGACAGCGGGATGAATTTACCCGCAGTTTTGGATTTAACTTTGATCAAAAAGTAAGCATCGGAATTCTCCAAAACCCGACTGATGCTGTTGACCTGGAGTGTGGGGTCTCCCTGCTTGAGAATTTCGAGCAACTCCGCATCGGGAGTCGGCTCGCCGTCCGGGGCGATTTCGGAGGCAACCCGATCGAAATTCTCGCCTTGGCGCAAGCGATCGTATGCCGTTTCGATCATCTCTTTGGCATCTTTTCGCTGTTTTAATACTCTAATTACCCCAAACTGATACTGCTCCGGCAAACGGAAATACTCTTGGTTGAGCCGGTAAAGTTGCTCAATTTCGGCGGAATCTACTTCGATAACTTCGGGGGCGACCTTGGTCAAATATTGTTGCAGCGCGACATTCCAGCGAAAATTCTCCGACTCCGCCAAGTTTTTTAACGTCTCTTGACGGATTTTGGCGAGTCCGTGTGGCATAAGCTTGGTCATTTCGGCAAGTTTTTGGGTTGCCGCCGCTTGAGACGGGGTGATGTTTTCGGAGTTCAGCAGTTGCCGTAACAAGTAAAAATAAATTTCGGTTTCGGCGGCGTTTTTGGCGGCCACCGTCAATTGCGCCCGACTGTTTTTGTCAGAGTAATTGCCATTTTGCCGGAGGCGTTTTACCACCGAGTCGCGGGTGATCGCCACTTCATCGACGGTGGCGACCGTCTCCGGCAAAAAATCGAATTCCCCGGCGGCAAAAAGGCTCGTTGTTAACGCAAGCAAAAAAGCGTGGTAGAGCAGTCGCATTATTTGTCTTTGTTTTGAGTGGATTCTTCGATAATCGGCTCAAGTGCGGTGGCTTTTACCCCTTCCGCATTAGCGACATTGGCGATCTTTTCCCGGTAGCGATCCAGATATGCCTGGAGTTTCGGAGTCATATTGGTCGCCAATCCGGTCGAAGCGGCGGCTAACGCCGCCGACATCGTGCCGGTATTTGCCGCCGCTTGCATATTTTGCAACAATTCCTTGGCATGGCGCAGGTGACGAATTTTGGCGCGTTGACGTGCCAAATCGCGGTTTGTCGGGTAAGCTTTTACCCCTTCATTTAGAATTTCGAGGGCTTTGTCGATATTTCCGGCGTTCACTTCGCGCTGGGCGCGACGCAAAAATTTGTTGCTTTGCTGGACGGAGATCAGCTTTACGATATATTCGTTGCCGATGTCCATTTTGCGCAACTTTTCGCCCTGTTCCGATGCCGCCGCGGCATCGCCGTTGCCCATGCTGTTGAAGAAGCGCAAAATCAGTGCGTTGCGTTCCGACGGCGGGGCGGGATGCGATTTATCGCACCCGGTCAGAGCCGCCATTATGCAGGCAAAACATATATAACCCGATAGCTTCATAACTATTAAAATATCGCAAATTCGCCTAAAAGTCAAACGGCGAGCGGCGTCGGATTTCGACGGCTTTGCGAATGAGATCTTTTAGCTCCCCAAGCTCTCCGGCTTCGGCGCAGACCGGTATGATTTCAAAAAGCTCGTGCGACAATTCGGCGCGGAGCAACTCTAGATTTTCACTCGCTTGCGGTAAATCCATTTTATTTGCGACAACGATTGTGGCACGCTTGGAAAGACCCGGCATATAAAGCTCAAGTTCCTCGCGCAAATGAGTGAGATCTTCCCACGGGGTACGCCCGTCCACTCCGCCCATATCCAGCACATACGCCAGCAAGGTGGTTCGCTCAATGTGTTTTAAAAACGCGTGACCCAGACCGACATTGTCGTGTGCGCCCTCAATGAGTCCGGGAATATCCGCCATGGTAATCCGGGTATAGTCCGGGTACTCGATAACCCCGACTACCGGGTGTAAAGTTGTGAACGGGTAGGGGGCGACTTTGGGGCGTGCCGCCGACACGGCGCGGAGTAAAGTGGATTTCCCCGCATTAGGGTAGCCGACCAGCCCGACGTCGGCGATGGTTTTCAGCTCAAGGACGATTTCGCGTTCTTCACCGGGTTCACCGGGCTCCCATTCGCGGGGGGCTCGGTTGGTTTGAGTGGCAAAACGGGGGTTGCCGCGTCCGCCTCTTCCACCTTTGGCGACGATAATTTGTTGCCCTTCTTGTGCCATATCCGCAAAGAGTTCACCTGTGACGCGATCGGTCACTACCGTGCCGACCGGGACTTTCAGAATAACATCCGGTGCTTTGCGTCCGTGCATGTTGGAGCCTTTGCCGCCCGGACCATTGTTGGCTTGATAGTGCCGATTGTAGACAAGAGACTGCAAACTTTGTTCGCCGAGAGTAGCTTCGAGAATGACGTTGCCGCCGGCTCCGCCGTCGCCGCCGTCCGGACCGCCGCGCGGAACGAATTTTTCGCGGTGAAAACTGCAACAACCGTTGCCGCCGTCACCGCCTTTTACTGTAATAGTGGCTTTGTCTACAAACATATTTTCTTTCAAAAAAAGCCCCGAAGACGATTCTTCGGAGCTTTGGTGTTTCTATTTTAGTGCAGATTGCACAACTGTTACTCGGCGACTGCCGGAACGATGCTGACTTTGCGCTGGGTCTTGCGAAATTCGACCGTGCCGTCGCAAAGCGCGAAAAGGGTGAAATCGCGACCGACACCGACGTTGTTGCCGGCGTGGAAACGGGTTCCGCGCTGACGCACGATGATCGAACCGGCGGATACGCTCTCGCCACCGAAGGCTTTTATACCCAAGAACTTCGGATTACTGTCGCGACCGTTGCGGCTGCTGGATTGACCTTTCTTATGTGCCATTTGTCAATTCTCCATTTTATATAAGTTTTAAAAAAGTTATCACACAGAACTCATTGTCGAACAATTAAAATACTGCAATTTTTGTAAAATGCAACCTTTCTTGGCAAAAATTGTGTTTTTTTATGGAGCAGTTGGTTTGCATTTCTGTCAAAAGTTGGCTATTTTAAAACAGCGAACTAATTTTGAACACTTTGAAGGAGCAGCGGCGATGAAAGAACGGGTTTTTACGGTGAAGAACAAGGCCGGCATTCACTGTCGCCCTTCAAGTGTGATTTTAAACACAATCAATAAAGAGTTTCCGTACCACTCTTTTTATTTGGAAACCAGTGACGGTCAGGAGACCGAGCTTAACAGCATTTTAACTTTAATTTCGCTCGGGCTGTCGGTCGGCAGCAAAGCCATCCTCAAGGTGGACGGTCCGGACGAGGAGAAAGCCATTAAACGAATCGGCGATCTCTTTGAAAATGAATTTGATTTCCCGCCGCGTTAATTTTATGAAATTCCCCGGGAAGATTCCAACCTCTGTCTGGTTCGGAATTTTGCTCACTGTGGGAATTTTACTGCGGATAATCTACCTTCTGGAGTTCCGCGAGTCGTTGCTCTTTGCCGCGCCGGTAGGTCCTGACGTGCAGGAGTATTACG
>JAISIP010000104.1 GCA_031261965.1 Victivallales bacterium | reverse complement strand
GGCATGTTTATTATGTTGCGTCGGGATTACGTTAGGGGAGCGTTACTCTGTGCCGGGATGGCGATTTTCTTTTTGGTAACGGCTCAAATATTCATTTCGTCGGGAGGAACTGAAACAGGAGAATACTCCCAAATGTTTCACTATTCGCAACTTGGGGATACGATTTGGGAAGTTTGTCTTTCGCCGATGTTGAATCCGAAAGCGTTTTGGGGAACGTTATTTGCTCCAAACAATCTGGTATTTGTCTTGATGCTGATTTTTCCGAGTTGCTTTTTTCTGTTTGAGCGACCACTGTTGTTGGTGGCGGGTTTGCCGATTTTGACCGGGGTTTGCCTGCAATCCAGCCGTGATTTGCAAAACGTGGTGCTTCAATACGGAGTAGAGTTAAACACTCTTGTTATTGTCGTTGCAGTTGCGGGGGCGTCACACATGCTGAAAACAGGTAATCGGCGGAAACTTTTCGGTGCGAGTGTGGCGACGCTGTTTGGTGCAATCGCACTTCATTTGTTGGCTGGTAAAACGTTAGTGCTGGGTAAGTATCCGTTTGCCGCAGTGGCGGAGCGTCCGGACGCTTCGGAACTAATTGAATTTTTGAAATCCAAACTTCCGCCTGGAGTGACAGTTCATGCAACTCCCCGAATTCGGGCGCAACTGTTTTTTGATTTTCCCACCCGATCGCTGGCATCTCCGATTGAGCCGGGTTCGTTTTACGTAATGAGTCTTCGCCCGGAGACGATGACGCAAGCGGAACTTACGACATTTCGGCGCAAACTTGCGTCTGATTCGACCATTGCGCCGATTACCAGCGCGAACTGGAACGATCTTGAATATGTGATGTTCGCCAAACTGCCAAATCCCCGCAAAGAACAGAGTTTACCGTTTCTAAAACTGATTTCAGCTGAGGAATTTACAAAGTTCGGGACATTGATTCCAAGCGAAAACAAAGATGTGGAAATTCGTTGTCGAGTGCTTTCAAACAGAGGGGTGCAATTGGGATTTCGTCTTACCGAACGGGCAAAAAGCGATCTGAAATTCAGAATCAGTCTTATCGGCAAGCGTGATAGTCTGATCAAGGAAATTTCGTTTGCCAACGGATTGCGTCCCGCCGATACAGTCGAACCTGGGACGGCGTTTTTTGTGCAACTTCCATCGCTTGTCGACGAAACTCCCGAAAAAATTCACGTCCAAACAATTATCTGATTCGCCAAACTGTCCACGCCACCGCGTTCAAACAGCTCGGAATTATCGCATTAGCCAAATTGAAATATGGGCTACCTCTAAAATCTCATCTCGCATTAGCCTATATCGGTTAATGCGATTTTTTTGCCTCGTTTCCACCTTTTAGAAGTAGTATTTGAGCTAATTGCAAAACTATTTCGCCCGCTTTTGAGTCCTATTGATTTTTTTTGCTTCTTTGACTCGCTTTTTTGCGTAGCGCTGCTACGTTTTGAAGCTTGCCAAAGAACAAAAATTTCTCAATAGTACCGTCAAAATCATGTCAAAAGGTAGTTTTGCAATTAGCTCATTTATTAAAAAAGTATCAGAATTGCCCAAAATAATCGCGGATTTTCCTTTTGTTTTTGCTATATTTTTAGAGATACCCTTAAGCAAATACATAGAGCTACCCATAGGAGAATCCCATCATGAAACGTTCGTTCGTCAACGCCGTAATCCGCGATGGCATGGAGTTTTTTCAGGAACACCGATTTCTGTTGCCGCCTTTTGCCTATTTTTCACCGGACGATTGGCGGAGTCGCACCGCCGATGCCAGCGAAATTTTCGACCTTAAATTGGGGTGGGACGTAACTACTTTTGGCAGCGGAGATTTTGAGCATACCGGGCTGTTGCTTTTTACGCTGCGCAACGGGCTCGGCAAAACCTATCCTAAGCCGTATGCCGAAAAAATCATGATCGTTCGAGAAGGGCAGATCACTCCGCGCCACTTTCACTGGCACAAACGTGAAGACATCATTAACCGGGGCGGCGGCAATCTTGTGATCGAACTTTTTCGTGCCGACCCTGTTCATAACTGCCTTGACAACGGAGAATTCATCATCTCGGTCAACGGCATGAGAAAAGTGATGAAAAGCGCCGACAAACTTATCCTCCACCCCGGCAACAGCGTCTGTCTTGAACCCATTCACGCCCACTGCTTTTACGGTGAACCCGGCGCGGGAACGGTTTTAGTCGGAGAAGTTTCTATGGTCAACGACGATTCCGCCGATAATTGTTTTGTCGATGGAGTCCCGCGTTTCGACCCGATCGAAGAAGATGAGCCGATTGCGTTTTTGTTGGCAAGCGATTATAAAAATATGAGGCTTGTCTGATGGAACGGCGTGGAATTGTCGGGGCGGGGAACTGGATCGTCGATGTCGTAAAAACCGTCGATCGCTGGCCGGGCGAGGGGAATTTGTGCAATATTCTCAAGGTGGAGCGTGGCGGCGGAGGTGGTCCATGCAACGTACTTTTTGACCTCTCGGCTATGAAGAGCAAAATTCCGCTTTACGCCGCCGGGATGCTCGGTGTGGACGCGAAAGGGGACTTTTTGTTGCAGGAAATAAAAAAGCGCGACATCGATTCGCGTTTTATGTTTCGCACTGCGGAAACGCCGAGCAGTTTTACCGATGTGATTTCAGCGGCGGGTCGGCGTACATTCTTTCATAACCGTGGAGCTAATGCTTTGTTGAGCGACAAAGAGCTTTTAAAAGTGGATGTTCCGGCGAAAATCTTTTATCTCGGTTATCTTTTGCTGCTTGACGCGTTGGACGCGCCGAATTCCCAATTTGGCACTTGCGGCGCCTTGGCACTTGCCGAAATGCGTAAACGCGGATTTCTTACCGCAGTGGATTTTGTTTCGGAATCTCCTGAGAAATTTAGACGTACGGTCTTGCCCGCGCTGAAACATATCGATATTCTTGTCATCAACGAGTTGGAAGCCGGGCATACTTTTGAGCTTGAAATCCGCAAAAGCGGCAACTCGTATTGTTTTGAGACGCTTATTCGCAGTGCTCGACTCTTTTTTGAGCATGGGGTGAATGAGTTAGTGGTGATTCATTTTCCCGAAGGTGCTTTGGCGATGCGCAAATCCGGCGAGGGATATTTTTTACCATCGTGGCCGGTGCAACCTCATGAAATCGTCGGAACAAACGGCGCGGGCGATGCCTTCTGTGCCGGGGTGTTGTATGGCGTGCATGAAAATCTTCCACTTCACGAACTCTTGAAGATCGCCACGGCAAGCGCGACTTTTAATCTGAGTGCGGCAACCGCTTCCGGCGGAGCGGTATCGCTGGATAAAATGAGGAAACTGCTCAATAGTCGCGTATTGGCGGGTAAGGCAATATGAGAAAAATATTTTTAGGTATTGGCGCGGGTCCCATTCAGACCGGAATCTTCGTTTCGGGAGCATGGCATGGGAATTTCGATAGGATTGTGCTGTCTGAAGTCGATCCTGCAATCGTCGCGGCGATTCGGCGAGCCGGTTCGATCACGGTTAACACCGCCGGAGTCGGTTTTCAGAGCTTTGATCGGGTGGAAGTTTACAATCCGACCGTATTGGAAGATGCGAATAAATTAAAAGAGGTCGCTGCCGAGGCGATCGCGGTGAACACGGCGTTGCCTTCGGTGGATTTTTACCGTTTCGCCGCTCCCTATCTTGCGGAGGGGTTTGCCAAATCCAAACACGCAAAGTACGTTTACACCTCGGAAAATTCCACCACCGCAGCCGAAGAGCTTCGGCGAACGGTCGGGGAATTCCCCGACGTTTATTATCTCGATACGGTTATCGGCAAAATGAGCAAGGTGTTCAACGCCGCCGACTCTGATTTGCCTCCACTTGCTCCCGGCTCTCCCAAAGGACATTTGGTCGAGGTTTTTAACACTATTTACAGCAGCAGTGCGGCGGGTATCGAAGACGTGGGTATTGAAGGGCTTTTCCCCAAGCCGGATTTGCACCCTTTTGAAGAAGCCAAACTTTACGGACATAATGCGGTGCATTTTTTGCTCGGAGTTCTCGCCGCCGAAGCCGGACTATGTACCATGGATGAGGCGGCAGCTCACCCCGAACTTATGGCAATCGCCCATAACGCCTTGATCGACGAATGCGGTGCGGCACTTTGCCGCAAGTATGCCGGAGTTGACGATTACTTTATCCCCGGGAACTTCCGCGCCTGGGGCGAAGAGTTGTTAAATCGCATGGTTTCGCCGGAACTCGCCGACAGTGTGGAGCGAATTATCCGCGACCCGAATCGCAAACTTGGCTGGAATGACCGACTAATCGGTGCGATTCATCTATGTTTTTCGCAAAAAATCGTCCCTTGCAATTTGCTCACGGCGATTATTGTCTTGCAAAATCAAGTCGATTGGAAAAATCTTACGCAAAAATGGTCAACTGAAATAGCTTAGAGATACCCTTAGAGATACCCTTAGAGGTAGCCTGAAGGCTACTTATCAGGGGGAATGATCAATTGTTGACCGACCCGAAGATTGCCACTGCCGGAAAGCTGGTTCGCCTCCATGATTTTCGGATACTTGGAACTTGAACCGTAAAATTGCCGGGCGATACTGCCGGGGGTATCCCCGGCGCGAACCGTATAAGTTTGGTTGTCGGCAACAGGGGAGGGGGATTTTGTCCCGGTGTTGCGACTCTGGTTTTGAAGTTCCGCCAGACGCAAGTTTTGGTTTTGAATGTAACGCCGGAGTTGTTCAATGGTTTTGCGCAGGCGACGATTTTCGGCATTTACCTCCGTTTCCGGCAATTCCGGCAACGTTTCGCCGGTAAGTTGTTTAAATAGCTTTGCCCGGGTCAAGTTACGATAACTCTCCACCGTCGAGCGTTCGGGGTCATTCTCCGGCGATAGGCGCAAATATTCATCGTAGTAGTAGAGAGCGGCAGCCGGATTGCCTAACGCTTCATCGTACAGCCCCGCCAATGCCAGACAGCCGGACAAAGAATCCGGTTCTTTGGCAAGATAACGCTTTAGAAACCGCTCAGCCGCAACGGGTTCTCCTTCGTCGCGCAACTGAATGCCACGCAAATAAAGCGGGTTCTTAGTGGAATTATTTTTGCCGCAACCGGCAAAAAGGCAAGCGGACAAACTTAAAATTATAAATAGCCTTATGATAACTTTATTCATTGATCGTTCTCCAGTGATTGGCGCAGCACCGCCAGCCCGCAAACCGCCGCAGTTTCGAGGCGCAGCACATAAGGACCAAGATTTAAACCGCGTACACCGAAACTTCGCATTAGACTCTCTTCGGCATCTGTAAATCCGCCCTCGGGACCAACCAGCCATGCCAACTCCCGACCACACCCAGACATCCGTTCTTCGGAACGAATCGCGCCAAAAAACGGAGTAATTTGGGCATTTTTCAACTCCTGCAACCGCGCTGATAGCGGAATCGGAGACTCTATTTGAGGCAAAAAAGGATTTTTAGACTGTTTACAACCCTCTTGCAACAAGACATGCCAGCGTTCACTGCCCTCCGGCTTCGCGACCGAACGCTCGCATTCGATCAAGAGAATCGACCAAACCCCCAATTCAGCCGCTTGTTTAAGCAGTGTATCGAATTTTGCCCGCTTGGGAACCGCGCAGCACAAGTGCAACTTTTTTTGCGGGACGGGACACTGTTCCGCGAAATTGATTTTTACGCTTCTTTGTTCGCTTACCACCCCGAGCATACGACCGCCGCGTCCGTCAAAGAGTTCGACTTGGTCGCCGACTTTTGCACGCAAGGTCTTAAACAAATGGTCGCGCTCGCGGTCGAGCAACATTGCGTATTCCCCGTCCCTGGCAAATTTTTCGGTAAAAAATGTGTGCATATCTTTAGTAAATGTAACGAAAATAGAGATAAATAGAACTGATCGCCACCGATAAAATCATTAGCGGGAAACCGTAACTGGTAAATTGCCAAAATGTGATTGGATAACGGTTTTTTCGGGCAATCTGGCTGATTACCACGTTTGCCGATGCCCCGATCAAAGTACCGTTGCCCCCAAGGCAAGCACCTAATGCCAACGCCCAAAAAAGCGGCTCTTTGACTTGATCCGGGGTCATGCCGGTTTTTTCCGAAAGATCGGGGATAATCGATGTAATTAAAGGAATCATCGAAATCACCAGCGGAATGTTGTCGATCACCGCCGAAAGAATCGCGCTGCCCCAGAGAATAATCATCATTGTAAGCGCGAAATTGCCCCGGGTCAGCTCGACCATTTCGGTGCCGAGCTTGGCGAAAACGCCGTTGATTTCAAGCGCGCCGACCATCATAAACAGTCCGCAAAAGAACAATATTGTACTCCACTCCACCTTTTCAAGCATGGTTGCAAGCTCAATTTTGCACACCATTACCATGACAAAAGCCCCGCAAATCGCGATCAAACCCGGCTCAAGACCGATGACGCGACTGGTAAAGAAACCGAGCAACACCGCAGCAAAAACCCAAAGCGAACGGATAAGTCGGGTTTTATCCAAAATCGCGAGGTTCGGCTCGGTCAACTGCACCTGAGCAACGGCACCCGGAGATGTTTTGAGGTGTTTGCGCATCAAAAAAAGCACTATTCCCAGCGAAATAAAAGCTATCACCAAAATAACCGGGGTCAAATTGAGCAAAAAGTCGTTAAAAGAAAGTCCGCAACTTGCCCCTATAAGAATATTGGGCGGGTCGCCGATCAAGGTGGCGGTTCCGCCGATGTTGGAAAAAATCGCCTCTAAAATGAGGATTGGAATTGTCGGTAATCGCAACAGTTGGGTAATAAGAATCGTCACCGGCGCCATTAAAATAATGGTAGTGACATTATCCATAAATGACGAAATCAGCGCGGTGGCAAGCATAAACTCCATGACGACCAACACCCCGTTGCCGTGGGTTTGCCGTGCAATTTTCACCGCGAGAAACTCAAAGACCCCGGTGGTCGCCATAATGTTCACAATCACCATCATGCCAATTAACAGTCCCAGCACATTCAGATCGACTTTGCCGAGCATATCGGTGAACCCTGCCACGCCACATGCCACCATTAAGCCGGCACCGAGCATAGAGGCGATGGTTTTTTCGATTTTCTCCGAAGCGATAATAATATATGCAAGTGCAAAAATTGCAACCCCGAGCCACACTTGCACCTCCGAGCCTCCGCTTTTTGCCGCGTCGGCGACGGCGGTCGCGCCCATTATCAAGTTTGATAAAAACATAATGTAAAACTCCTCAGAGATTGATAATTCGTTTTAAAAGCAATGGGCGGTCGATAATGCCCAACAGCCGATTGTCTTCATCGACAATATAGACGGTCGGACACTTTTGGACCGATATGGCGAAAACTATTTCAATTAAGGTGGCATCGAGTGAAAAGGTTTTGGTTGCCCGGTTCATCACATCCGAAACTTTTGAGGTGTTTTCCAAGGTGAAGTATTCCTCGAACGGATCGAAATAACGGATGAATCCGACACTCTTTAGTTGAGAAAAAAAGTCGGGAATCCCTAATTTAAAAAGATCGTCCGCTTCGATTGTGCCGATCAACTTACCGTCGTCTAAAACCGGTACGACCGAGGTGCGAAACTCCGCCATCTGGCGTGTTGCTTCGCGCAACGGCAAATCGGGAACAAATGTAAGCGATGGCGAACCCATAATGTCCGAAGCAATTACAGCAGGAGGACGCTGTTTGCGGATTTCGCGAAACAATCGAACTATTTCATCGGATGAGTCACAACTACGCACTCGATTGCGCCAGTCCGGATGGTGCATAAGTGCCGCAAGATCCGCCATAAATCGCAGACCATCCATCGGACGTTCTTCTGGAATCAGGAGCATGCAACCGAAAATGACCGGTATATCGTCGGGCGTTTCACAATCAAGCTCGTGTTCCAGCGGTATTCCAATTGCGCAGAGCGATTCCAGCTTGGAAATGCGTGCATGTGGTAAAATCAGCCCGACGCCGAGCGTGGTCGGACTTTGATTTTCCCGCTCCCAAATCAGATCGAGAATTGCGCCTGAGGTTAAACCCAATTTTACTATCGGAGCTAATTTTACCGCCTCGGAAGCCAGTTTTTGAAACAGTTCCGCCGGGTCGGCCGCCGATGCCCGCGGCAACATATTCCATGCTATGCGGTACGGGGTTTCATTCATCGCCTCTTCCTTTCTTGTTAGAGGTAGCCTCAAGGTTGTCTCTGAAAACTGGCTTGAACAAAAAATCAGCATATTCGCAATTTGAAGGTGCGATTTTGTAAGCATATGGCTAACAGGGAGTTAACCGTATGCGAGCAAAATCGTGCATACGAATGCGAGATGCGATTTTTAGCCAAGTTTCCAGCTTTTAGAGATAGCCTCAATCCTTATGCTCATGCGTCATCATTTTATCCAAGGCAATTATCTGTATGAGTATACCATCGGTCGTTTCCAGCGGAGAATCGGAGACGAAATAATCCACTCCTCCGATATTGACCTCAAGTTGCGGATGCCCGGTGATTCTCAACTGCTCCGCTAAAGAAATAATTTTACCGGCGGAAATTTTATCGGGAAGTGCCTCATTTTTTACCAAAAGTTCCATGGAGCCATTGGCATGAATTGCCATAACCGCGTTGTTTGCGTCAACATAATAGAATTCATGATTCGGATCAATGGCAAGCTTTTCCTTGATCGGATCAAACAGCTTATCCACCCGCAACTCCACTCCGGCGACTCCGAGATTTTTGTCATGACTGTCATACATCGGGTAATGACAATTTATCCGTAAAGTTCCGGCACTTCCGTAATACGGTCTTGACCAGATGATTTTTTTCCCTTTTTCAGCCCTGTCGAGCTGTTGCCAGCGCGTTTTAAAAGCTGTCGAATCAACATCCTCATACGTGCCGGGGTAGCTGTACTCAACCATATCCGCCCAGCGTACGAACAGACGCTGAATCAAACGCTCACCTCTGAGTACTTCATCGGAAATGGAGCGATTTTTATTCACATCGTGACTGCTCAGATCGTAGCAGATAATTTTTTTGCAAATATCAACATATCGTTTCTCGCCCGGCAACTCCTGCAAATCATCAACATGTTTATCCGGCAGAAATCTGACCATATAGTTAAGGTTGATAGAACGTGCATATATAGGCGTGGAAACCATGCCCGGTGGTGCTGTTTTATGGTCGCGATAATCGGAGTTGTCGTAAAAACGGTCGGAGTTCTCCTTGGCAAAGTAACTTTCATCGATTAGATTATCGGCAAACATCAGCAATTGCGCCTGACCCAGCAAAAAATTCTTCTCCACGGCTTTTGCCATATTATCGGTGTAAGATTGAAATTTCAGCCGCATCATCAGATTCGCCGTGCGTTTTTGTTCTTTTAAGTTCGCATCGTAATAGAATAAAAAGAGCCAACTGCATACAAAAATAATTGCCCCGGTGATCAAAATCGTCGCGACCCGGTTACGATAAATAATTCTGAACAGTTTTTGAGCGAAGTTGTCGGGAGCGGCTTTTACCTCTTCATCGTAAATGTAATGCCGAACGTCATTTGCCAGATCGCGGACACTTTGGTAACGCTTTGCCGGGTCGGGGTTGACCGATTTGCGGATAATAGCTTCCATTTGCCGATCTATTTTCATGTCGTCCAGGAAATGGCGATAATCCGACGGGTCGTGAACGTTGCGCCGGGACAAGTCGGTAGATTCCCCCCCGGTCGAGGTAAGCGTGTGAACGTTCATGCCGCGATATAATGTGACCATTTCAAACAAAAGCATACCGAGCGAAAACACGTCGATTAACGGGGTGATTTTGCGGTCGCTGATAAATTCTGGCGGCAGATAATTGGGCGTTCCGCTGAGTCGTTTGGGAGTCGTGCCGAACGATTTGGCGCAACCCCAATCCATCACATAAACCTCGCCGAATTGCCCCATTAGAATATTGCCCGGTTTGATGTCGCCGTGTACGATTTTCAGACTGTGGCAATATTCGATTACTTCACACGTTTTCAGGAAATATTCGAGTCGGGAGATCAACGCCTTGCGTTCCTGTTGACGGGAGACGTTTCTCGTCTCGTAAGTGGCACGTAATTCTTTGATGAATCGATTCAGCGACGAGCCGTTGATCAGCTTCATTACCGCTTCCCAATTGCCGCTGTCACCACGCCCCATGGCATAAATCGGCACGATCGACGGGTGGTCAAGCCGGGCGTTCAGCCGGCATTCTTCTATAAAAGCTTTGATCGCCTGCGGGTCTTTGTTGTGCGGTTCTTTGAGGGTTTTTACCGCCACAACCCGGTTGAATACAACGTCTTTTGCCTTGCTGATCCGC
>JAISIP010000207.1 GCA_031261965.1 Victivallales bacterium | reverse complement strand
TACCCTTTAGAGATACCCTTATATTTCTTCTTTAATTCTGAGGAATGTTTTGAAACTGCGGATAAAATTTACGCGTTTGATGTTGCGCTTTCACCGGCGGGTGATCCTAAAAGTGGCTCTTTTTTGGCAGACGCGCTGGGGAGAACGAAGTTTTTTAGTTACTCTTTCAATTCTTATCGGCGCGGTAGCCGCGGTCGCCGCCGCCGGACTGCATATGCTGGTCACTAAATTTGAAGAGTTCGGCATATGGCTCACCGAACCGCACGCATTTCAAGAATACATCTATCTGACATTGCTGCTCTGCTTGCCGATGCTCGGACTATGCGCAAGTTTTATTATCCAGCGAGTTTTAGGCGGACCGCGTTACGCCAAAAGCCTCAGTCCGCTAATTTTGAGTTTGTCGCGCAAACGAACCAATATTCCTGCGCTTGAAATGATCAGCCACATGCTCTCAAGCGCGTTTTCTGTCGGATTCGGAGGATCGGCGGGACTTGAGGCGCCAAGCGTACTTACCGGTGCAGCCATCGGTGCAAATGGCGCAGGATTCTTTCGGGTGAACCGGGTTCGCCGCAATCTGCTGATCGGCTGTGGCGCGGCGGCGGCGATTTCAGCTATTTTCGACAGCCCGATCGCCGGGGTGCTTTTTGCCGCCGAAGTGCTGTTGCCGGAGATCAGTGTTTCAGCCCTGGTTCCCATGGTGATGTCAAGTGCCGTGGCGGCGGTAATTTCGCGCATGATCTCCCAAGGGAATCACTTTGAGTTTGTGACCGAACCGTGGCGAACCGACTCGGTCCCCAGTTATTTCATTCTCGGTTTGATCTCCGCTTTAGTCGGTGTTTACGTGATTCGTTGCGCGTATTTTACGGCGGACAAATTGAAATCGCGCTTTCGCTCCCCTTATCAGAGGCTGTTCGTTGGCGGAGGGCTTTTGTGCGTTTTGCTCTTCCTCTTTCCGACCTTGCGCGGGCAAGGTTATCTCTATATCGAAAAGTTATTTAAGGGCAATTTATCCGAAATCGCCAACAATTCGCCTTTGCTCTCGCAACTGCCGTCTGAAACGTTGATTCTGGTTATTGTATTTATCGCCGTTTTGCTTTTTAAAGTTGTCGTTTCGGTGCTGACGGTGGATTCCGGCGGCGATGGCGGCATCTTCGCTCCGTCGATGTTCATCGGGGCGTTTACCGGCTTTGGTTTTGCCCGTTTAGTGAACCTTACCGGGATTGTGGAATTGCAGGAGTGCAACTTTGTTGCAGTCGGCATGTGCGGAGTTTTCACGGCGGTAATGCGAGCTCCGCTCACCGGGATTTTTTTGATTGCGGAGGTCACAGGCGGGTATATTTTGCTTGTTCCCTTGATGATCGTCTCGGCGGTTTCGTATTTGCTCGCCCGAATATTCGAGCCTAACTCTATTTATCGCAAAGCTTTAGTAGAAAACAACTTGCTTGATGACGACCGCGATCGAACCATGCTCCGCTCCTTGCCGGTCCGACTCTGTTTAAACCGCAATTACCACGTCCTGAAAGTAGATCAAAGCCTGGAGCGGCTGGTCAATTTAGTCGAAGGAACCCCTGAAGAGATTTTCCCGGTTCTCGACGACGACGGCAAATTGCTCGGAGTAGTGCATCTTGAAAAAGTCCTGAGCGTTATGCTCAATCCCCAAACTTACGGGCTTTTACTGGTTATGGATCTTATGGAGTCGCCGGTCGGTACAGTCACTCCCGACGATGATCTTGCCTATGCCATGGCGAATTTCGAGAAATTTAACTTGAATTATCTGCCGGTATGCGATTCATCGGGCATTTTTCACGGTTTTATCGCCAAAGCACCGATTTTCGCAAAATATCGCAAAATGGTGAACGAAGCCAACGCATTTTAGAACAGGAGAAAAATCCATGTTTGCGCAAAGGATTTGGGATTGTTTTAGACGTGCATTTTTGCGAATACTGGTCTTTTCGTATTATCACCTCGGTGAAAACGGCGTTTTAATTCTGCTCGGAGTCGTCACCGGGTTGATAACCGGAGTCGGAGTCGGGGCGATGAAATCTATCGCCGGATATTTTTCCGAACTCGCGCTGTTATTAAATCAGTATGGCTGGTCAAATGCCACTTTCGCATTGCCGGCAGTCGGGTTATTCGGAGCATTTTGGGTTGGACGACTCTTGTTGCGCAAACACCATTCGTCAAATTTATCTTGGGTGATATATGATCTTCAGAAACAACACCCGAAAATGTCTTGGCAAGAAACCTTTTCTCATATTTTCACCGGAGCGATAACCGTCGGATTAGGCGGATCTTCCGGGCTGGAAACCCCCAGCGTCTTGACCGGCGGTGCCATTGGGGATAAAACCGGGGAATTTTGCCGCTTGACCTCCGAAGATCGCAACATGCTTATGGTATGCGGCACGGCGGCAGGCATTTCGGCGGTATTCGGCAGCCCGATTGCCGGAGTATTATTCGCGCTTGAGGTGGTCTTCCCGCGACAAGAACGTCGCCGTTTGGTGCCGATTTTGCTCGCGTCTGCAGGTGCGGCGATTATCGACCGGGCGATTTTCGGCGGTAATCGCTATATGTTTCAAGTTTCAATTGGCGCATGGACAATCGGTTCGTTGCTGTATTTTGTGGTGCTGGGTGTTGTCTGCGCTTTTGTCGGAGTGTACACCATTAGAGTAAATTACCGTTTGGGGGAGTTTCTGAAGCGAATGTTCCCGCATCGGATACTTCGACTCGGAATCGGTTGTATCGGGCTTGCCGGATTGCTGGCGCTTTTTCCGATTCTCGCCGGGGACGGCTACAAATTTGTTCAAATGCTCTTTTCGGGAGTTGAAAACAGCGCATTGTCCTCTTGGAACTACAGTTGGAATATTTTGTTTCTCGCAAGTGCAGTGGTCCTGCTGAAAATAGTCGCTACAGTCTTTACCTTGGAGTGCGGCGGCGATGGCGGAATATTCGCTCCGACCATATTTATCGGTGCATTTACCGGGTTTTTGCTCGCCCGGACGATCAGCGCGATAACCGGCATTCCGCTGTCGGACACCAATTTTGTTTTAGCCGGGATGTGCGGGGTATTCACCGCGGCACTGCGTGCGCCATTGACCGGAATTTTTTTGATTGTCGAAGTCACCGGGGCTTTTGGCATGACAGTTCCCCTAATGATCGTCGCGGGTTTTTCATATTTTACCGCCATTTTCTTTGAGCCGTATTCGATTTATACTAAGGTATTGGGTATGCGCCACTTGTTGGAGCCGACTCCCGATGAGCGAAGTTCACGCCGTCAA
>JAISIP010000075.1 GCA_031261965.1 Victivallales bacterium | reverse complement strand
ACCGGCAACCCCTGATTCAACACTTCTTTTACTAATTTTACGCCCTCGGAATAAATATGGTCTTTGACAAATTCGTCAAAATGCTGCCAAGAGAGATCTAACATTTCCGATTCGGTATGACCGACAAACTCTCTGAATTGAAAGGAATAGAACTCTTCGGCATTGAGAGTTCCGGCGTTGTAATCATCAAAAAAACGCTTCGCTTCAACGAGATCCGATTCCGGGGCAAGATGATGTTTTACGGCAAAAAGCTTCCAGCTAACATCGCAATCGTTGTCGATTAAGGTGTTATCCATATCAAAAAAATAGACTTCAGGTATCTTCACGCTTTGGAATTACTTTCGATTATTTGTTGAATTTCCGATTGGAATCGGGTTAAAAGCTGTTCGGCACTATTCAAATCAGCGCATTCGACATTGAGGCGCAACAATGGTTCAGTATTGGAAGAACGCATCAAAATCCGCCCTTGCGGCAAATCAAACCGCAATCCGTCAAAGGTAAGCGGCGAACGGTCGCTGTAACGCCGAAGTAATTCCCGCAGAACCATCCGCGAACGAATCGGCGAAAGTTCAAAGCGGCATGAAAGATTCGCCGTTGGCGGAAAGTTCGCTACAATGTCGGAAAGTTTGCGATCCGACAACGCTAATCGCTCAAGAATCAACGCCATCGCGCCAAAGCTGTCGCGACCGGGGTGAATCCGGCGGTAAATCACTCCGCCGCAATTCCCCTCCCCGCCGATTTCACTGTCCACTTCGACCATCTTTTCGACCACATTGATTTCGCCGACCGCTGAGGTATAAAATTTGCAACCGTAACTCTCGGCGATATATTCGATTAAACGCGAAGTTTGAATATTCGCCACTACCGGCCCGGGATCGCCACCGTCTAAAACCTGTTCGATAGCCAACGCGACGGTATGATGAGGCGAAAGAGCTTGACCACTATTGGTCACAATTGTCAGTCGGTCGCCGTCGGGGTCTTGACCGAAACCGATGTCGCAATTTTTTTCGCGAACGACTCGGCATAGTTCGTTAAGATTTTCGGGAAGCGGTTCCGGGGGGCGGGTAAAACAACCGTCAGGCGTATCGTTAATTGCAAAGACTTCGCAACCTAATTTTTTCAAAAAATCCACACTGTACAACGCACCGACACCATTAACGCAATCTATTGCGACTTTGAACTTTCGTTTTTTAATCGCATTGGCGTCTATCATTTCAAAAATCCGCGACTCATGTGCAGAAAACACGTTATTTAGTTGACGAACTTCGCGAAAATCAGACTCCGAGCGATATGGCAAGTTACCTTGATTGTAGAGGTCAAAAAGTCCGGATGCTTCTCCCTGGGATAAAAAAGTTCCGGTTTTGCTTATAAACTTCAGCGCGTTCCACTCAAACGGGTTATGACTTGCCGTGATCGCGATTCCTCCGGCTGCTTCGTGCTTTTTAACCGTGTACTGCAAGGTGGGAGTCGGGACAATGCCGACGCTCAAGACTTCACAGCCTGCCGCCAACAGCCCCGCAGTGACCGCCTGCTCGAACATCGCGCCGGTCGGACGGGTATCGCGACCGACAACGATGCGACCGCCCCCCTGATAGAAGCCGAACGCCGCGCCAAGTTCGGCGGCAAGCCGGGCAGTAAGCCCCTCCCCGACGATACCGCGAACTCCGCTCTCGGAAAATTTCAGCGTATTGCTTTTTTTCATATCACCCCGGTAAAAGTTAGATCAGAAGGGTATCTCTAAAAACTGGCTTGAGCTAAAAAATCGATAGAGTCGTAATTTGGAGGTGCGATTTTGCAAGTATCTGGCTAACATAGAGTTAACCAGATACACGCAAGATCGCGCATACGAATACGAGATGCGATTTTTAGCCAAGCTTCCAGTTTTTAGAGGTAGCCAGAAGTGAATATAAACCCTCAAACGTGTCTTTTCAATGTTTTTCGGCAATCCCAGCGGAAGAAAGCGTCAAATCGGATCGAGTGGAGCGGATCGCGTCGGCAATTCCGCCCCAATTTTTTTGCTCCGGCAAAGCGGAAACCATGCCGCGATCGGATTTTCCTGCAAAAATTTTCGCCGTAGGAGTCGGGTCTTGAAGCGTTGCCGCGCTTAGCGAAAGATAGCCCAGCCATCCGGATTCCCAGACGACGACGGTTTTGCTTTTGGTGCTTTTGACCAGCGAATCAACCACCGATTCCGACGAAACAGTTCGCTTGATCACTTTTCCGGCTGCGTCGAATTCCAGTGTTTCGGACCGTGTTGCGGATAAACAACCTCCACATAGCGCAATCACACTACTCGCCAACGCGATTGTAGCAACTTTGTTGGCTCGATTATGTCTGACCGGGCATTCGGCACGTCGCCGAGCGCAAACTTTATGGCTTACTTTGCGTTTGTCGATTCGGATGATTTTTTCAAACATATGAGCCTGTCCTTTTTCAATGCGGCGCAACATATATGCCATACCCGATAAGATCGGTAGCAAGATCGACAGTAATTTGCCAATATCTTCAAGTGTATCCATTTTTTACTCCCCCTTTTTCCACGCCAGTCCGCCGAATTCACGCAAAATCGTGTGGAATTTTCGCATTTGCAACCGGCAAATGTATCGTCGCGGATCAAACCACAT
This sequence comes from Victivallales bacterium, assembly GCA_031261965.1. Lineage (GTDB taxonomy): Bacteria > Verrucomicrobiota > Lentisphaeria > Victivallales > Victivallaceae > Victivallis. The sequence goes on along the minus strand of JAISIP010000075.1, from coordinate 724 downwards.
GTACCGATCATCAGCCAATTTTAGTCCGTTTTGCAACATTTCGTTATCGGCGAATTCGCGATCAAGCTCGTCACCGCCTTGCGCATAACGCAAGTCATGAATATCCGCGGCAAGTACCAGCGTCGGGTTAATCTCGCTGATTATCTTGCGCGTAAATTTTGGCATCCAATCCGCGCCGATCCCGTTCGCATATTTTTTGACGTTTTCGGTATGACAAAGCAGCTCCGCCCCGGACAGGTGCAATTGCGCGGCTTTTAAATATTTGTTGTAAACTTCAAGATCGGTGTACATTTTTACCTCCAAACACGTTCAAACCATTGCGCATAAGTCAAGCCCAGCTCGCGGAATTTGACGCTGCACGCGACAAAAGAGGCATTAAGCGCATTGATCAGAGCTTGCCCGTCCGAGGTCTTCGCCGCGCCGGAGTTCAACGCGTTTTTAATATCGCCAAAACTGCCCATAAACTCCGCGCCGATCGCCGTTGCGATTTTACCGCAAATTTCGCGAAAATCGGCGTTAAGCGCGTCAAGCTCGCTGTAATCCGCGGGCGTTGGCTCAGGTCGCTCAACGGCATATGGTGCAGTCCCCGGAATCCACGTAATGAGCTTTCCGGCGTTGACAGCGTCATGAAGTTGCCGGTTTTGTTCTTCGGTAAGCTCAAAGGCGTTTGGCGGGATCGCTTCATGCACATCAGTCCGATAAAATCCGTTTGCGTAATAAAATT
>JAISIP010000019.1 GCA_031261965.1 Victivallales bacterium | reverse complement strand
AGCTTATCAACTAATAAACGAAAACGCTCTGACTTGCCCCGATTAGCCATTCACTTGTCGAAAAAAATCGTAGATATTTCTTCCAATATCCCCGATTTTTTTCAACTGCGCGACTGGTTTCCGGTGTTTCGTCATAACATTTCCATTATTAGTTGATAAGCTCTAAGAACAAAATCAGATAGCAGATAAAAATTGACAGCTTTTAGAGGTTGCCATTAGAGTAATTCGCGGTTTGCCATGACTTCGGCGGCTTCCTGCCGGGTTTTGCCGACGTAGATTTGGCGGGGACGGACGATTTTCGTCGCCGTACCGATCATCTCTTTCCAGTGGGCTACCCAGCCGGGCAACCTCGCCAGAGCAAACATCACGGTAAACATATCCTCGGGAATACCCAACGCCCGGTAGAGAATCCCGGTGTAGAAGTCCACATTGGGGTAGAGATTTCGCTCGACAAAATAGGGGTCGGTCAGGGCGATCTCTTCGACCTGACGGGCGATGTCGAGCAACGGGTCGCTGTAATTGGTTTTTTCCAGATAATCGTTGCACTCTTTTTTGATAATCGCCGCACGCGGATCGTAGGTTTTATAGACACGATGCCCGAACCCCATCAGGCGGAACGGGTTGTTGCGATCCTTCGCCATATCGATGAATTTGCGGATATTGCCGTCGGCTTGAATCAGCTTGAGCATTTCGATCACCTCCTGGTTCGCGCCGCCGTGGAGCGGGCCGGAGAGTGCCGAAATTCCGGCGGAGATCGTCGCATAAAGATTTACCTGCGCGCTGCCGACCGTGCGTACGGTCGTGGTCGAACAATTCTGCTCGTGATCGGCGTGCAAGATAAAAAGTATGTTCAAAATCCGCACCGCATCGGGGTGAATCTGATACGGACGCACCGAAGAATCGAACATCATGTTCAAAAAGTTCGCGCAATACGACAGATCGTGCCGGGGGTAGACCACCGGCTCGCCGATCGATTTTTTGTAGGCAAACGCCGCCATGGTGCGGACGATCGAAATCAGCCGGGCGGTGGAGACGTCGATATCGTCCGCCATGGATTTGAGGTCAACGTTGGGATAAAACGCCGCCAATGCGTTGATCATGGTCGAAAGAATGTGCATAGGGTGTGCCCCGGCCGGGAAATGGTCGAAAAAGTGGCGCATATCTTCGTGCAACATGGAGTTGACGTTTAGAAGCTCCGAAAACTTCTGCCGTTCTTCTTCGGTCGGCAACTCGCCATGGACGAGCAGATAGGCGACTTCGACGAACATGGTTTTTTTGACCAGCTCTTCGATCGGGATTCCCCGATAACGCAATATTCCTTTTTCGCCGTCGATAAAGGTGATCTGACTGTAGCAGGCGGCGGTGTTTAAAAAGCTCGGGTCAAGCGTCACATAGCCGGTTTCCCTGCGTAAGTTGGCAATATCGATGGCTTTTTCGCCCTCGGTACCGACTACGACGGGCAACTCGACGAGCTTGCCTTCGACTTCTAATTTTACATTTTTAGGACTCTCGTTCATGGGGAATCCTCCTTACTTGCAATAACATAAACTCAAGTTCATAATATAGCATTAAGCCAGGCTTTTTTCAAGAAAAAATTTCGGGAATTTGCCTTTCTTCGCGGATTGAGGACAGAAAAAGTATATTTTCGGACAATGCAGTTGCAAAACAATGCTTAGATGCTATTGTATTGCGTCAGCATACCACAGTAATAGGAATGAAATGAAAAATCGTATTGTAAAATCGGATTCATCGGCGGCGGAATATCTTACTTTCGTTTCCACAACAGGCGAAAACACCGTTGAAGTGAGATACGAAAATGAAAATATTTGGCTCACTCAAAAAATGATGAGCGAGCTTTACGGCGTTGAAGTTCCGACAATAAATTATCATCTGAAAAAAATATTCTCGGACGGCGAATTGCAAGAAGCTACAGTTATTAGAGAATTTCTAATAACTGCTGCGGACAACAAAAATTATAAGACCAAACATTACGGATTACAGGCAGTTATAGCGGTAGGCTTTAAGATTGACAATCAAAAAGCGGTGCAGTTCAGAAAATGGATTATAAGCATTGCTAAAGATTACACCATCAAAGGCTTTGTTATGGACGATGAACGGTTCAAAACCGGGCATAAATTTACCAACAAATTTTTTGAGGAACAACTACAACGCATTCGCGAAATTCGTGCAAGCGAACGAATGTTTTATCAAAAAATCACCGATATTTATGCCACTGCGGTTGATTACGACAAAACCGCCCAGACGACCAAAGATTTTTTTCAAACGGTTCAAAATAAGCTCCATTTTGCCGTTCACCGGCATACTGCCGCCGAAATAATTGCCGAAAGAGCAGACGCAAACAGAACCAATATGGGGCTTACAACGTGGAAAGATGCACCCGACGGCAAAATCCAGAAATTCGATGTTTCGGTTGCGAAAAATTATCTTTCGGAAAAAGAAATAAATTTCCTTAATCGACTTGTAACCATGTATTTGGATTATGCGGAAATACAAGCGGAAAATCGAATTCCCATGACAATGGCGGATTGGGCGAATCGTCTTGACGGTTTTCTTGAATTTAACGGCAAAGAAATATTAACAGGAAAAGGCAAAATATCACACGAGCAAGCGAAACTCTATGCTGAAACAGAATTTGAAAAATACAGAATAACACAAGATAAAATGTTTGAAAGCGACTTTGACCGTGTGTTATTGGAGTTACAGCAAAAAGAGGGAGGCGACTACCAGTGACCAAACTTGAAAAACTACTTGCTTATTCATGCGCGGGGTGGTTGTTGCGGATTTTGCAGCAACCACACAACACAAAGCAATACAGAAAAAGACTTACTAAAAACAACTTAGCCGGAAAGTGAGAAGGTTGGGAAATGCTTGAAAAACTTTATTTGCTACATCACTACTGTCCGATAAAAATTTTCGGAATTGATTGTTAAAATCGGGACTTGTTCTATATTAGTAATGCATAAAACACTAATATTGAACAGAAAGTCCCGAACTATGCATTACAAT
>JAISIP010000002.1 GCA_031261965.1 Victivallales bacterium | reverse complement strand
AGCTTATCAACTAATAAACGAAAACGCTCTGACTTGCCCCGATTAGCCATTCACTTGTCGAAAAAAATCGTAGATATTTCTTCCAATATCCCCGATTTTTTTCAACTGCGCGACTGGTTGCCCGGTGCTTCGTCATAACACTTCCATTATTAGTGGATAAGCTCTAAGTGAGCAAATAGTAAAGGCTACCTCTAAAACTATTTTGTCCGCTTTTTTTGCAGCTTTGGCGCTTTTGCTTGCAAATACGCGCTTTTATGCTACAGTAATAGTGCGTATGTGGTATCCTTAAGGCTACCTCTAACTATAAAACAAGGAGAAATCATGAACGGTAACCCTAACAGTTTCGCGGAGTTTTGGCAGGAGATCTGGCAAATGATCGTAGGAGGCAATATCCTAAATTTAGTGTATGCCCTCTTGATTCTGATTGTCGGCTGGCTGTTGTCGTGGTTCTTTGCCGCCATAGCGGCCAAGATCGTAAGAAAATTGGGAATGGATGAAAAACTCGACAAGAGCTTCCCCGGCGGCAAAAAAGCCGTATCATCCTCAAAAATCGAAAAAGTCGTCTCAAAAATTGTTTTTTACACCATCTTGTTGTTGACGATTTTAGCGTGTTTGACCTCTCTGAATCTCTCGGGAGCAGCAGAGCCGATTCGCGATTTTGCCAAAACCGTGGTCGGGTACGGTGCTAATATCGTTGCGGCAGGGCTTTTGCTCTGTGTCGCCTGGGTGGTCGCTTCGGTGCTGGAATATTTTACCTATACCGCAATGCTGGTGCTCAAAATCGACGAAAAATTCCCGGCAAAACAGAAATTTGACGATGACCTTACCGGTGGCAAGCCGGTAAAATCCTTTAGCGAAATTGCCGGCAATGTGATTTACTGGGTGGTTTTTCTGTTTTTTGTCCCGGCGGTGTTGCGGGCGTTGAATATCGACGGAATCACCGCTCCGCTGGAGAGTATGCTCGACGAGATCGTCGGTTTTATACCGAATCTTATCGCGGCGGCGGCTATTCTTATTCTCGGGCTTTTCATCGCCCGTATCGTGCGTCGGGCGGCTACCGGATTGCTCTTTCTTTCGCGTTTGGACGAATTCGGCAAAAAGAACGGCGGAAAGAACGTCTTTGGCGAACAGGGCATATCCCACTTGGCGGGTTTAGTAGCCTATGTCTTAGTGGCGATCCCGGTGGTGATTTCGGCGTTGCACGCCTTGCAGATAAACGCGTTGACCAATTCCGTTTCGACATTCTTCGATATGATTCTCAATGCCACCGGCAGCGTGATCGCCGCCGGAGTGCTGATCTTCGCCGCGTTTGTGGTCGGCGGTGTGGTTTCCGGGATCGTCGGGCAACTGTTTGAAGGATTCGGCTTCGACCGTTTGATTACGACACTCGGTTTTGCACCCAAAAGCTCAAGCTCGATTAAACCCTCCGCCATGGTGGGCAAATTGACGTTTATCGCGGTTATGCTCTTTGCGGTGGTCTCCGCCTGTGAGTTACTCGGATTCCTGGAATTGGCGAAATTGGTTCGGGTCTTTATCGTCTTCGGCGGTAACGTCATCGTCGGAATCATCGTTATGATGATCGGTATTTTCCTTGCGAACCTGGCGGCTAATGCGCTTAAGGGCAAGGGCGAAAGTGCCGAAATTTTGGCGGCGGCGGCTCGCATTGCGGTGTTGATCTTTACCGGCGCGGTGGCGATCTCCACGCTGAATTTGAACGGGCGGATCGTCGAAATCGCGTTTGGTCTGTTGCTTGGCTCGATCTGCGTGGCTTTTGCGATAGCCTTTGGACTTGGCGGCCGCGAGTTTGCAGCGAAGAAGCTTGAAGAGTGGAATAATAAATTCACCAAAAAATAACTTACCGAGTCAGAACAAGCGAAACTTCTTCAAAGGAGTTTCGCTTGTGTAGCTCTAATCCGCAAGAAGCTGGAATTTTTTCGCAAAAAATCAGTAATCATTCTTGATTTTTTATCTTTTTTATATTATCTTTACTACACAGGCTATATAAGCTTGTGTGATTTCCGGCATATTTTTTTATTTGCGTAGAGGCGCAAATGTAGTCCAAAAAACTAAAACGTAGGAGAAAAAGAAATGAGAAGTATCACAAAACTTGATTTGCAGTACGCCCATCGGTTTTATAACTTTAAGGGCGAAGCTCAATATCTGCACGGTCACACCGGTGTGCTGACGCTTGAAGTCGAAGACACGGTCAACCCCGGGGTCAATATGGTTTTCCCCTGTAACGAAATTCAGAAAACCGCGTGGGATGTGTTGAAAAACTTTGACCATGCGCTGATTTTGCGTTCCGACGATCCGTTGCTTCCGGCGATTCTTGATGTTTACGAGAAACAGGGCATTAAGAACGGTGCGCCGACTAACACGATGAAGGGTCCGGCGTTTAAGAACGAACTGGCGACGGCGTATCCTGAGTGTCGTCTGGTAGTCACCAAAGAGACCATGACGGTCGAAGGGATGATCAAAATCGTCTACAGCTTGCTCAAAGACAAGCTCAATATCGCCAAGATCACCTTTACCAGCGGAGTCAACGCCGCGACCGAGAGCTATACCCCGAGCAAGTCGATGGATCGTTGTCCGCTCTGCGGCATTGCTTTGGTTGATGGTGTCTGCCCGAAGTGCGGATACAAGAAGCACTAAGACGCAGATTCCATTGCCGAATTAACGGCTAAAAGGTATCTCTAAAAACCAACTCCCGATCGGAAATCTCTTTCCGTTCGGGAGTTTTTTTGCCCGCATATCGGTGTTTTTGATGTGAAAAGATTGCAAAAGCCAATTGCCGTGGTATATTGGAGCAAACTACAGGATGTTTTTATATGGTCAGTATCGTTATTCCTTCTCGCAACAACGAAGAGCGTATAGGCAGAACGCTTGCCGCTTTTTTTGCCCAAAATCGGAGAGATTTTGAAGTTGTCTCTTGCGACGATCACTCGATTGATCGCACTTGCGCGATACTTGACTATTATCCTGAAGTTCGTAAAATCACCATGCCGGAGGGGCAACATCTTCCCGGTGAACTCCTCAATCGCGCCGTAAGCGAAGCGCGTGGCGATATTGTTGTAATAAATCATGCGGATGTTTGTCCGCTTGATGCCGACTATTTGCATAACCTGGTGACTCCGCTGGAGAAAAATTCCTCACTTTCGGCGGTTTTTGCCTGTCAGGAAAGCAGCAGTGATTCGCCGCTTCCGCTCCGTTGCGATATTGCGCGAAAATTCGCTGTGCCTCAACCGGCGTTTTCACTTTGTTCGGCGGCGATTCGCCGTGATGTCGCACTTGATTTGCCGTTTAGTACCGAGTTGCCGCTTGCATTTTCGTTGGAGTGGGCAACCCGACTTGAACAAGCCAAAGGCAAGATCGCCTATGTCCCTGAGGCGCGGGTGGAGTACTCACCGAACATTAGTTGGCTGAATCTTTGGAAATTTTTCCGTTTGCTGGGTGAATGCCGTACCCGTGTCACCGGCGAAAAGCTCCATATACGCTCGGTTTTATCGAAAATTGCCATAGACTCTCGCGCTGATTTGCGTCTCGCAAAACTGTGGCGCAACTTCTCGGCATTGCCGGGGCTGCTTGTGTGGAGAATTGTGGAACATTACGCCTATTATTGCGGCAATCGCGCCGCTCAAAAGGGGGTCATATGATAAAAACCGCCCAGATTATCCGCCGATTCGCCTTTGAAGAGTGGAGCGGCACCGAAAATTCCATCTGGAATAGCGTGCTTGGGATGCGCAAACACAATGTGGAGTCAGAAATCCTTTGTACTACAGCTCTTGCGCCTTTGGAGATGGAGGAGCGTTCGGGCATTGCGATCAGACGTTTCCCATACCAGTACCCGTACTGGCCGCTATCCGATGAAGACCGGCATCGGCTTGATCGCCGTTTTGGCAATCCCGTATCGATGAGCCTTTACCGTTTTTTGAAAACTTCGGACTACGATTTGTTGCATGTTCACAGTGCCGGGAGAATAGCCGGGCTGGTGCGTGCCGCGGCGCGTAAACGCAAGATTCCCTATGTGGTGAGCTTTCAGCGCGGCTACTTGCAAATTCCTGAACAAGAACGCCTTGAGTTGGAAAGTCCGCTTCGTCATACGGTCTCGTATGGCAGGCTTATCGAGTTGACACATGCGTGGCGGCGCAACTTTATCAAAGATGCTTCGGGGGTTGTCTGCGTCGGCAAAGAGGATGCGGATTTTCTGCGGCATCGCTGGCCGAATAAGCGGATTTTGCGCTTGCCGGACGGGGTGGATTTTGAACGATTTTCCACCCCGGTAAAGACCGATGTACGCAAGGCGTTCGGCATTCCGCCTTACAGGACTTTGCTGTTGTGTGTTTCGCGCATCGACGAACAAAAGAATCAGAAGCTTTTGGTGCGTTTTGTCTCCACGCTTACCGAAGAGGGCGAAAATGTCCATGCACTCATTATCGGACCGCCAAGCACCGATTATTACTTGAAGGAACTTCATGAGCTTGCGCGTGAACTTCAGGTGGAAGACCGCATTACAATCGTCCCGGGTTTAGGTGCGAATGATGAGCGGCTGGTTGCGGCGTATCAGGATTCCGATGTTTTTATCATGCCCTCACGCGATGAAACTTTTGGCATTGTGGTATTGGAGGCGTGGAGTGCCGGTCTGCCAGTGATCGCCTCGGCGGTCGGCGGTTTGACTCAGTTGATCCGAGACGGCGAGAACGGGTTGCTTTTTGAGTCGGAT